>JAEMRK010000044.1 GCA_016463375.1 Parachlamydiales bacterium | reverse complement strand
ATTATATAGTTTATAATATTATTAATAGGCAATATATGGGAAATATAATTAGTTCAACAATTGCTCAAACACTTGATTATGTGTTTGGTCAGAAATCAACAATGTCCAATAAGACAAGAAAACAAATTCATGAAGATAATCAAGACAAACTTATAAATTATTTGGGTTATAAGCCTGATTCCGCTGAGGCGACAAAACTTTGTAAAAAGTTTTTCGATGATAGAAATCTTACACATTTTGTTACTGAAACTGTTTTTAATGCAGCTAAAGTCAAAGGTACACTGTACGTAGATTCAAAAGGTGAATTAAACTTTACCAAATATAGTTTAATTGCTCGTATTTGCATGTTTTTTAATGATAAATCCGAGTATAAAATAAAAACTATCATGGATAAATTTGCAAAAGAATGGAAAAATATACAACAAGTTGTTGAAGAGATAAATGAAAACAAGGCAAAATTAGGTTATAAATCGATTAATCGAAGACATGTAGAATATATTACTAACCCTCGAGCAATTGGCCCTTCTTTTGAAGAAATGTCTGTTACCGATGTTAAATTTAAAAGCATGTCCCATTTAACTAAATTAGTTAATAAAACAAATCAAAATTTTACATTGTACATCGATTACGATCAAACATTTGCTTACGTCGCAAAGCAATACAGTTTATAGTAAAAGTTTAAGGTTAGGGTTAGGGTTTCCAAACCCTAACCTTTCTTGCTAACTCACCCATTTATAAAAAATAATGTTAATGAAAATTTTATATTTTGCATATCATTGATATATAATTGCTTAGAAATTAATTCAGCACTCTCATCAATTGAGTGCTAAATTTCTTGACCCTTTTCGATTTCTTTTGTATAATGAGTATTCTTCTAGCAAATTAGATGAATACATATGAGCATAATGAAGTCCGTAATATTGAAGCGGTCTAAGAAAAGTGACCGTGAATTTAGAGTCTTAGTTGGAATGGTCGAGCTTTACCTTAAATCGGGTAAGCCCGTTGGCTCCAACACACTTCGAGAAAACGGCTTCGAAGAGCTCAGCTCTGCAACTATCCGTAACTATTTTGCAAAACTTGAGGATAAGGGGTTCTTGACCCAACAACACTCTTCTGGTGGACGTATACCAACGTCTAAAGCTTATAAGCTTTATGCAGAGCTTGCCTCTGAAAAAATTGAGCATGCAGATATTGATGAAGAATGGCCAAATATCGAGACTAAAGAGCCAGCGGCTTTTTTGAACCTCGTAGCCGAAAAGCTCAGTCGCACTACTGGATATGCTGTATGCATATCGTCTCCTCGTTTTGATCACGATTTCATTTTAGATGTTAAATTAGTCAGTATTGATAAAGATCGCGTCTTATGTGTATTGGTAACTGATTTTGGGTTGATTAAGACTGAGACTCTTTTAACAGATGTAAAACTCAGCGCTTTTTCTCTAAAACGAATTGAGGGATATTTCATATGGCAGTTAACTGGCCGTCCATTACCCTTTCCACTAGAAGATAACGAAGAAAAAATCGCTAAACAATTTTATGAAGAGGTCATGATCCGCTATATTGTCGGTTATGCAAACTTTTCTAAAGAAGATCTATACCGTACAGGTTTTTCACACCTTCTTACTTACCCCGAATTCAACGATCCTTTAGCTCTGGCCAATGGCCTTGAGCTTTTTGAAAACACTCGAGAAATGCACAACTTATTATCTCAAGCACAAGCTGAAAAAAAATTGCTATTTTGGATCGGTGACGATCTCTTAAAGCACTCCCCCAATGGATCTCATTGTACGTTTATAGCCATACCTTACCGCATTAATCACACTATAGTGGGTAGTTTAGGCCTTTTAGGGCCTACACGCATGCCTTACAGTGAAGTTTTTGCGTTAATGAATGAATACGCTAATAAAATGAGTGAAACACTAACAAGATCTCTTTATAAGTTTAAGCTGCAATATCGCCAACCCTCTCAATCGACAACCTATTTAGAGCAAAAGGAGCAGAACCATTTATTGCAGTCTTCTAAACATTTACTCGAAGATCAAAGTCCTGAAGGAGCACAAGATGAATAACCAGAACGATCAACCCTCTGAGGAAAATCCACAGAGCACTCCAGACGATCAAACAGAACAACAATCAAGTACTTGCAGTACAGATTTTTTGACGCAAGAAGTTGATAGGCTTACAAAGCAAACAACAGAATTTAAAGATAAATACCTGCGCTCGTTAGCAGAATCGGAAAATGCGCGCAAACGGATGCAAAAAGAAAAACAAGATATCATACGTTATGCCATTGAAGACGTTGTTTGTGATCTTTTACAACCGATGGATAATTTGGAAAACGCGTTGCGTTTTTCTTCACAAGGATCTGATGAATTGCGCAACTGGGCGCAAGGTTTTTCAATGATCCTTACCCAATTTAAAGATGTATTAAATAATCATGGTGTCCAAAGCTTTGACTCAAAAGGAACACAATTTGATCCTCACGCGCATGAAGCAGTAGAAACACAAGAGACCCATGATCATGCTGAAGGCATGATCATTGAAGAGTTAACACGTGGCTACCGCTTAGGCGATAAGACAATTCGTCCAGCTCGTGTAAAAGTCGCTAAGACACCTAAGAAAGAAACAAAACAAGACAAACAAGAGACTGAGGAATAGGAGAAAATATGGCAGATACACAAAAACGCAAAGGTAAAATCATAGGTATTGACCTAGGTACGACAAACTCTTGTGTTGCCGTCATGGAAGGTGGCACGCCTGTTGTCATTACAAACTCTGAGGGTGGCCGTACAACACCGTCGGTCGTTTCTTTTAAAGGAAACGAAAGACTAGTTGGCGTACCAGCAAAGCGTCAAGCTGTGACTAATCCTGAGAAAACAATTTATTCCGCTAAACGCTTCATTGGTCGTAAACAAAGTGAAGTTGCTGGCGAAACAACACACGTACCGTACAAAGTATCTAAGAACGCTAATGGTGACGCTGTCTTTGAAATCGACGGTAAAATGTTAACACCAGAAGAGATCAGTGCTCAGATCCTCGTTAAAATGAAAGAGACTGCAGAAGCTTATCTTGGCGAAAAAGTTACAGAAGCAATCATTACTGTTCCTGCTTACTTTAACGACTCTCAACGTCAATCGACAAAAGACGCTGGTCGTATTGCAGGTCTTGATGTTAAACGTATCATTCCAGAACCAACTGCTGCTGCTTTAGCTTATGGTTTAGACAAAGGTGGAGACAAAAAAATTGCCGTCTTTGACCTTGGTGGCGGTACATTTGATATTTCTATTCTAGAGATCGGTGATGGTGTCTTTGAAGTATTATCAACTAATGGCGATACTCACTTAGGTGGTGACGACTTTGATAATGCAATTATCAATTGGATGCTTGATGAATTCAAAAAAGAAAATGGTATAGATTTACGCAATGACAAAATGGCACTACAGCGCCTTCGTGATGCGGCTGAAAAAGCTAAAATCGAACTATCAGGAACTAATTCTACAGAGATCAATCAGCCGTTCATCACAATGGATGCAACTGGTCCAAAACACTTAGCATTGACTCTATCTCGTGCACAGTTAGAAAATCTAACTCACGCGCTTGTTGAAAGAACAAAAGAGCCATGCTTAAAAGCTTTGAAAGACGCTAACTTAACACCAGACCAGATCAATGAAGTGATCTTAGTTGGTGGTATGAGCCGTATGCCAATCGTTCAAGAAATGGTTAAAAAGATATTTAACCGTGAACCTCACAAAGGTGTAAACCCTGATGAAGTTGTAGCTATTGGTGCAGCTATTCAAGGTGGTATCTTACAAGGTGAAGTTAAAGACGTTTTACTATTAGACGTTATTCCTTTAACACTTGGTATCGAAACACTCGGTGGTATCTTAACTCCTTTAGTTGAGCGTAACACAACAATACCTACACAAAAGAAACAAGTTTTCTCAACAGCTAGCGATAACCAGCCTGCTGTAACGATTGTGGTATTGCAAGGTGAGCGTAAAATGGCAAAAGATAACAAAGAGATCGGTCGTTTCGATCTTAGCGATATCCCACCAGCTCCTCGTGGCGTCCCCCAAATCGAAGTGGCTTTTGATATCGATGCTGACGGTATTTTACATGTATCAGCTAAAGATACAGCATCTGGTAAAGAGCAAAAAATACGCATTGAAGCGTCTTCTGGACTAAAAGAAGATGAGATTAAGCGTATGGTTCGCGATGCTGAATTACATGCTGAAGAAGATAAAAAACGCAAAGATGAAATCGAAGTTCGTAATGAAGCCGATGCTGTTGTCTTTAGAGCTGAAAAAGCTTTAAAAGACTATCAAGACAAGCTTCCAAAAGAACTCGTTGATTCAATCCAAAGCAAAGTCGACGCGACTAAAAAAGCGATCGAAACAAATGATGCGGATAACATCCGTAAAGCTATGGATGATTTGCAAGAACACATGCAAAAAATTGGCGAAGAGATGCAAAAAGCGGGTGCTCAACACCCAGGCGCTCAAGCTGAAGGCCAACAACAAAATCAACAACAAAATCAAGGCAACCAAGGCGAAAATATTGAAGACGCCGAAGTTGAAATTTTAGACGACGAAGAAAAAAAATAATCTGAGTCTTAAAGCCCAGGAATAATTCCTGGGCTTTTTCTTTCTTTAAAAGTTAAAATCTTTTCGACTTATCGCCTCTTAAATCAAAAATCCAACAGTAAAAACAGCTACAATAACTAGCATAACAATCCCGATTAGACTTGCTAACAAGCTTTTTCCATGGTGATTATTATAACTAAACCGTCTTCCAAAATCGTTGGAAGCGCGATATGAAGAAGAACTTAATTTAATCGGTTGTGGTGTACTTTTAGAATACATTTTTTTTGGAGCTGTATAATACAGGGCTGCATCATTCATCATTGATTCAAAGGCAAAGCGTGCATTTAAGTTATTACCTAATTTAGATCTCAACATAGCTTCGTAATGACGAGGATTAACGTTTTGACGTTTAGCTTCTTTAGCAAGCATTTGCGCTGCAGTTGATTGATCCATGTTGATAT
Organism: Parachlamydiales bacterium; assembly: GCA_016463375.1. Lineage (GTDB taxonomy): Bacteria > Chlamydiota > Chlamydiia > Chlamydiales > JAEMRK01 > JAEMRK01. The sequence continues at coordinate 8,655 of JAEMRK010000044.1, read as the reverse complement.
AATTGTTTAAGAATGCATTTAAAAAATAATCTTGGGAATGGTTACCTCTAATTACATTACTTGTAGAATCTTGCATTGGAGTTGCACGTTGTGCTGTAACTGCAGGATTGGTATTGACAGGGATGCCAAAAGGTGGATTAGGGTTTACTGGCACACCTCTAACACCTGAAAAATAAGACATAAAACTCCTTAACTTTAGAGTGGTATTTTTAGATACCACTATTTAAAGCTTATTCCAGTTAAAATCCCAGGTTAAAAAGATGTGCTATGACGAGGGAAAATCGAAAATTATTGGCCTTTTAGATACATAACTGTTTGTAAAATTGTTGATAATATTCATTAAATCTCGAAACTTGAGTAAAGATTGATCCTTGAATAAAACATCCTCCAGGAGTTGTGGGCAATTCCTCGATGACAGCTTGGTAATTTAAATTAGGGTTACAAACGATAAAGTCAAATAACTCAATGTTACAACAATATCTTGTACCATTTAAAATTTTCACCAAATCAATTATGACGCCTATTCCTTCATTATTCCCCAAATATTTTATCGACATCATTTTAAAGCTCCATAAATTTTGGTCCAAATCATTTAATGAAGCTTTTAATTTATTATCATAGTTATTCATTATTGCTGGCCTGAAGGGACCAAATTGACTTTGTACTAAACTTCCATAACCAAATGCTATCTCATGGCAACTACTTTTTGAACAGTGTGCAATTCTTAAATCAAAATCTCCATATAAATTACAACCAATTGGAGTGATAATTGTTTGATTTTTTGGAAAAATTTCAGCTAAACAATAAGAACAAACTGGAGTTGAAGTTACTCCATCAGATTTCCACTTGTAACGATGAACTCTATGAAATGCATTTGAAAAGTAACAAACGAATTCTCTTAAAAATTTTTGATAACAAACTTGAATATGATCAGGCAATTCAAAGCAACTTGCAACGTATGGTTTGAAAATCTCGTGAATAGTTTGAAAACGGTGCGTATTATTAGATATTTGGGGCATAAAACTTCTCATAATTTGTTTTTCGAAATTATTTGAAGCCTAATACTGAATAATATAAAGCCCTTCAAGCTTGCCTGAAAGGCTTTAAACTATTTAGAATAATCTAAGAAGATCGTGGTACGTTACAAAAATTAAGAACGCAAAAAATAAAATCATAAAGGGAAGAATTAATTTTTCTACCGTTTTAGCTTTTAAGGCACGCCCAGTAATCATTTCCATTAGTGATAAAACGATATAGCCACCATCGAGAACAGGTATCGGCAAAAGATTTAAAACGCCTAAATTTAAACTAATCGCGCCCATCCAAAATAGGGCTTCTAAGGGTCCAATCATCCAACCATGTTGCATGACTTGAACAATACCAACTGGTCCACTAAACCACTTAGGACTCAAATAACCTGAGAATAAAGCCGCAACAGTTCTCCAAGCTTCTTCGCAGATACTTCCAAAAAGGGCTAAAGGAGATGGATTGTAAACAACTTTTCGATCTTGAAGATAAGCACCCAACAATAGTTTGTTTTGAGATTCTTCGAAAGCTTGGGCTGCCATTTGTCTTTTTTCGGGATCGCTAATTTTTTCAATTTCTTTTTTCTGAGCAAGCAGCATTGAATTAAGTTCTGCTTTCTGCTGCGGTGTCATATCAAAATCTAAAATAGTTTTAGGAGTGACAGGTTTTAATAAATAAAATGCGTTTTGGTGATCAACTAAATGATCGGTGCCAATACTTTGAGCTATAGAAGAAATAGAGCCTTGTTCAATAAGTTGATCAAACTGTTGATCAGCTACTTTCCAATTCACCATTTCATTCCAAGCATTACCTCTTTGAACGATAATAAAAGCCTTTTCATTTTGCATTTCTGCTAGAAGATGGCGCGAATGGTAAATTTTTTGACCATTAACTGCTAAAATACGATCCCCAGGTTGTAAAACTGTATCTAATGTTGAAGACATTGGAATTTTTGGGAAAATAATATCTTTTGCATCAGGATCAATAAAAGGTAGTGTCGACTCCACAACGCATTGTGACGTGATATTATATGGAATAAAGTTTAGATAAGGTAACTTTGCGCGGAGCCCTAATTCATGTTGCCAATCAGATAATTCAGCTCTTTGTTCTACATCAAGGCGTAAATCACCAATTTTAACCCTTGGAGATCTAATTAAAAGAGTTTGATCACCTCTTTGTACAGTTAAAAGTGTTTTGTGAGAATTAAGCAAAGAGCTCAATTGCTCTAAAGAGTATATAAGATCACCATTTAACCAAACAATACGATCTCCGTATTGTAGACCACTATTGACTAATGGGGATCCTTCAGGTAATGCATTATCTGAACCGTTACTAAAACGATCATAAATCAAATATCTTGCGGGATTTAATATACCGATCGTTTTAATCCCCTCTTTCATACCAGGATATGGATAGGGCGCTACAGTGTAATCATAAGCTGTTTTTTGACCGTTCATCTCATCGATGAATTCACCTTGCACTCGCACTTGGTTTGAACTTAACATTCCGGCATATAGAAGGTCTTTTGCATTTTGATAAGGATGTCCATCATATGCAGTAAAAGAATCTCCTGGACGAACACCTTTAACGTATAATTCTGATTCAGTATCTACCCAGCCGATTCGCTGCGTAAATTCAGCAAACGGTTTATTACGTCCCCCACAAAACCAAATAGTAGAAAACGCAAGAAGAGCAAATATTAAGTTAACGACAGGACCAGCTAACAATACTTTAATACGATCAATTGGTTTTTTAGAAAAAAAGCCATGCTCTTTTTCTTCTTCAGTCATCTCGCGACCACCGCGTCCAACTTCCATTCCACAGATTTTGACATAGCCACCAAAGGGCAGCCAGCAGATTTGCCAACGCACCCCTTTATGCTCCCATTTTGCCATTGGCTTACCAAAGCCAATGCTAAAAATCTCTACTTTCATGCCGACTCGGCGCGCCATCCAGTAGTGTCCCCATTCATGAATGAAGACCAAAAAACCTAACCCTACTGCAGCAAAGATGATGTATAGAACTGTTTGCATAATGACCCTAAATGACTTCTGCTTCTTGTCTTGCTAATGAATCCATAGCAAGAATTGTTTCTAAAGAAATCTCACTTTGAGGATTAAATCTCCCCATGAGTTTTTCTAATTTGTCGCCTATTCCTCGCCAGCTTACCTCAGATTTTAAAAAACGGCTAACTAAAACCTCATTAGCAGCATTGAGAAAACAAGTAGATAGACCCCCAATTCGCAAAGCCTCAAAGGCTAAGCGCAAACAAGGAAATTTTCGATAGTTAGGTGGTAAAAAGTCTAATTGGCAGCTCTTAGTGAAATCAAAGGGTGGTAAACGGCCTGGTTTTCGGTGGGGATAAGTCATGGCATACTGAATAGGAAGACGCATATCAGGCTCACTCATTTGAGCAATAATTGATCCATCATTATATTCAACCATACTGTGAATAATACTTTGAGGATGAATTGTAACATCGATTTGTTCGACAGGAATATCAAACAAATAATGGGCTTCAATCACCTCCAATCCTTTATTCATTAAAGTTGAAGAATCGATTGTAATTTTTGATCCCATGATCCAATTTGGATGCTTCAAAGCTTGAGCTGGCGTGATTTGATCGAGCTCTTTTTCTGAATAGTCTCTGAAAGGACCACCCGAAGCTGTCAAAATTAAACGCCTAACTGTAGATTTTTCCTCACCGGTCAAGCATTGAAATAAAGCACTATGCTCAGAATCTATAGGTATTAATTGAATATTATTTTCTTTAGCTAATTGCATGACTAGCTGCCCTGCGGCAACTAATATTTCTTTATTAGCTAAACCAATATCTTTTTTATTTTTTATGGCTGCTACTGTAGGCAATAGGCCTGAAGATCCAACCATTGCAGAGATAACCATATCGACATTGGCATGAGATGCAGCATAAACAATACCTTCCATCCCTCCAACAACTTCGATCGGTAAATCTTTTAAACGGTCTTTTAAAATTAAAGCTTTATCTTTGTTGAAAATAGCCACGATCTCAGGAATGAACTCTCGAGCTTGGGCTTCTAAAAGATCAATTTGCTCTTTAGCTGCTAAAGCAACAATTTGAATAGAATCTTTACCAAGATGACGCGCAATATCCAAAGCATTTTTACCGATAGAACCGGTACTGCCAAGTAAAGCAATTTTTTTCATTGTAAAATCTTTAGTAAATTAAAAGGACTAGTACTGATAATACTGTAGGAATTCTTATTAAGTCAATCCTGTGCTTTTTTAGTACCAATTGTATTTAAGACAGCTCTTTGATTTAAAATTCGGGCTAAAACACCTCGATTAGGCGATAAAATTATGGCAACGATATAAATCACGACTAGCATGCAAACAATCACTCCACCGGTTGATAAAGGCATGTCATAGACAGAAAGTAGATGCCTTGCTAACGCTACTCCGCAAAAAGTCGCCAAAACAGACAGACCCATAGCAATCCAAAGCAATTTTTTCAAAGAATTTGTTAATAATCTTGCAGAGAGAGCTGGCGCTACTAAAAAAGCTAATACCATAAGTACTCCAACAGCTCTAAAAGCACCGATTGCTGTAGCTGAAACCAAAATCATTAAAAGATAATTGAAAAAAGGAGTTGATATTCCTACAGCTCTTGAAAATCCAATATCGAACGTAGTTGCTTGAAACTCTTTAAAAAATAATATAATAATAATGGCGTCGCCAAGAAATATCTTCCAAGCTAAACCGATATCATCAATGTGTAATGCGTCCGCATTACCCATAACGACTTCAGTTCCTATGTGAGCATTGCGAGTGAACACCGTCACTAATAAAATACCAAGAGCAAATAAACTTGTAAAAACTAGACCTATACTTGCATCTTCTTGAAGCCTGGCTGTTTTATGGAAAAACTCGGTTAAAAATGTTGTTGCAATACCTGTAACAACAGATGCAATAAGCATGGCTCTAAAATCAATACCTTGACTTAACTCTTCGCCTAAAGCTAAATGACGAGTGATAATGAAAGCCAAAACAATCCCCAACAAAATGGTATGAGATAAAGCATTTGCTAACATGGCCATTTTTCTTAAAACTAAAAAGCTACCAACGAGCGCTGAAGCTAAAGCAATACCTGATAAAACTAAAAGTTGGATTTCATCAGATACTAACTCTTTCCATTGGAGTTGACCTGTCATGAATTGGTAAAATCTATAAAAGAATGTAATAAAGAATTGTCCGAAATCATTACCAGTATAGGGGTTAGAATAGGCAATAATCATATTAATTCCCTTGGTGGAATAGGCTGTTGATGTGGATCCATTTTTGGATCTTGAAGTAAATGAATCAATTGCTTTTCCAATTCAGGAGTGATGATGTGTTCCATTTCATCTGCATTGCGGTGAACACGCTCAGCTCCAACTCCTAAATAGTCTGCTAAATAAACTTCCCATAGTCGATGTAATCGAACAATGTGAGCAGATCTTAAGTAACCATCGCGTGTCAATTTGTATAGTCCATTTTTTTTAATAAGCCAGCCATCATTGATTAAACCACATACTACTAAGAAAATGTATACTCTACCCGAGTCTTGAGCCTGACGAATTTGAGACATCGTAAATGTGCTACCTTCCCCTTGTCGCCAGAAATACTTCAATAAGTTTTCACGAAAACAAACATGTCGAAAGAAAAGCACTCGACATAAACGAATAATCAATCCCCTTTCAGGAGCAAACAATAAAGCTAAAAGACACAATGCTGTTGAAACTATGACAATCATAGGGCCAGTTGGTAAAGATAACGCTCTTCCAGGCAAGTCTTTGGAATAATATTGTGATAGCTCTACTGAAAATACATTTCCTAAAAATCCAGAAATTAATCCAATAGCAGCTGCAATCCATAACATATGAGACAGTTTATGTGTTAGCTGCCTTGCAGCAACTGCTGGTGCAATTAACATAGCAGACATTAAAACAACACCTACACTGCGTATACCGATGACTACAGCTAAAACTATAAGGAAAAAAGTTAATACATTGATCAAACGAGTCGGTATTTTAAGACTGCGTGCATACACATTATCGAAATTGACAATTTGCAATTCTTTATAAAAAATAATAACTGCAAAGCTGATTAATAATGCTAATAAGCCGTATATCAGAATATGAATGTCAGTCATTGTCGCTGCTTGACCGTATAAATAGATCAAAGATTGTTTATACTCTGTTGTATGAGTAAACTGGATGTGACTTGCAACGGTTAACCCGATTCCAAAAAATGCAGATAATATTAAACACAATGCTGAATCTGCAGGGACTTTTAAATATTTTTCTAACGCATCAATTATAAATAAACCTAACAGAGCTGATATAAAGGCTCCTAATAATATCAGTAATGATAAAGCGCTATCATTTTCCGGCATCCAGATCGCACCAAGCATTACTGCTAAAATAACTCCAGGATAAGTTGCATGTGATAATGCTTCACCAACTAACGAACGTTTTCTTAAAAAAGCGATCACCCCAACTATTGACGCGGCCATAGCCATTAACATACATCCAATTGTTGGTCCACGTAGTACTGAGTCTGTAAAAAAATTAAGCATATTTTATTCTCACGAGGAAGCGATTCCACTTTTTTTACTTTGAGCTAAACGGGCAGCCTCATCTAATAAAGAAGGACTTTTACAATACGTTCTGTCTAAAGTTTCTTTAGTACAAGTTGTTTCCATAGGACCGGCCGCAACCAAGCGCATATTAAGAAGTATGACCCAATTGAAGTAAGTTTGAAGAGTGTTCAAGTCGTGGTGAACAACAAAAACTGTTTTACCTTTTTGCTGCAGTTTTTGCAGCAAATCGACTAGCACTTTTTCAGTTGCTGCATCAATACCTGCAAAAGGCTCATCCATAAAATAAATATCAGCTTCTTGCAGCAGTGCACGAGCAATAAATACACGTTGTTGCTGACCGCCTGACAACTGACTAATTTGTCTATTGGCAAAGGCAAACATCCCCACAACGTCGAGATAATGTTTTGCCGCTTGATAGTCGGCTTTACGAGGCCGCTTAAATATGCCTAATTTTCCAAATCTTCCCATTAAAACCAATTCTAAGACAGTAATTGGAAAATCCCAATCTACAGATTCTCTTTGTGGCACATAAGCAATTTTACCCTGCGCTTTTTTTAGGGTTTCACCAAAAAAAGTCACTCGACCTGATATAGGTTTTACAAGACCCATAGCCGTTTTTAAAAAAGTACTTTTACCAGCGCCATTAGGCCCAACGATTGCAACTAAATTACCAGCAGGAACTTTAACACTTATATCCCACAAAATAGGAGTCTTTCCATAGTTCACTGTAACTTGTTCAGCTTCCAAGGCGTATTCAGTCATTCATTAACCTCTGTTGCGTCATTTTGAGCAAAATATTCGGCCATAGTTTGGGCATCGTATAGTACCATTTTCGTGTAGGTTTCTCCACCAGATCCTTCAGGACCCATTGCGTCTGCATAAAGTGGAGTGGATGCAATCAATAAATCCATCCCTTTTTCTCGACCTGCATTAACAATTTTACGGATTGAATCTTTACTAACGTTAGATTCTGGGAATAACACAACCACACGATAAAAGAGCATGTGTTTAATAATTTGTTGAATATCAGTTGTGCTTAACTGCCCTTCTGGAGCTAGTCCCTCAGGTGCTTGAAAACGTTTTTTCCATTGATCATACTCGATTTCATCCGGTGCTGCTAAATAAGCTCTTGTAAAATAATTAAAAGCGTCGTGACTTGTGACTAAAAATCTTTTATTGTCAGGAACATTTTGTAATACATTCTTAACTTCTTGATGAGCCGCCGCTAATTCTTGTTTAAGAACTTGGCCATTATATTGATAAAATGAGCCGTTATCAGGATCCAATTCACTTAATCGAGTAACAACTGGATCGATAATTTCTTTCCACAAAGATATATCTAACCAAATATGCGGATCTAACTGACCGTTAATTAACAAAATCTGATCGCTATTTCGTTTAGCAACATCGTCACCTACAGCCACAGCGTTGCTATTGTTATTTAAATGATGATGTAAAGATGGACCATGCTCTAAACCTAATCCATTATAAAAAATGACTTGAGCAGCGGCTAGCTTTTCATCATCTCCTTTTACAAGTTCGTAAGTATGAGGATCTAATTGTCCAGTAATCAAAGTGATGGTAGATACTTTATCTTGCCCTACATGTTGAACAATATCGTTAATCATTTCGGTCGTGCATAACACACGCACCTTATCTTCCACATCAATCCAGTTTTTTAAATTCTGAGCTCTTGGCGAACGATTACCCGCAGCTGAGTGATTTGAACAACTATGACAAAGAATGCAGACTAGTAACAAATTAAAACACGAATAAAATTTCACTAACTCATCTCACTAAAGTTAAAATTAGTAGGAAGAAAGCTTAATCAAAGGTTCGATTAAACGCAATTGCTTAAAAGAGAGTGACATTATCAAGCCAGCTGAAAAAATTTAAATATTTTCATATGATAATTAAGCTATTTCGGGAAACCAATAAGACTGCAATTAATTAATACCCTGAAAGTTAATAACTTTGAATTATAGCTTATTTAAAGACCTAATTAAGTC
>JAEMRK010000007.1 GCA_016463375.1 Parachlamydiales bacterium | reverse complement strand
ATTTCAATTTGAAGTTAAAAGCTTTGCATTATTGCAAAGCTTTTAACGGAAAAAATTAAGCAACTTTATGTTTTTCAATATAGTCTACGGCTTTGCCAACAGTTGTAATTTTTTCTGCGTCTTCTTCAGATATTTCAAAACCGAAACGTTCTTCGAAAGTCATAATTAATTCTGTTAGATCGAGTGAGTCAGCGTTTAGATCTTCAACAAATGATTTTTCACGCGTCACTTCGGAACGATCGACGCCAAGTTGTTCTACAACGATATCAATGACTTCTTGTTCTATAGACATCTTTTTTTTCCTTTGCTTTATTTTGCGTTTTTTAACTTTAAGGGGATTTGCTCTACCTTACCATGCCGCCGTCAACAACTAACACCTGTGCAGTGATGTAATTTGACATGTCGCTGGCAAGAAATAGCGCAGCAGAGGCAATTTCTTCTGTTTTACCCATTCTTCCCATTGGAATTTGCTCGAGCAAATTCTTTTTAATTTCATCGGATAAGCCATCAGTCATACTAGTTTCAATAAAACCAGGAGCAATACAGTTGACTTGGATATTTCGCGATGCAAACTCTAGTGCTAATGATTTAGTTAAACCCACCATGCCCGCTTTAGATGCAGCATAGTTTCCTTGACCAGCATTTCCTGTCAAGCCGATAACAGACGTGACATTAATAATTTTTCCTTGTCTCGCCTTCAGAAATTGACGAGCCAACAATTTGCAAAAATTAAACACAGATTTCAAGTTAGTATCAATTACGATGTCCCAATTTTCTTCTGACATCTTCATCATTAACCCGTCTTTTGTAATACCTGCGTTATTGACAAGGATGTCAATAACGGGGAAATCATTGGCAATGTCTTTTAGACAATTTTCAACGTCTGAAAACGAAGCTACATTAGTTTTGTAAAAATGGGCTTTAACACCATATTGACTTATAATCTCATTAACGACAGCTTGACCACGTTCGGTATTAGTCCCGACAACTGCAATATGAGCACCAGCTTTAGCAAATTCAAATGCGATTGCACGACCAATTCCAGCAGTTCCACCAGTGATTATAGCCACTTTATCTTTGAGTAAAGTCATTCGAACTCCAACTTATAAAATTTTTAAAGGCTTTTTGCTAAAAGCTCTAAATCTTCAACTTTTTCTATACTAATCGTAGGCGCACTAACGCCGATGCGCTTATTCATACCAGCAAGTGTTTTGCCACAACCAATTTCGATAAAAGGATTAACGTCTTTTTTATCCATAGCTCGAACATCCATTTCCCAACGAACAGGATTTGTAACTTGTTCTGCCATGTATTGTCGCATGAGTTGTAAATCGTCTACGTAATCACCTGGAACATTCATTGCAATTTGAATTGGCGTATCAATGAAAGACAGCTCATTGATGTAAGGAGTTAACTTTATTTGAGCATCTTTCATTAAACCACTATGGAATGCACCATGCACTTGCAAAGGAATAACTCGCTTGGCTCCCCTATCTTTTGCAGCTTGAGAACCCACTTCAATACCTTTTTGAGTTCCTGAAATCACCACTTGTCCTGGACAATTAAAATTTGCTGACCATAAATCGTTAGGCAAATTTATTTCCTTAACCATATTTTCAACTATATCTGCGTCTAATCCCATCACAACAGCCATCGTGCCTTGCGTTTTTTCACAGGCATCATTCATAAACTGTCCACGTTTTTTAACTATAGGGAGACATTGATTAAATGATAATTTACCAGAAGCTGTTATAGCACTGTATTCACCAAGGCTTAAACCTGCACATACGTTGGGTGCTAATTGAGGGAACTGTTCTTTAAGTACCCGTACTAGTGCTGAACTCATCGTGTATATGGCGATTTGACTATTTAGGGTTTCAGTTAATGATTTTTCAGGGCCTTCTAATGCTATTGTAGAAATTGAGTACCCTAAAATATCATTTGCTTCTTCAAATGTGTGACGGTAGGAGCTATATTGCGTATAGAAATCTTGCCCCATACCCACATACTGAGCGCCTTGTCCTGGAAAAATAAATGCAATGTTTTGTTGATGTTGTCCCATTCTGAACTACTCTTCAATTTGTGTTAAAAGAGAAGCGCCCCAAGTCAATCCAGCACCAAATGCAAAAAGTAATAGATTGTCGCCTGTGCTTACAGGATGTTCTTTAAGAAGTTCGTCTAAAGCAATGGCAATTGCTGACGCTGAGGTGTTCCCATATTTATGAATGGTTTGAAAAACTCTTTCCATTGGAATGCCAAAGCGTTTAGCAATAGCTTCCATAATACGTATATTAGCTTGGTGAGGAACGAGCCAGCTTATATCTGAATCGCTTAACCCACACTTATCTAAACATTCTTTAGCTGCATTTTCCATACGTCGGACAGCGTGTTTATAAACCTCTCGCCCCTCCATCTGTAGGTAATGCAACCCTTGTTCAACCGTTTCTTTAGATGCAGGTAATCTGGATCCACCAGCCGGTAATTTCAAAAGCTCTGATTGCTCTCCATCAGCGCCAAGACAGGTGTGCTGTATTGCTAAACCAGCTCCTTTATTACTTACAACTGCAGCTGATGCACCGTCACCAAACAAAATACATGTTCCACGATCTTTATAATCGACTATCGTCGAAAGCTTTTCAGCAGCGACAACTAAAATATTGGAATAAGTTCCAGATTCAATCCAAGCTTTAGCTATAGATAAAGCATAAAGATAGCCAGTACAAGCAGCTTGTATATCTAAAGCTGCAGCATTTTTGGCTCCCAAATTACGCTCTAACAAAGCAGCAGTGCTTGGAAAAATATGATCCGGTGTCAAAGTAGCAACTAAAATAGCGTCGATTTGGTCTGCTTGAATATTAGCGTCTTGTAGCGCTATAGTCGCCGCTTTAGTTGCCATATGAGATGTGAATTCGTCGTCTGCAGCAATGCGACGCTCTTTCATACCAGTGCGGCTGACAATCCATTCATCGGTTGTCTCGACCATTTTTTCAAGATCCGCATTGGATAAAATTTTCTCTGGCAAATAAGAACCTGTACCGGTAATACGAGCCAGTTTAGACAAATTTTTTAAATTCATACGCTATGAATCCGACCTTAACTTAAAATCGCTCTTAAGATGAAAGAACTATTGTGAAAGATGTTGGCCCTATAATAAGGCACGTATTTGAATCTGATAAATCCTATACTCTTCACGAGAAAACTACTATAGCTTAACCGCTAATTCCTCTCCACTTAAATGGTTAGGACCTATAACAAATTTTATAATTGAATTAATATTCTTCTAGACATCCCATTAAATCTATCCTTATTTTTTTTCGCATACTTATTATTAAATTTTATTTTAAACGCAACGGTTTTAATATACAAAAAACTTTGACTATGGAATATTTACTGACATGAAATACCCTCAACATTTACTTAAGCTTTTTCAAATATTGAAAAAGCTACCTGGCGTTGGAACTAAAAGTGCTGAAAGACACGCATTTCAAATGCTGACATGGTCGCCCCAGCAATTAAATGAATTTGCCAATTTAGTTTCAGCTATACCTCATGAATTACCTAGCTGTAATGAATGCGGTTGCTTAACTGATCGTGATGCAAACTGTTTTTTTTGTAATAATCCTGCTCGAAATCAATCTGTTATTTGTATTTTAGCCCATGCAAAAGACGTCTATTCAATTGAAGAGACGCGTGAGTACACCGGCGTGTATCATGTATTAGGAGGATTACTCTCCCCCTTAGAACACAAAGGTCCTGAGCATCTAAAGTTACCTAATTTAAAAGAACGCATACTTTCAAAAAAAATTAATGAAGTTATCATTGCATTAGATTCAACCTTAGAGGGTGATGCTACAGCTCTTTTTTTAAAAAAAGAGCTGGAAAATGATCCTGTAGAGGTTTCGCGATTAGCATTCGGCATGCCAATGGGCAGCTCCTTTGACTATGTAGATGGCGGAACCCTTGCTAGGGCTATGGCTGGAAGACGTCTCTTCTAAAGGCTTGCAATTTTTAACTCTAATTCATTATAATTCACCAATTTGTATATAAATTCCAAGAGCTTGCTATTAAGACTTTTGATTTACTAATAATATAATGGCCCATCTCATGTTAAGATATCTTTTATCTGTTGCCCTACTTTTTTCTTTCTTTACTGGTCATGTTTATGCAGACGACGGTTATGGTCGAGTTGCTAAAATTGACATTGAAATAAAACGTATTAGTCCCACTGAAACAATCGACCCTAATACGATTCGCGCAAAAATGAAAACAAAAGAAGGCGCAATATTTTCCCAAACTGATTTTGATACAGATTTAAAATTACTATCTCAAGATTACGACCGGGTGGAACCTGAAATCGAGTACAATAACAACCAAGTATTCATTACTTTAAACATTTGGGCCAAACCGACTATCAAAAATATCGCCTGGCAAGGTAACGAATTAATCACTTCTAAGAAGCTCCAAAAAGAATTAGGCATAAAACCCGGCGCGATCTACGATCGCTTTGCGTTTAGCGAAGCTTTTCATAAAATTAAAGCTTTGTATGTTCAAAAAGGATTCTTCGAAGCAGATCTGGACTATACTGTCACACCGCTTCCAGAAACTAATGAAGTAGACATTACGGTCACTATCAATGAAGGTCGTGCTGGAAGAATTAAGCGTGTATGTTTTAATGGGTTTACTAAAGATGAAGAACGTAAACTCAATGAAATGATCTACACTAAAAAGTACAACCTTTTTATGAGCTGGTATACAAATACTGGTACGTTTCAACAAGAAGCTTTAGATCAAGATCAACTAACTATTGTCCACTTCTTGCAAAATGAAGGTTATGCCGATGCAAAAGTTGATATTCAAATTAGTGAAGCTGAAACAGAGAATCGTATTAATGTTCTAGTCACTGCAGATCGCGGTGAGATGTACTACTTTGGCAACCTCACTTTTAGTGGTAATACCATATTCACGAATGAGCAAATCGTTTACCAGTTTAAAATTTGTGAAGGATCACCTTTTTCTCCAGACGCTTTGCGAGACACTGTTCGCGCACTGACACTTTTGTATGGAACTAATGGTTACATCGAATCGACCATCAACTTTCAACCGAGCTTAAGAGAAGACGCGCCAGTATACGATGTTCATTTTACTATTACAGAAGGCGATCAATTTAAAGTTGGTTTAATAAAAATTTTCGGTAATAGCCATACACAAACGCGTGTTATTTTACATGAATGCTTGCTAGTACCAGGGCAAGTCTTTGATAGCCGTAAGTTAATGTCAACTGAGCAACGCTTGCAAAATATCCAATATTTTAAAAATGTCAACGTCTACCCCGTTAAATCTCAAGATGAAAAGTTATTGGGATCCAATTACCGTGACGTTCACATAGAAGTGGAAGAAGCTAATACTGGTAACATCAGTGCATTCTTTGGTTTTAGTACATTAGACTCACTATTTGGTGGTGTCGAGTTGCTAGAACGCAATTTTAATTATAAAGGGTTTGCTAACTTATTTACAGATGGCCCTTCTGCATTGCGTGGTGGTGGTGAATATTTGAATCTACGTGCTATGATTGGTACAAAAAATTCAACTTTATCACTTCGTTGGGTTAAACCTTATTTTTTAGATACCAATTGGATTGTAGGATTTGATTTAGAAAAGTCTAATAACCGCATTGTATCTAAGGACTACGACATTAAAACATGGGGTATCAAACCTCATGCTACATACCCTATTAATGCTTATTTAAACTACACTGCCTATTATCGTTTAAGAGAATCGAATACAACTGTTAATGGCGATGTTAGTAATAATCCTCAAGCTGACCTAGAAGCTAAACGCGGCGGTTGGGTATCAGCTGTTGGTTCAAGCCTTCTTTATTCTCGTTTAGATAATGTTCATAGACCTCGTGATGGTTTTAGATCAGATCTGAGTCTAGAATATGCCTTTCTATGGCCTTTTGATGACTACACATTTTTTAGTGTAAATTACATTAATACGCTGTACATACCAGTGAGTTCTCGCGGTGTTTTAAAATTCCGTTGCGATGCGCGCTTTATCACACCATTACGAGGTTCTAAAAAAGGCGATGGTTTAAGCAAAATCGACTCATTACCATTGAGCGAGCGCTATTTCTTGGGCGGTGAAACGACTGTTCGCGGCTACCGAGGATTTTCAATCGGACCTACATTATCGGGTACCAACGACCCTGCCGGTGGTATTTCATCATTCTTAGTCTCTGAAGAATATATGCACAGCTTATTTAAAAAAGTTGATGGCTTTGTGTTTTTTGACGCCGGTTCTGTGACTGACGAGCGCTTTGATATTGGTAGAATGTACGCTTCATATGGTCTTGGTTTAAGAGTTGAACTGTTTAATCAAATTCCAATCGTGTTTGGTATGGGTTTCCCAATTAATCCTGCTAACGATACTGATGTAAGACGCTTTTTTGTCTCATTGGGAGGACGTTTCTAAAAGCGATTTTTGATGAAAAAAAATATAAAGAACCCGATGGTAGAAAACATTCTATCTTAATTAAGACACCTTAAGGAGTGCCACCATGAATTTGCGAAATCGTCTATCTCTGCTTTTAGCTACCCTAGCTGTAACACCAGCTGGTTGTTTATGTGCTGCCGAAATGAATGAGTTATCCTCTTCAAGTAACGTTGGTATTGTATCGTTTAGAAAATGTGTTGAACAATCTCAACAAGGTAAAGCAGAACAAGCAGCATTTGAGGCGCTAAAAAATCAAATGGGCGCTGTTTTGCAAAAAACAGAAAAAGAACTTGATGATCTATCAAAAAAACTTCAAGACGCCGAATTCATGGATGGTCTGTCTCCTGATGCGGAACAAGATCTTAAATTAAAATTCGAAGGCCTAAATCAAGAAATGGGACGTTACCAAAACCAGTACTACCAAATCTTGAACCAAGCTAACATGAAAGTTGTACAAGTTTTATCAACACAAGTAGCTACAGCCTCTTCTAAAGTGGCTAATGACCAAGGATTGATGGTTGTTTTGAATGAAGACGCTTGCTTCTTCTATAACTCTTCATTAGACGTCACACAAAAAGTGATTTCAGAAATGGACAAAACGTATAAACCATCTGATAATGCTCTTCCTGCAAATGGTGATGCTCAAAACACTCCTAATGCATCAAATGCAACACCTAACACTCCATCTTCAATGCCAAAATCTAGCGGTAAATAATACCCTATTATTTTCATATACGCTCCTTAAAGGTTATTTAAGGAGCATTCAAACCAATTATTGAGGCTTTAAAATGGTTCAAGGTTCATCTCCAAAATCTTATTCGCTTTCAGTCATAGCGAAAATGACACAATCAAACCTTATTGGAGATCCTAACCATCAAATAACTAATATCTCTGATTTATCGTCTGCTAAAAGCACTGACGCTTCATTCCTTGCTAATCGAAAATATCTTCCTCATTTAAAAGAGTGTCAAGCAGGCGTGATTTTTATTGCAGAAGATTGGCCTCGTGTTGATGGAAAAAATTATCTAATACATTCTGATCCATCGCTTGCATTTCAAACAGTTGCTGCATTGTTTAGAAGTAGTGGCTGCAGATCGACTGGCTTTCATGGAATTCATCCAACAGCTGTTGTACATCCAAGTGCTAAAATTGATCCTACCGCGACTGTTTTACCACATGCAGTCATCGATGAAAATGTTGTTATCGGTAAAAATTCCTATGTAAGCAGTTTTTGTTACGTCGGACAAGGTGCTGAAATTGGTGACGATTGTATAATTTATTCCAATGTCACTATTCGAGAAAGATGTATTCTTAAAAACCGCGTTATCTTGCAACCAGGCGTAGTTATTGGCTCTTGCGGTTTTGGTTACCATACAGATAACCAAGGTAAGCATACAAAGTTAGAACAGCTTGGAAATGTGATTATTGAAGACGATGTCGAAATTGGTTCTAATAGTACAATTGATAGAGCCCGTATCGACAGTACAATATTAAGAAAAGGTAGTAAAATTGATAACCTGGTGCAGATTGCCCACAACGTGGAAATTGGTCCTGACAATTTAATTGTCGCTCAAACAGGTATAGCCGGCTCATCTAAAACTGGTAAAAATGTTATCATGGCAGGACAATCAGCACTCGTCGGACACATTACAGTTCCTGACTATACAGTGATCTTAGCGCGCGGTGCTCTTTCAAAAACTGTAACAACACCTGGTCAAAAATTTGCCGGAGCTCCAGGCATTCCCATTAAAGAACATCACCGCCAGCAAGTTTATTTAAGGAATATTGAAAAAATTGTTAAACGTGTTGAAGAACTTGAAAAAGAAGTTAAATCTTTAAAATCTTCAAGCGAATAATTTTCCGGAATTAATATCAGAAAATTCAGTTCGAGTTATAGCCTGCCATTTGCGAATACCTCTTTTTTTCAATTCCTTGAAAACATCTTCCACATTCAATTGCTTAGCTAACACTATAAAAGATAAACAACTCTTTAAATCCAATAAAGTATGACACCAATCTTCTGGTATGAGTGCACCGTTACGGATACCTTGATCCGTTACTTCCGACAATTTAATGTGTACATCAGCAAGCTTTCTTTTCATCACCTTTGTAGTGTAAGTGGTGTTGAAGTGTTTGTTTAAGCCGTAAATAGTCGCTTCTTGCAAAATTTCTTTGACATTAGCTGTTGATAAACTCTCTATGTTATGAGTCTTTCTGATCCAAAGAATTGATTCTTCTTTACCTAATAATTGCTCTATACTTTTCAAAATTACGGCAACTTTAAGCTCTGAAACTGATTTAAAGTTGCTCTCTTCTAATTTTTGAACATTGGCTAACCCGCAACGCTCAATCATTAAATAAGATAACTGATAGTAATCTAAAGAGCTTAATAACTCTTGGGCATTTGCAAAATGCAAACATGATGCCACTTCTTTAATAGTTGCTGTTACATGCCAATTTTTAGCTCTTTGCCTAGCAAATTTACTTTCATGAGAAAAACATAGCTTTTCTTTAATGAGATTAAATTTTTTATCTAATTTTTCCGCTTCGTCTAAATGTTTATCGTTAAGCAATCTCATCCAATGTATTAGATGTTTTAACGCTACAAGATGCTTATTAAAGTCTTGTTGGTATTTTTCAAGATCTGTAGTTCCCAGATCTTTAACATCTTGCTTAAAGACTGTTTTAAAATAATCAAGCGCTGATGACATTCCCAATTTACGCTGAGAGATCTCAACGTCTGATAATTTTGTAAATAAATAGTCTGCTTGTGTATGAGTTGTAGCCCCAAGTGTAAACTGACGCTGCTGAAAATCCATTTCAGAATAAAGCGATGCTATTTGTCTTGTAGAAATTTTTGGAATTAAATCTTGGATCGTTTCTAAATCAATAACTTTTTCAGAATTTACTTTTTTAAATGCCTTGATCAGACATCTTGTTTGCATCGCAGACTTCCAACAATCGCGCATTTTTTGGAATAATATACTGTTGAATAAACCACCAATTCCAAGTGATAGATCAATAACTAAAGTAATTGCTCCAGTCAGATGAATTGCTCCAAAAATATAAGGCGTCATTGTGGCTAATATAAGAATAGCTAATGGAATAATGGCCCAGGCAATGGCTTCAACAAAGAGTTTTACTTCATCTTTTTTTAAAAGACGAACAACACGACCTTGCAACAATCCTGAAGAATTGGTTGCAGCAGCCACTTTTTTTGTAGGCAAGTGAATTTTAGAAATAGCCGTTTTTTGATTCTGTATAAAATTTGTCACGCGATGCATATTCACCTTGAGTAATGGCAAATATATTAATCGATAACTAAATTTATAGCAAAAGTTGAGCGGGACTCTCTAATAATTGCTTAACGAACTTAATAAACTCGGCAGCAGCGACTCCATCGACAATTCTATGATCACATGACAAAACTAATGTCATTACCTTACCAGGAACAACGGCTCCATTTTTGACAATGGGTTTATCAAGCAGTCCACCAACAGCTAATATGGCTGATTGAGGAGGATTGATGATGGCTTGAAATGAGTCAATGCCATACATCCCTAAATTTGAAATGGTGAAAGATCCACCCTTATATTCTTCTAAAGTGAGTTTATTAGTTCTGGCTTTTTTAGCTAATGCCTTTACCTCGACAGCTAACTCCCCTAAATTTTTATAATCTGCGTGACGTACAATTGGTGTTATTAAACCACCGTCTACACTCACTGCAATCGATATATCGATAGTTTGATATAAAACCATCGATTCTGTTTCGCTATTATAACCACTATTGACATTTGGGAATTTACGAAGTGCTAATGCACATGCCCTAACAACGAAATCATTGTAACTTACTTTTATGCCCGCCTCTTTCAACTGTAAATGGGTCGAGCATAGACGCTCAGCGTCTACTTCGACATTGACGTAAAAATGGGGTATAAACGTTTTAGATTCTTGCAGGCGCTTACCCACAATTTTTCGCATAGGTGTCATTGGAATTTCGCGGTAGCTTCCAGGAGCCAATGTTGGTATTTCTCTACGACTGAATGTTGTCAGCGCATTTGGCATAGCTTGATCTAAATCTCTTGCCATAATTCGATCATTTGGACCAGACCCCTTAACAGTTGTCAAGTCGAGCATGCGCTCTTTAGCTAATTTTTTGGCAAGAGGTGACGCTGAAATGCGAGATAGTTCGGAACGAGGTTTTTCAAACTGATAATTTTTTAAAGGCGCTTCTGGTTTAAATGTGGGGCCCATCAAAGATGATGTAGATGCTTTTTTAACAGTCGGAGCTGGAGCTTCAGGGGAATGCAATTCTGTTACAGCTGGAGGTTCACTCTCTACTTGCTTTTTAGGCTTTTCAGGAACTTTGAAGTTATCTAGATTTTCATCTTTTGTTTCTGTAAAGACAGCAATAGCTTCATTAATTTGAGCTTCTTTGCCTTCTTCAACTAAAATTAGGCGAAGATAGCCTTCATCAATAGCTTGATGCTCAACTGTAGCCTTGTCAGTAGCTACTTCCATCAAAACATCGCCGGGCTGAACAAGGTCCCCAATTTTTTTATGCCATTTAGTTACGATTCCCGATTCCATAGTGGGAGAGAGTTTTGGCATAGTCATCAAAAACGGCATGGCATCCCCTTATTTTAGCGCTTGTTCGATGCCAGCGATGATGCGCTGGGTGTTTGGTAAAGTCTCTTTTTCTAACATCATTGAATAAGGCATAGGTGTTTCACTTTGACAAATTCTCACAACAGGACCATCGAGTTCATCAAACCCGTGCTCCATGATCTGAGCACTTACTTCAGCTGCAATACCTGCAAATAGGTGCCCTTCTTCAACAACAACGCAGCGATGCGTTTTTTTCAAAGAATATAAAATCGTATTAATATCTAATGGTTTTATCGTTCTCAAATCGATCAATTCAACAAATATTTTTTTCTTAGCCAGCTCATGCACTGCTTGCTGACAAAAATGGATCATCCGACCATGTGATACTAATGTGACGTGTTGTCCCTCTTGCATGACTTTGGCTTTACCTATAGGCACTAAATACTCTTCTGTTGGTATCGCCATTTTTTCGCCATAAGATAATTCAGACTCTAAAAACAATACCGGATTGTTATTACGTATAGCTGATTTAAGTAATCCTTTTGCGTCATAAGCATTACTAGGAGCAATAACAATTAATCCTGGAAGATTGCCGTAAAAAGCCTCAACACAATGAGAGTGTTGTGATGATACTTGAGCTGCTGCCCCGTTTGGTCCCCTAAATACTATAGGAACAGAAAAACGAGAACCAGACATATAATACATTTTAGCAGCGTTCGATATAATTTGGTCACAACCGACAAAAGAAAAATTCCAACTCATAAATTCGATAATAGGTCTAAGGCCAGTCATAGCAGCACCAATAGCTAATCCGGCAAATCCAAGTTCAGCAATAGGTGTATCGACAATACGTTCTGGGCCCCATTTATCCAGCATTCCTTTGCTAACTTTATAAGCTCCGTTGTATTGTGCGACTTCTTCACCCATTAAAAAAACGGACGCATCACGTTCCATTTCTTCATCCATTGCTTGGCGAAGTGCTTCGCGCATTTCTATTGTCTGCATACCCATTAGATTGACACTTGTATTGTTATAAAATTAAGGTGCATATACGTCTTGCTCTAAAGTAGCCGGATCAGGCCATGGACTTTGATCTGCAAACTCCATAGAGGCTAAAACAATTTCTTTGAGTTGTTTATCTAAAGCTTTGTACTCGTCTTCAGTAATTATATTTTCTTTGATTAATGCGTTTCGCAATAATAAAATTGGATCTCGTTGCATCGATGCTGAAAGCTCGTCTTTGGGTCTATAAAGACCTGGATCGGAAACAGAGTGACCTTTAAAGCGTTGCGTTTTAACTTCGATGAGAACGGGTCTTTGTGTTTTTTTAACTTCATTAGCAATCGTTAAAAAACCACCATAACAATTAAAAAAATCCATGCCATCTAAGGTGTAGCCCTTCATACCAAAACTTGGGGCTTTAACTTCTGCTATCAATTCAGGTGTAGACAGTGCACGGTTAACAGCAGTTCCCATACCCCAAAGATTATTTTCAATGACATAAATGCAGGGTAAATCCCAAAGAGCTGCAAGATTGAGAGACTCATGGAAAGCACCTTGAGCCACAGCACCATCACCAAAATAACAGACTGCAACACGACTTTTATCTTTTTGGTATTTCAATGTGTAGGCAGCGCCGGTAGCTATTGGAATTTGTCCACCAACAATACCAAATCCACCTAATAGGCGTTCTGTATAAAGGTGCATTGATCCACCACGACCTTTTGCATTACCAGTTGCTTTGCCATAAAGTTCAGCCATCACTTCATTAGCAGTGGCACCGAGCAATAAGGCTAAAGCGTGGCATCTGTAAGAAGTGATCCACCAATTATCCTCACCCATAGCCATGACAGACGCCGTTTGCACAGCTTCTTGACCGATATAAGAATGAAAAAAACCACCAATTTTACCCATTTGATAGGCAGTCTCAGCGCGTACCTCAAAGTTGCGTATAAACAACATTTTGCGAAGCGCACTAATTAAGGCGTCTTTGCCGAGCGATTTAATGACATCGCTTGGACTTAAAGGTGTAAAAAATGCAGAGTGGGTCATCGATCTATAAAATCCTTGGCCGCTTGATCTTAAGCGTAAAACATACAATTTATATCAAAATTTCCAATAATGAGCACCCTCTAATTGTTATTTTATTAGATGACTCTTTTAAATCGGAGTTAAAGCTTAAGTGTTCACTCATACATTAACAATATTTAAATTTAAATTTAAAATTGCTTGGGTTTAAGTAGTCTTAAACTATTTGCCACTACAATTAAAGTCGCACCAGTATCTGCTAATATCGCGCTCCATAAAGACGTGTAACCTAAAAAATTGAGTAGCATAACGACGGCTTTAATGCTCAATGCAAAAACAATATTTTGTCTGATCGTTTTTAAAGTCTGACGAGCATGCCGTAGTAGCCATGGAAGTTTACTAAGATCATCAGACATTAAGGCCACATCTGCTGTTTCTATAGCAACATCACTGCCCATTGATCCCATCGCGATGCCAAGTGTAGCAGTTGCCATTGATGGCGCATCATTAATGCCATCACCAACCATTGCCACATGGCCCATTTTCTCAATCATTTTTTCAATGACGCTAACTTTATCTTCTGGCAATAATTCAGAATAGACATCAACAATACCAGTTTTAGTAGCAATTGATAACGCCGTTTCTCGGTTATCACCAGTCAACATCGCTATTTTTGTTATTCCTAAATTTTTTAATTCATCGATACATCCTTTGGCATTGGCCTTGACTTCGTCAGCCAATGCGATAAATCCACATACGTGCTCGTCATTGCCAATGGCAACTACTGTTGAACCATGAGCCGCTAGTGATTGTAATCTTTGATGCATTTCTAAAGTTTCTTGCCCTCTTTCTTCGATATATCGATGAGATCCGAGCCAAAAAGTTTTACCTTTGAAAGTACCGACAGCTCCCTTGCCCTCAATAATACGAAAGTTTTCTGCAACTTCAGCTTTAATTCCTCGTTGCTTTGCATAAGCAACAATAGCTTTTGCCAAAGGATGATCACTATGACTCTCAAGTGCCATAGCTCTTTCTAATAATTCCTCTTCAGTATGACCCTCATTGCATATCATCCTCACAACTTCTGGCGCACCTTTAGTTAAAGTACCGGTTTTATCAAAGGCAATAGCTTGAAGACGCGCCGCTTCTTCTAAAAAGCGCCCACCTTTTACAAGAACCCCATGTTTTGCACTGGCAGTTAATGCAGCAACAATACTAACAGGTGTTGAAATCACAAGTGCGCAAGGACATGCAATAACTAGCATAACTAATGCTCTGTAAAAGCTTTCTTGCCACGGCATCTGATAAAGAAAAGGTGGAATAATTAAAATACCCAATGCAATTAAGATCACAACAGGTGTGTAGATTCGTGCAAATTTTTCAACCCACTGCTCTGATACAGACCGTTTTTCTTGTGCTTGCTCAACGACACGAACAATCGTTGCAAATGTAGTGTCTTTTGAAGCTTTGTTGCACATGATATCCAAAGATCCACTTCCATTAAGAGTTCCTGCAAAAACAATTTCCCCTTTGGATTTTGTAACAGGCATACTCTCACCGGTTATGGGAGCTTGATTGATTTGACTTGATCCTGCATTAATGATTCCATCGATGGGAATCATTTCTCCTGGAAAAACGCGAACTATACTATTGAGGGGGACATCGGCTGGAGCCACTATATGTTCTTCTCCATCCTTAATGATTCGGGCAGACATGCTCGAAACACTCATTAAACTTGCAATCGCTTTTCGAGCTCGACCAACACTCCACGATTCTAAAGCTAAAGATAGAGTAAACAAGAATGTCACTGTTGCAGCTTCGAACCATTGGTTAATGGCAATGGCTCCTAATACTGCAATTGTCATGAGCAAATTCATATCAGGTCTAAGCGATCTTAAGGCGCTAAATGCCTTAGGCATTATATTCCAACATCCAACAAAAATAGCTAAAAGATAAAAAACAATAGCTGTTGATGGCAGTGCTTGAGCATCACCATGCATTGCAGCAACTGCGTCCCCAACGGATTTATGGGATAGGGCTTGAAATAAACCGCCAATGAGTAAAAATAAACCAGAAATTAATGCTATAAGTGGTTTTTGCCAATGTTGCCAAAACGAAAGAGGGAATGGATTGTCTTGCCAAGGTTCTGCGGTCAAACCAGCTTTGTGAATACCTTTCATTACTTCTTCAAAGGTAACTTTTTCTTGGTCGGAATAAAGGATGGTTAATTTTTGATTCATCAAATCAAAGACGAGATCTTCGTCATTCGATAACAAATGGCCTAATGTCTTTTTTAGAGCGATGACTTCTTCTGAACAGTCCATCCCATTGACTCGAAAAACCATTTGTTCTTTTGCCATGCCTATCTCACCTTTTCCCATTTAAAATTTTTATAACAATAATTTAAAATTTATTTGCTGTGCACGGACTTTTTTCCTATAGTCATTTCACAAGAAGAACTGAAGGAGCGACAATGAACGTTAAAAGCGAACTGGCACACGAGTATACTTTAAAAACCGACCATGCGTCCATTCGCAAATCTTTTTTAACTCACCTTCACTTTACTCTTGCTAAAGATCAATACACGGCAACAAAGCGCGATTATTATTTTGCTTTATCGCACACAGTGCGTGATTATTTGATACAAGATTGGATTTTAACCAGTCGTAAATACTATAACAAAAAAAGTAAACGCGTCTACTATCTCTCTCTTGAATTTTTAATGGGACAGAGTCTTACTAATAATTTGATCAATCTCAATATTTATGAACATACCAAAAAAGCGATGCAATCGCTTGATTTGGATATTTCAGAAATTTGCGATCTTGAATGGGATTCAGGTCTTGGCAATGGCGGACTTGGTCGATTAGCCGCTTGCTTTTTAGACTCGATGGCAACTATGGGTATTCCAGGTTATGGATACGGGCTGCGTTACGAATACGGTATTTTTACGCAAAAAATCGAAAATGGCTATCAAGTTGAAACCCCAGATAATTGGTTACGTTACGGTAATCCTTGGGAAATCAATCGTCCTGAAATGCTTTTTCTCGTTAACTTTTATGGCCGAGTTAATCAATACACAGACGGAGCCGGTGTATTACACAATGAATGGGTTGGCGCAGAAGAAGTTGTCGCAATGCCATATGATACTCCAGTACCAGGTTATAATAATAGTGTCGTAAATAACCTAAGGCTTTGGAGTGCAAAATCTGCTCGAGGTTTTGATCTAAATTATTTCAATCACGGCGATTACATCAGAGCTGTAGAAGATCGTAATAAAACGGAAAATATTACTCGCGTACTTTACCCTAATGATAATGTATTTGAGGGAAGAGAGCTGAGATTAAAACAAGAATACTTCTTAGTATCAGCAACTCTACAAGATATTTTAAGACGACATAAAAAAACGCACTCAACTTTAGATAGTTTAGCAGAACATAATGCCATTCAATTAAACGACACACATCCTTCATTAGCCATACCAGAATTGATGCGTATCCTAATGGACCTCGAAGGGTATGATTGGGACAAAGCTTGGAAGATTACGCAAGATCTTTTTGCTTACACAAATCATACAATCATGCCCGAAGCTTTGGAGCGTTGGCCCACTTCTTTACTAGAACATGTCTTGCCACGTCATCTACAAATCATTTTTGAAATCAACTCTCGATTTTTAAAAGAAGTGGAGCAAAAATACCCTGGTGACATGGGTAAACTTCAGCGCTTATCAATCATCGAAGAAGGTAATGATAAGAAAGTGCAAACTGCTAAGTTATGTGTAATAGGTAGCCACTCCGTTAATGGAGTGTCAGCTCTGCACACAGAGCTTGTCAAAAAACAACTGTTTCCTGATTTTTATGAGCTATTTCCAGAAAAATTTAATAATAAAACTAACGGTATTACACCAAGACGTTGGTTAAAGCTTGCTAATCCTCCTTTGACAAAATTGATCTCTGAATCAATTGGTACGAATTGGATAACTGACTTAAATGAACTTAAGAAGCTTATACCCTTTTGTAATGATCAGGCTTTTTGCGATCAATGGGCAGCCGCTAAAAAATGGAATAAAGAGAGGTTGGCTGAAATTATTCATGTCACTCATGAATTCTCAATTAATTGTGATTCACTATTTGACGTTCAGGTTAAAAGGCTTCATGAATACAAACGTCAATTATTGAATGCCCTTCACATCATCACCATGTTTAACCGGATCAAACACCAAGTCGGTGGAATCATGGTTCCCCGTACTATCATCATTGGTGGTAAGGCCGCCCCTGGATACTACATGGCCAAATTAATCATTAAGTTGATAAATTCCATAGCCAACGTAGTTAATAATGATCCAGATGCCAAAGATTGGATAAAAGTTGTCTTCATGCCTAATTACCGCGTGTCGCTTGCGGAAAAAATTATCCCTGCTTGTGATCTATCAGAACAAATATCAACTGCAGGAACTGAGGCGTCAGGCACTAGTAATATGAAATTTGCTCTTAATGGAGCTTTAACAATCGGAACGCTTGATGGGGCTAATGTTGAAATCAAAGAAGAAGTTGGCGATGCCAACATCTTCATTTTTGGACTCACAGCCGATCAAATCGCATCAGTTGCAAATTCTGGTTACAATCCGCATGATTACTACAATGCCAACCCTGAACTCAAAGCTGCCCTTGATATGATTTCAAGTGGTTACTTTTCCCCTCAAGATCCACAACTATTTCAACCCATCGTCAACAGTTTATTAGATGGTGGAGATCCATACTTTCTTTTAGCTGATTATGCAGCCTATATTGCTTGCCAAGAAAATGTTTCCAAAGCCTACGCCGATCAAAAAGGATGGATTAAAAAATCAATACATAATGTAGCGGGCATGGGTAAATTTTCCAGCGATCGAACAATTGCTGAATACTCTAAAGACATCTGGAAAGTTAAAAGCGTTTGAAATTGAGGTCAATTCCTCAATTTCAAAAATCAGCTGAGTTTCGAAGTTGTTTAAACAACTGATCAGAGGCTTTATTAACTAAATAAACTTTATATAAATCATAAAGGCGCTGATTTTGTACATCCAATGGAACAATACAGTGTGTGTTAAAAGAATGTAATTGTTCACACATTAAATAGTCCTTGTAATCATCTAAAAACGGACAATCTATCTTGGTCAATTGGCGGCGCATTAAAAAACTTTCAAAATTAATCAACAGGTCCATTTTAGATGCAGGCAAAATTTTAATATCTGTTAAACTCGAATTACGTGCAGGATCAGTATCGTATTTTGATTTATAATCAAATATGTATTTCATAAATTTTGTTACTGAATCTAATTTTTTTTCATTATAATCAGCTAACCTATACGCTTCTGTAGGTTTATGAACACCGTTTGTACATCTTGAAGCCATTTTTCCTCTTTTTATGCAACTTATCGTCACTATTTTATTTTTATTTCTGTCATTTAATTTTATGAGTGCAGAAAATATTAATGCATCCTTTATCTTTTTTAAATATCAAAAAAGTCACTGCCATACCTTTAAGCAATTAAAATCATTGTATCGAGATGCCGAATGGATCGATCCTTTAAAATTTCTCTACAATAATGAACCTCTTAATTTTAATGGACTGAACCTTGAAATCGATAATCATAGTCTAATACTTAGCAAAGGTTGTACAAAAATAAAATACAACTTGGATCAGAAATCTGTCTGCAATTTGCTAAATGAAATGCAATTAGGACTTGTAGAATTAAACAACTCATTTGAGCCATATGAAAAAGTAACTGAACTCGAAATAGGTGGTTTTAGACAGCTTTTACTTATCTCCAAATATTGCCAAATTACAAAATATCAAAGTACAGATCCAGAACGCTCTTATTTTAAATCAGCTAACGAAATTGCTTATTGGGAAAAGTTACGCTTTAATTCTATGTGGGAAGAGTTTCAGACAACATATTCACAAGAATTTAAAAATTATCAAGAAACAGGTGTTGCCTCTGATTCGTTGAAATTTGTAATAGCTTGTCGTTATTTTTTTGGGAATCTTGTCTCAAGGCCGATTTTTCTTAAAGACTTGAAACTTGATACTATTGATGAAAAATTAGGTTACTCAGCGCCAATAGGCACTTCAATCGAGGTTGCTCGCTTTATCAAAAATCAAAATCATTCAAAAGTCTTAGAGGTATTTACTGGTCGTGGCAACTTGACTCTTATATTATCTTTAATAGGACTAAAAGAAATCTATACGATCGATATTGATAATCACAATGATATAAGCGCAAGCTGGCACGCTGCCATACTTAACTATTGTGAAACAGTACCAGAAGCTTTAAGAGCTGATATTACTGTGCCGGTTTTTATAACTGGAGATGTTTTTAACTTTAAAGATATCATTGTTGATTGTTCAATAATGGATCCCCCATATGGTCGAGCAAGTGAAGGCATTGCATCTCCTGGTAACGAAGCTCAGGCTCTACTGTTTTTCTTTAAAGTCATCGATCTCTTAAAAAACTTTAATTCAAAGCAGGTGTATAGTGTAATTCCCTCGGAATGGTCTAAGATCATGAATCAAGTGAACGATATCGAGTTTATCTTGAAGAGTTCCGTCTATTTTAAAAGAAAGCCACTAAAACTCGACGCTTTTTTAAATATCATCCATGAAAATCAAAACTATTTACATAGTTTGAAAGAGCTCATTAATAATTTAGAGATTACTTGTCACATCAACAGAACCTCAATTATTAATGTCTTGGGTAAAGATTTAGATATTGTAGAAATTAAACCTAACTAATTTATTAATTAAGTTTTAGAATAACTATAAAGCGGTTTCAAAAGCAATATCTATTACACCATGTGTATCAAACATGTCTGTAAATTGCTTGTACATCGTAGATCTTTCATCCCCCCCTTCATCAGTTAATAGTAACATCTGACTGTATACTGCGATGTCTTGAACAATACGTTCAAAACGGTAATAAGCAATGAGAGTTGAATTTATTTCACTTGCTCCATAACCACTGTAAAAAGACTTTATATCTTGTGGCTTATTCCAAACATTTGCGACCCCACCACCTACAAACATAAGATCTCGCTCTTTTGGCGCCATAATTGGATCATCCCAATCAACTATGTAGATGTTACTATTCTGAGTGATTAATACATTACCGCCATGGATGTCTGAATGACACAAAACTAATTCAGGTGATTGATCCAGCAAATTTTGACAAAATTTATCAGCATTGTCAACGATACTTCGAATTGTAGAAAGTTTACTTTTCACAAATTGTAAAAATTTTAAAGCTATTTCATCAACCGCTGATACTGATTCAAAAACAGTGTAGAATGAACGAACAACCTCTCGCCATTTAGGTGAATAATCTTCTCTTCTAAGTTGTTTTTGAATTGACATGGGTACATCAATTTCATGGATTTTTTTTAAAGTTTTACCAAGTTCAAACCATTGATTGTCCGTCAAATCACAGCTAAAACCATCCTGACCTTCAATAAAGGGATAAACAATGAGCGTGTAATCATCAAGTCGTTGTATTGATTGATTTTGTAGTGTTTTGACAGGCGAGATTATCTGACTAATACCCGAGTTTTGTAACAGATCCAATATCGCAATACATATATCTAAATGATGCCCACGTTTTAATTTTACAAAATATGATTTATGATCGATAGATTGAGCTTTGTAAATGGCCGCATTCATGTCTGCGCCAATTGGTAACGATTTAAACGCGATAATTTCAATGCCGTAATCGGTATTTAAACTTTTAATAATAAGCTGTTCTGACACGAGTTGTTTTTCAATCATAATTGTTTTTACCGTAGCATTTTATTTAAACAGTGCCGATCCAATTCTTACATGGGTGGCCCCTTCCATAATCGCGGCTCTATAATCTTGTGACATACCCATAGAAAGATAAGGAAGATTTAAACCTAATTTGATCCAATGATTTTGACATTCTTTAAGTTTTCCAAAAACCAACCTTGCCTCATCATGCGTTGCATTTTTAGGAGCCATAGTCATTAAGCCAATAATAGGTAAATTTAAATTCAGGATGTGATCAAAGTGACTCTCCCACTCCTTAATTGTCAAACCAGCCTTAGAGACTTCATGAGAAATATTCACTTCCAAAAATAATTTGGGACAGCTAGAAGCACTACTCAATTTTTCTGCTAATTCTAAGCGATCTATAGAATGAATAAAACTCGATTGCTCACATACCTTTTTAACTTTGTTTGATTGTAGACGTCCGATAAAATGCCACTTAACAGCCTGGGGCATTACTTTTATTTTAGGTAAAAGATCTTGGAGCTTACCCTCCCCAAAATCCCTATGCCCTAAATTATAGAGTTCTTGCATCGATTCGATAGCTGCATATTTACTAATGGCGATCAAGCAAACATCTTTGTTTGATCGCCCAGAAACTGCAGCTGCTTTTTCAATTTCTTCATTGATGTAATCAAGACGCTCTTTTAACAACACTTCTCCTTCAAATAACGGCATATAAGTTGACTTGTATAGTCTAAATGCTCATCGGTATGCGCGCTAGTTAAAAACCAAGCTTCATAAGGAGATGGGGGTGCTAAAACACCATTTTCTAAAAGAAAGGCAAAAAAGTCTGAGAAGCGATTGCGATCCATCATGTGAAGGTCACCTGCATGCTCAACAGAACCAATACCAAAAAATAATGTGAATAGCCCGGGTAGGTGTCTTAAACAAACTGGTTCTTTTAATTCAGAAATCAAATTATAAATTGGATTGATCAGGCGATTCGTTTTTTCTTCTAGTCGGTCATAAAATCCGGGAACTTCCAAAAGTTCAAGTGCTGCAAGTCCTGCAGACATAGCGACTGGATTTCCAGATAGTGTTCCTGCTTGAAAAACTGATCCTAATGGCGCTAAATGCTCCATCCACTCTTTTTTACCACCAAAAGCTGCGACAGGGAAACCGCCACCAATCACTTTTCCAAGACATGTAAGATCAGGAACAATGCCACATAGTTCTTGAGCTCCCCCTTTAGCTACTCTAAATCCAGTGATGACTTCATCAAAAATAAGTAGTGATGAAGAGTCCGCTGTGACTTTTCTTAATAATTTTAAAAATGATGGGCTTGCAGGAACGACACCCATATTTGCAGCAACTGGTTCAACAATGACGGCAGCTATTTTGTCTCCAAAATCTTCAAAACAGTTTTTTAAGAGTTGTTCATCGTTATAAGGAAGGCATATTGTTAATGCAGCGACTGCTTGCGGAACGCCAGATGACGAAGCAGTTGCATTGAGTCCCCATGCAGCAGATCCTGCTTGAACTAGAAAAGAATCGGCATGACCATGATAGTTACCAGTAAATTTAACAATGTAATCACGGCCAGTAATTCCCCTTGCTAAACGAATAGCGCTCATTGTGGCTTCTGTACCAGAAGACACAAAGCGCATTTTTTGCATTGAAGGAATAAATTTAGAGATTTTTGCAGCTAATAGAGCCTCGACTTCGGTTGTCATCCCAAAAGAAGTTCCTTTTTCAATACGGGATTTGACAGCGTTATTAATGACAGAATTGGCGTGACCATGAATGATTGCTCCCCAAGAACAGCAAAAATCGATATAAGTATTATGGTCGACATCACAAATGGTATCTTGACAACTCGATTGAACTACAACTGGCGGCAAACTGACATCTTTAAATGCTCTTGCCGGAGAATTGACACCACCTGGTATTAACTCGCAAAGTTGATGATAAATGACAGCAGATTGATGTCTATTCATAAAAAAAATCCTTATAAGTTGCTTATTGATTGACCGCGTTTAGTAACGTTTGGCAAAATAGAATCAAGCTAATGCTAAATCGGCTTAAAATTTCGTTTAATTATTAGCTAAAATATTTATAAAAACACCGATTGTTTTTTTCGTCTATGGCAGATTTAATATTTTCTAAAAGGGCTCTGCGGCCTCTTTTTTGTTTTTTTCAAAAAAGAGGGCAGGCCTTTTTTATCTGCTTTTTTTTACTGCTTTCAAGCTTTGTTTTTGCTGAAGGCGATCCTTATAAAGTTGCCATTAGAGGTGTCGGTGATCCGACATTACGCAATGTTTTAGAATTAAACTCACAATTATTTGGGATGCAAAGTCATCCGCCAGCTAGTGCGATGAGCCTTAGATTAAGAGCCGATGGCGACATTCCCCAATTCATGGAAGTGCTCCATTCCTATGGTTATTATAGTGCTCGAGTCTCATTTCGGATATTCGAAGATGAGGATCCAACATATGTCATAGTAGATGTTGAGCCAGGTCCGGTTTATACCTTTTCGCAAGTCAAAATATCGGCACCAAAACATTTAAGTGAAGAACAGCAAGAGCGCATAGAAATTATTCTGAATGATACCGTTTCTTTTAAGAAGCTTGGTTTTGAAATGGAAAAACCAGCTTTGGCAAGTCAAATTCTCGATGGCGAGCAAAAGATTATCGATCAACTTATTCATTCAGGATATTTATTTGCCAGAGTGACTAAGCGCTTAGTTGTTGTAGACCAAACGACTAAACACGTCGAAGTCTTTTTCGAAGTTGACCCAGGTCGCCTTATCTATTTTGGCGAAATTGAAATTGAAGGACTATACAAAGTTAGCGAAGAATGGATTCGTCAAAAAGTCACGATGAAAACAGGGACTGTCTATAATCCTGAATTAGTTTTAGAAACGAGAAGAAATCTTGAAACAACTGGTCTTTTTGTAACAATTGAAATTGTTAATAACGAAGCAGCGTCACCAGAAGGCTATTTACCTATAACAATAAGATTAGTTGAGGGTAAGACACACTCTATCTCCGCCGGTATTAGTTATTCCACAGATGAATCGTTTGGTTTGGCTGCTGGCTGGGAAAATCGGAATCTTCGAGGTCTTGGTGAAACATTATCTATAAACGGGTCTGCCAATGATATTGTACAAGAAGCGAGTATTCTCTACAGAAAACCAGATTTTCGCCGTCAGCGAGAAGACTTAGTTTGGCAGTTACAGCATAGAAGCGAATTCTTAAAAAGTTATGACGATAGGTCAACATCTTTATCTGCAACGATTGAGCGTCGCCTAAATCGTCATCTTTACTATTCATGGGGTTTAAAACTAGAAGCGCTTCATACTTTTCAAGATGGACAACAAGCCGACTACGTATTGTTTAGTGTGCCATTACGGCTGAAATGGACTCGCTCTAACAATAAATATGCTCCATCTCACGGCTATTTATTAGATCTACGTTTTACACCGTATACAGACTTAACTGAGTCTAACCATACGTTTACAGTCCAAAGAGCAACTGGTATTTATATATTCCCAATCATTGGTCGCGACCGATTAGTAGGTGTTGCAAAAGTTGGCCTTGGCTTCATTGCAGGGCCATCGACAAGACGCATTCCACCATCTATAAGGTTTTATGAAGGTTCTTACAATGGATTAAGAGGATATACATATCAAACTGTCAGTCCATTGGATGGCGATGGCGACCCTATAGGCGGTCGATCACTGGTGTTATATAGTCTTGAAACCCGGTTAAAACTAACGAATAAATTTTCATTTATTCCGTTTTTTGATGCGGGTAATACTTACAAAGCAGCCTTACCACCTATTGGTGCAGAGCTTTTGAAATCATACGGCTTTGGCGTGAGCTATTTAACGGTTATGGGGCCTGTTCGTATAGATCTAGCTATTCCTTGCGAACCTAGAAAAGGTTTGGACAAGCGGTTTGAAGTCTATTTTAGTTTAGGAGCAACCTTTTGATGAAGCGTATTTACCGATGGACAGCCCGAATTGTAGGAGCATTGTTATTCCTGGCCGCTTGTTTATTTGTAGCAACGCTTATTGTTGTTCAAACAAATTGGGCTAAAAATAAAATACTGACCAAAATCAATGAATCATTAAAAGAATCCCAACAAATGACGATTGAATTGGGATCTTTGAAAGGATTTTTTCCATTTGATATCACCTTGACTGATATTGCTTTGAGAAATACCGTTACTAATGAAATCTGGTTAAAAGTTGATGGGATCCATTTATCTTGGGACCCTTTAGTTTTATGGAATAATACCCTACATTGCCATCTGTTACGTTTACGCAATCCCGTTGTTTTAAGTTTACCCGAATCAAAAAAACCTAAAACTCCTGGGGAGTTTCATCTTAAAGAATTTATTGATCAATTTCCGTTTAAGATAGATATCGACCGTCTTGCCATTACTGGTTTTAGATTAAAAGTTTATGATAGGCCTGAGAGTTGGAATGTTCAAGGTGCATTTGAATTGGCTCCAAGATCGCGGCGCAATCTCGATTTTGATCTACACATTACGTCATCTTTAATAGCTGGAGCAGACATTGAATGTTTGGCAGTTGGTGATCGCAATCAACTTTTTGTTAACGCTAAACTCAATAGCTTTGCGATCAAAAGCCTTCCCCCTCAATACCCAAGAATTTTTGTTGGAGCCTCTACAAGTGGTACCTGGCAACAATGGGAAGATTTTATCAATTTAAAACCCGTTGAATTTCAAGGAGATGTTCAAGCTCAACTATCTCCATTAACAAAAAAGTCACCTCAATGGGTTAAAACGTTATTTGGTAGGAAGGGTCGCGGCACAGGACAATTTACACTATCTTCGGATCTTAACGTCACATTAAGAAATTTTCAATATACCGGTAAGCAGTTGCGATTTGTCGCAGCTGGTATGATTCTCAATAAATTTAAAAATATCGACGTTAACGTCGATATGGCAATCGATGAAATTGAACCATTATCTGAGATTACCCACCTTAATTTAAAAGGTCCGGCACATGCCACATTAGCTATACACAATGAACTTATTAAGCCCGATCTATACGCAACAATTAGAAGTGACCAAATTTATATCAATGAAACGAATTGTAGGAATGTTGAGGCTGAGGGATCTTTAATTATAACAGAAGATGGTGGCAAAGGATCAATTAAAGCCAACTCTAGAGTAGAAGATTTACCGTTGTCAGTAACAACAGATTACACCTTTAGCCCGAGCGACTTTGCATTTAATAATTTTGTGATCGATAGGCAAACATCCCACCTGACTGGATCTTTAAAATTTATTCCGCAACCAAGTCTTCCTATTTTTCAATATCTTTTAGTGGGGGATGTTAATGCAACAATTCCAGACATTTTGATGTGGAGTTTTATATTTAATCACCGTTTTGAAGATGTTGAAGGTGGATTTGCTACACAATTAATTTTAGATGAAGCAAACGGTATTCAAATATTGTCTGGAGATATGACAATTGATTACATCTCACATCAAAGCTATGATATACAAACAACTAATATACATGCAGAGCTTAGTAATCCGTTTGTCGATCCATTAGGAACCATTCATTTAACAACTGACCAAGTGCATTTAGGTACACTAAATCTATCTGATTTTGATGGAACTTTTGAATTAGATGAAGAATTGATCCCTTTTAATTTTTCAACAAAAGGGTCTTACCGCACACCTTTTGAAGTTCAAGCCGCAGGCTTTTATCATAAGTCTTTAACTCAATTAGATCTCATTGAGTTCGATGGAAATGTATTAAATTATCCACTGCATTTAGACGCTCCGTTTTTTGTTCTTAAAACAGATCAACAATTCTTAATATCTCCCTTAGCGTTAGATATTGATCAAGGAAGACTTGAAATGCAGATGAAGGCGTCTTACAACGACTCAAATTTGCAAGCAACTTTAACAGATGTTCCATTAGACTTACTAACACTTGCCCTACCACAATCAGTTTTTACTGGAAAGTTGTCTGGAAAAGTTGATCTGGTGGGCAATGCAAGTCAAACTACCGGATCCGCTCAATTTGATATTGAAACATCGCAAAAAAATGACGACGCAAAAGACGGTCTTCATTACCTACCCTTAGTTGGCTCCATTCACGTTTCTTTCTTACCTAAGTCAACTCATCTTGACGCAAATATTGAAGGACTCGGAGTGAGACCCTTGCAAGCTGAATTTAATCTACCTATGTATTTTCAATTGTTTCCATTTACGACACATTTGGAGAAAAATAATCCCATAGACGGATATTTACATTGGGAAGGCCAACTATCAGAAATTTTTAATTTGTTTTTAATTGAAGGCAATCCATTTTCTGGAGATCTCTACTTACAAGCCTCAGCCTCTGGCACCTTAGCCAACCCCGATTTGAAAGGGAAAATCACCTTAAACAATGGCGGATACGAAAGTCCTGTGACAGGTGCTATTATTAAAAATATTGAAGCTGAAGCTTCGGCCGACGGACGACAAATTACTTTAGACAGCTTAACTGCCGTCGATAATGAAGGCGGAGATATTAAAGCCTCTGGCTATTTGACACTCGATGAAAATATGCAATATCCTTATGAAGTCACGGTTGATTTCAATAAGGCAACTCTTTTAAATCTTGACCTTGCCAAAGCTTCCTTTGATGGTTCTTTAACTCTAGGGGGTACTCGTTATGCCTCAATCCTAAAAGGAAATATTAAAGTCGACGAAGCCCATATTAATATTCCTAAACAAATTAATACAAAAATACCAACCGTTGATGTCGTTTACAAACACGCCCTTCCTAAAGAAGAGGATAAAGTGATCAAATCAACGCCTTTAAATCCTCTTTCACTAAATGTTACTGTAACAGCACCGCGAAAAATATTCTTAGCGGGCCGCGGTGTAACTGCTGAGTGGAAAGGTGACATTAATGTTACCTCCACCCCGATGGATCCTAATTTAAAAGGGATTCTCCAGTTAGTAAAAGGAGAGGTTAATTTACTTGGACGTACATTTGCAATTACACAAGGTACAATTACTTTTGGTGGCAAACCCCCAAAAGACATTTTTATGTACATTGTGTCTCAATTTGATGTGACAGGATATAATGTTAGAGCAATCGTTCAAGGCCCAATCACAACGCCCGAATTGACCTTTGAATCAAATCCATACCTTCCAACCACTGAAATTTTATCTCGCATATTGTTTGGAACCGGTGTCGCAGATATTAGTCCCCTCCAAGGCTTTCAGCTAGCTCAAGCTTTGATAACAATATCTGGCACTTATGCTGGTCCTGATATTTTAGGGACTATTCAACAAGGTATTGGACTTGATCAACTAACCATAACTTCTGCTGATTCTGCTCAGGCTGGAACAACAGTTCCTGTATTGCAAGCAGGTAAATACATTAGTGAAGGTGTGTTTGTTAGTATCGATAAAACATTAAGTGAAGATGCAAGCACCACTGGTTTCGAAGCGCGCTTAATCAATGAATTCCGTGTTCGAGTAGAAGTTAGCGAAGAAGATGAAAATACTGTATTATTAGAATGGAAACATGATTATTGAAACCTATCTTCGTTTTGCTTACTATCAAAAAAAGAAAACTATTTATTAAGGTTTAATATCAGTGAAACGCAGATTAACAGGCGAAATATTACATAGTTTTATATCTTCGCTTGGAGCCTACATCGTCTTAGTACTCGATTCATTTGGCATCTTATTTAGCAAGCCACCCAAATGGGTTTTAGTCCAAGAACAACTGTTCATTATTGGTGTCATGTCACTGCCAGTTGTTGCTATCACTGGATTTTCTACCGGACTTGTTCTAGCAGCTCAATCATTTTTTCAGTTATCCGATAAAGGATTGACCGCAGCTACTGGTTTGATGGTTGCTAAAGCGATGATTACCGAACTCGGTCCTATATTAACTGCGTTTATGGTCACCGGACGTATGGGATCTGCCATGTGCGCTGAGCTTGGCACTATGCAAGTTTCTGAACAAGTTGATGCCTTGCGTAGCATGGCAGTTAACCCGATTAGATACTTGGTTGTGCCACGCATTGTTGGAGGCACAATTATGCTGCCTTTCTTAACAATTTTTAGCGTTCTAGTTGGTATATTGGGTGGTTATCTTATATCGGTTTATATTTTCAAGATGTCTCCTGCTTCTTATTTCGATGCAATGCCTGTCAATATAACATATTTCGACTGCCTGACTGGTCTTATTAAATCTTTCGTATTTGGATTCTTTTTCAGCACAATCTGTTGTTATAAAGGGATTAACACTCAAGGGGGAGCTGCAGGTGTTGGAAGAGCCACGACTAGCAGTGTTGTGATTTGCTATTCCATTATTTTGGTCGTTAACTTCTTAATCACTTTCGGCCTTAACCTTTTGCGAACCAATTCATTCTCACCATGATAAAAATTAAAGACGCGTGGAAAAGCTACGGTAAAAATCAAGTTTTAAAAGGCTTGAATCTCACGATCCAAACAGGTGAAACACTTGTGATTCTGGGTAGATCTGGTGTGGGTAAAAGTGTTTTGCTAAGACATATCATCGGGCTTGAAAAACTTGATAAAGGCACAATTGAGATTAATGGTCATGATTTGTACAGCCTAAAGGTCAAAGACTATTATGAACAGATCAGCCAAATGGGTATGCTGTTCCAAAGTGCCGCTTTATTCGACTCAATGAATGTTTACGAAAACGTTGCCTTTTATTTAAGAGAGCATGGTAAGCCAAAAACCCATGAAAAATACTCTGAATCTGAAATCAGTGACATAGTTTTTCATGCTTTACAGATGGTTGGCCTCGAAGAAGCAGCTTACAAACTGCCTTCTAATCTATCTGGCGGAATGCGAAAAAGAGCAGCACTTGCGCGCCTTTTTGCATACAGACCAAAAATTGTATTGTACGATGAGCCGACAACTGGTCTAGACCCTATTACTTCAATGCAAATCAATGAATTGATTTGCAAGACTCAACAAGAATTGCAAGCGACAAGTATTGTTGTTACACACGACATAGCTTCAGCTCAATTTGTTGGTAATAGACTCGCATTTCATAACGAAGGTAAAATTGAACTGGTCGATACTAAAGACAACTTTCTTCGTACAGAAAATCCACTAATTAAAAAGTTTTTAAATGCTTCTTTGTCTGCTAACACCAGAACAATGAAATCAATCGATTGAAATAAAAAGGCAGGTTATGGGTAACGATAATTATAAAACCTTTCTCATTGGTTTATTTGTCATCATCGCTTGTATTGGCGCTGTAGCAGCCTTGTTATTTTTGAGACCAGCCGTTGGTGATGAAGGAAAAATTATACATGTTCGTTTTTCGGACATTTCAGGCATTAGTGTCGGTACTAGAGTGACCTTTGCAGGCCAACCTGTAGGACAAGTTACATCTATCAGTGAAATTCAAGATGCTCGCGAGCATCCCGTTAACGATCTTGGCCAAGCTTATTTTTATGAATTGACTCTTGCTATTGACTCTTCAGTAGATGTTTATGACACGGATGAATTTGCGATTAGATCTACTGGATTACTTGGTGAAAAAACGGTATCCATTATACCAAGAGTTGGAACACCAGAGCACCCCTCTGTGCCATTAACAAACCAAATGATGTACGGCAATGCTGGCGATCCTTTTGAACAAACAATTAATCAACTAATGCTAGTTGGTAATAAAGCAGCAACAACGCTTGATAAAATATCAGCGATGATTGATTCCAATAGCCCAGAAATTCAAGCCACGTTGAAATCTTTCCAAGCTACTTCAAACAACATGAACGAATTACTAGCTCAAGCTAAAAAAAATGGTTTAATTGATCACGTAAGCAATATGACCGCAAGAGTTGCTACCCTTACAGCAGAACTGCAAGAAAAGCATTTTGGACACTCTCTTGGTGATTTAACTCTTAATTTAGCCGGTATTACTAAATCTATTAACGATCCTTTAATCCTCAAAGAAATTATGGCAAATGTCAATGAGATCACAAAAGGCCTCGGTCAACTCATGCCCGACCTTGAGAAATTGCTCAATAACGCAGCTGTATTTACAGGTGCCATTGCTGATGGCAAAGGTACCGTTGGTAAGCTTATTATGGATGATGAACTCTACAAGACACTTGATGCCATATTATCTAAAGCAGATCTATTGATGAGCGACATTAATCATTATGGAATCCTTTTCCAAATGAATCGTAATTGGAAACGTGAGAGTTTAGATCGTCAACGAGCTGCTGATACAAATTGCATTACACCTAACTCCGTATCGTATTTTCAGACCGAACTCAATATGATCAACGGATCTTTGTCATACATCAAAGAACTAATTGAACAAAATGAAGAGCAGGCAAGAGCCATTGATAACAATCATTTTGGCAAAGGTCTTATCACTTTAAAAAATCGTATTGAACAAATTCAAGAAAGTTTTAACCAAGCACCTGTTTGTACTCATCACTCCGAGGACTAATATGGATACCCCCCATGCGCATATTGCTAAAGGGACTTTTTTAATTGCTACACCAGACATCGACGCGGGAATTTTTTTCCGCGCCGTTGTTTTGGTGTGTGAACATAACGCGAACGGTTCGTTTGGTATTATTATCAATAAAAAAGTTGATTTAGAATTACCAGAAGAGCTTTTAGATCTTGAGCACTTCCCCGATCACACACTATCAATTCTCGCTGGTGGCCCCGTTCAGACAAATCAACTTATGTTGATTCATACTAGCAACAACCTTGGGCAGAATGCGATTAAGATTTGTGATGGTGTTTACTTGGGTGGCGACTTAACATTTCTCCAACAATCACTAGCAAGTCAGAACAGCCCTGAATTAAGGCTATGCTTTGGCTATGCCGGTTGGGGTGCAGGTCAACTCGAAAGAGAGTTTTTAGATGGTGGTTGGTTTATTTGCCCAGCTGAAAAAGATGTATTATTTCGTACACCTCCAGAAAAACTATGGCAAACACTATTACGCAAAATGGGTGGTAAGTACGCCACTTTGTCAATGATTCCTGAAGATTTAAGCTTAAATTGAAAAAAGAAAAACCCAATCTGACTTGAAAAGCCAGATTGAGTTTGAAAGAAAATTAACGCTTGGAGAATTGGAAACGTTTACGTGCACCAGCTCTACCGTACTTCTTACGTTCACGCTTACGCGGATCACGTGTTAAGTAACCGAGAACTTTAAAGTCAGAACGACGATTTTCGTCTTCTTTAACCAAAGCGCGAGATAGGCCTAAACGAGCAGCAATAACTTGCCCTTCGATTCCGCCACCTTTTACACGAACGATCAAATCACACTGGCTAACAGTGCCCATTTGTTCAAGGGGCGCCAAAATTGTTGAACGTTGTAATTCTAAAGGAAAATAATCTTCGAATTTACGACCATTGACATTGATTTTGCCAGATCCTGGGCGTACCCGAACAGTAGCAACAGATGTCTTTCTACGGCCTGTTCCAATAGTTTCTTCTAATTGTTGAGTCATCTTATATTACCTACTTTCGTTATGCCCCGACAGCAACAGGTTGTTGCGCCGCGAATTCGTGGTTACTTCCTTTTACAACACGCAGTTTTTTCATCTGAGCACGAGCTAGACGCGTTTTAGGCATCATCCCTTTAATTGCATGCTCAAGAATGTATTCTGGTTTGCGTTCTTTCATTTGGCGATAAGGAATTTCACGAAGGCCGCCAGGATGCCCTGTATAGTAACGGTAAGTTTTTTGAGCTTCTTTAGCACCGGATACGTGGATTTTTTCAGCATTAACAATGATAACGCCATCACCTGTATCGACATGAGGTGTGAAAGTCGGCTTATGCTTGCCGCGCAAAATTTTAGTGACTTCAGCAGCAAAGCGGCCAAGCGTTTTTCCATCAGCATCTAAGATGAACCACTTGCGCTTAACTTCTTCTTTTTTCACCAAAGGAGTTTTATTATTTTTTGGCTGCATGAGAAATTAGCCTTTTTGGGTATTGCATTTAGTTTAAGAAAAAGAGCATATTACCTATTTTTGAACTTTTTTGCCAAGGATAATGGTGGAAACCGGCAGGTTTTTACCCTCCAGAAAGGCATACTTATCATCTTTATTCCAATCGACTAAGCTAATAGTAATAATAAATAATTTAATTATGCTTTTATTATTGGTTATCTTGTCTCTTGCAATTAACCACATTTCGAGCATAGAATTGTCCCCTTTTAACAGGAGAACATCCATGACAACTACCCTGCGCAAGCTTAATACCTATTATATTCGTACTTACGGATGCCAAATGAACGAGCTCGATACTGAAATTATGGTAGGTCAGCTCAAAGCGCGTGGTTTGCAAGCTTGTGATGATGAAACTAAAGCAGATCTTTTAATTTTTAATACATGTTCTATTAGAGACCTTGCTGAACGTAAAGTAATGGGTAAACTTGGACAGCTCGGTAATTTAGGACGTATTAAAAATCGCAGAGC
Source organism: Parachlamydiales bacterium (assembly GCA_016463375.1). Taxonomy (GTDB): domain Bacteria; phylum Chlamydiota; class Chlamydiia; order Chlamydiales; family JAEMRK01; genus JAEMRK01. The sequence goes on along the minus strand of JAEMRK010000007.1, from coordinate 18,535 downwards.
AGTTATTGGCATTACAGGCTGTATGGCCAATGCAAAAAAAGAAGGTTTGTTCCGTAAACTACCCCATGTCGATTTTGTTTTAGGAACTAATAATATTGGCGATTTAAATCATGTTTTAGACGAAGTTGTACAAACTGGCCGCCAATTAGTTATGACAGATGATGAATTCTCTGAGAACCTCAATTACTTGCAAACGCATCGTGAAGACAAAGTCAAAGCATTTGTATCTATTATTCGCGGTTGTGACAAACATTGTACTTATTGTGTCGTTCCCTACACTCGCGGTCCAGAAGTCTCAAGACCACCTGAGAGTATTATTGAAGAATGTCGCCACTTAGTCTCTCAAGGTTACAAAGAAATTACTTTACTTGGCCAAAACGTCAATAGTTACGGTAAAGACAAACCAGAATGGACATGTCTATTTCATGACTTATTGTATAAGCTCGACCAAATACCCGGACTTGAACGCGTTCGTTATATGACAAGTCACCCAATTGACATTTCAAGAGAATTAATGGAAGCGACTCGCGATCTTAGAACTCTTTGTGAGTTTGTTCACTTCCCCATTCAATCGGGCAGCGATCGCATTTTACGTAAGATGCACCGCATCTATAAAAAAGAGCAGTATCTTGAAAAAGTAGCGATGCTTAAAGAAATTGTTCCTAACGTAGCATTGGGAACAGATATGATTGTTGGATTTCCTACAGAGACTGATGAAGAGTTTGAAGAGACTTACAAAGTTATGGAAGATATTGAGTATGCATTTGCTTTCTTATTTGCATACAGTCCACGTAAAGGCACTCCCTCAATGCGTTGGAAAGATGATATTCCTGAAGATGTAAAAAATCAACGTCTACAACGGTTAATAGGTTTACAAAATGAAATTACAGCAAAACAACTAGCAGACATGTTGGGTCAAGAAGTGGAAGTGCTTGTTGAAAAACTCAATCGCTCAGATCGTGGTCATAATATTTTAAAAAGTCGCACACGCTGCTGGAGAAAAGTCATTTTCCCTGGCGAACCATCAATGATCGGAACATTGCAAAGAGTAAAAATTCATAGTTTCTCCAATCAGACATTGATTGGAGAACTTGTTCAGAAGAATTCTTTGGTGCTACAGCATTGATCTAAATTCAATTTCTTGCAGAATTTTAATTCCTAAAGACTGGGCTTTATCCAATTTGGATTTGCCCGGTTCTGAACCAATAACTACAAAATCTGTTTTTTTTGTCACAGACTCGGTCACTTTTCCACCGCGTTCTTTGACTTTTTCACCAGCCTCTTGACGCGTTAGTCCTTCAATTGTACCTGTGATAACAAAAGTTTTACCATTGAAAGCATGATTTAAAAGAACTTCTGGACGCGCTTCTTGCTGAGGATTAACTCCAGTTGATAATAAGTCTTCGATATCTTTGCGATTAGCAGCTTCTGCAAAATATTCGATGATTACGTTTGCAACTTTTTCTCCAACACCTTCGATCTGCAATAATTCCTCTTCAGTCATCAGCATTAATTTATCTAAAGATCCAGCTTTAAATGCCAACACCTCTGCTGTGCCCAAACCGACATGACGAACACCCAGACCCATAATAAATCGTGCAAGACTAACAGAGCGTGCTTTTTCAATACCTTTTAAAAGATTATCAATAGCTTTATCTTTGAAACCTTCAAGCTGGGCTAATTGATTTCGATCAAGCCTGAATACATCGGCAAATGAGTTAACAAACCCTTTACTCACAAGCTGTGCCATGACTCTAATACCGAGGTTGTCGATATCTAATGCATCCTTTCCTGCAAAATACTGTAAACGACGAAGCTTTTGCTCAGGGCATTGGTGGTTGGGACAACGAACAGCGACTTCTTCTTCAACTTGTACCACTGGAGTTTCACAAATTGGACAAACTGTTGGCATGTGCCAGGATTTTGATTGAGCGTGGCGCTCTTCTAAAACGACGGACACAACTTTTGGAATGACATCGCCACCTTTTTCGATAATGACAATGTCACCTTCTCGAATGTCTTTGCGCTTGATTTCTTCTTGGTTGTGCAATGTAGCCCTTGAAATTGTGCTACCCGCCACAAGTACAGGATCAAGCTCTGCAACAGGCGTTAAAACACCTGAACGACCAACTTGCACAGTAATGCTGTTTAACTTAGTACGAGCTTGTTCAGCTGCAAATTTATAAGCAACTGCCCAACGAGGCGATTTATTCGTAACGCCCAATTCATTTTGGTAATCAAAACGATTTACTTTGACAACGATACCATCAATGTCAAAGGGAAGCTTTGGTCTTTGTTGCCTTATCGATTCAGCATAAGCCATGATCTCTTTCACGTTACGGCAAAGAGCTATTTGTTTAACTGTCGCAAAACCTAAACGATGTAATTCTTGATGCACTTGATGTTGCGTTCTTATTTGTGCAGATGAATCAATTGCAATACCATAGCATGCAATACTCAAGTGTCGTTTTGCAGTTTCTTGAGGCTCTAGTAATTTTAAAGAACCAGCTGCAGCATTGCGTGGATTTGCCCAAGCATCTTCTCCGAGCAAGCTTTTATTTTCATTGAGCTTTTGAAAAACAGAACGAGACATATAAACTTCGCCTCTGACCTCTAATTCTTTTGGAGGATTATCAATGGCAAGTTTAAGTGGAAGTGATTGAATCGTCCTAATATTAGCTGTTATTTCATCACCTTGTTTTCCATCACCTCGAGTAGCTCCCCTTACAAGATTTCCATTTTCGTAAGTGGCTGTGACTGCAATACCGTCCATCTTTAATTCTGTCACAAATTCAACGTCTTTTTCACCGAGTAACTTGTAGACACGTTCAACGAAATCCTCTACCTCTTCTTCAAGATACGTGTTTGCTAAAGATAGCATAGGTACTTTATGTTTTACTGTAGGGAAACCTGCAGTTACCGTTTCTAAAACACGCTGTGTAGGAGATTCTGGAGTAATCCATTGAGGATGCTTTTTTTCAGCATCCTCAATGGATTTGAGTAATTGATCGTACTCTTGATCAGAGATGATCGGTGCATGCTCGACATAATAGAGTCTGTCGTGATGACGCAATTGGCGGCATAACTCTAAATAGTGATCATGACTCATATCTGTCTCCTCAAAAAGTAATTTCAAAAATTTGGGTAGCCAGTGGCGCAAGTTCTATTGTGAACCCTTTATTTACACCTTGATCGTTAACAAAAGCTATGGCCGGATTTAACTTTCCAGACCCACCATAGCGCACATCATCGCTATTAAAGACTTCTTTAACGCTTAATATACCACTGATCCAAATAGTATACTGTGAAAGGTAGGTTGGGGTAAAGTGATGAAGACAGATTAACTCCCCTTTACTGCTTTTTCTTCGATAAACAATGACACTATTGGCACTATCAGAAAAATCAACCCATTCAAAACCCATGAAATTATCATCACGCTCCCAAAGAGCTGTATGTTCAAGGTAAAACGCATTGATTTCTTTGACCATGGTGCGAACACCATCATGTGTTGGGTATTGTAACAAAGGCCACTCTATCTCTCTTTTACAATTCCATTCGTTCCATTGCCCAAATTCATTACTCATAAAAAATAATTTTTTACCGGGCTGACACATCGTGTATGTGTAAATAAGTCTTAGATTTGCAAACTGTTGCCACATATCCCCTGGCATCTTGCTAATTAAACTTTTTTTACCATGAACAACTTCATCGTGAGATAAAACTAAAATATACCTTTCGGTAAATGCGTAGATTAAACCAAATGTTAAAAGATTCTGATGAGCATGTCTAAAAAGCATGTCTTTTTCAAAATACCTTAAGGTATCATTCATCCAACCCATGTTCCATTTATAGTCAAAACCAATTCCACCATCTTTTGTTGGTTGTGTAATGCCAGGAAAGGATGTAGATTCTTCAGCAATTGTTAAAACACCTGGAAATTTTTCATGAACGACAGAGTTAAGATGTTTTAAAAACTCAACTGCTTCCAGGTTATCTTTACCACCATAACGATTGGGTATCCATTCCCCTTCCTTTCTGCCATAGTCAAGATAGAGCATGGATGCAACAGCATCAACGCGAAATCCATCGATGTGCATCATGGAGCACCAAAATATTGCATTACCGACTAAAAAATTAGTCACTTCATTGCGTCCGTAATTGAATATTAAAGTGCTCCAATGAGGGTGAAAGCCTTGGCGAACATCAGCATGCTCATACAAAGCTGTTCCATCGAATAAACTTAATGAGAAATCATCTACGGGGAAGTGACCTGGTACCCAATCAATTAAAACACCAATGCCCGCTTGATGCATCGCATCGACAAAAGCTTGGAAGTCGCGAGGACTTCCAAAGCGTGATGTGACTGCATAAAACCCTGTCACTTGATAACCCCAAGATTCATCGAGTGGGTGCTCCGACAAAGGTAGTAATTCGATGTGGGTGAAATGCATATCATGACAATAAGCAATCAACTCTTTGGCGATATCAACATAATTTAAAAATTGACCATCGCGAAGTTTCCAAGAACCCAAATGCACTTCATATATATTAATCGGCTGAGGTTCATCTTTTTTTTTCGTTCGATCGATAATCCATTGAGAATCATTCCATTGGTAGTGCTCAACATCATATAATATTGAAGCCGTTTTAGGACGAAGTTCTGCAAAATATCCATAAGGATCGGATTTTAAAAGTATTTTATTTTGCTGTGTCTTGATCTCGAATTTGTATTTTACACCTTCTTGCAGACCGGGAATGAATATTTCCCATATACCAGAAGCCCCCATCATGCGCATTGCATGACAGCGCCCATCCCAATGGTTAAAATCACCAACGATGGACACCCGCTTAGCACTCGGAGCCCATACTGAAAATTTAGCTCCTAATACACCTTGATGAAAAAATAGACGTCCACCTAAAACTTTGAATATTTCGTAATGGACGCCTCTTCCAAATAGGAACTCATCGACTTCACCTAAAGTTGGCCAAAAGGCATAAGGGTCATTAGCAAGCAAACCATCTTTGTGGTAAATACGATAATCTATAGCAACTGTTGAATCGGGAACTTCATGCTCAAAAAATCCAGCATCATGAATTTTCGTGCACTGAATTTTTTGACCTTTTAATTCAAAAAATAGGTGATTAGCACCTGGATGATAAAGCCTAACTACTTTTTTTCCATCAGCAGTCGAGTGAAGACCTAAGAATCTATGAGGATTAAAGTGCTCACCATCGATGAGTAGCTGGATATCTTCTGAATAGTTAACGTCAGTCATTGGAATCTTTTAACAAATATTAAAAGATTTCTTATATCTCAATCTACAATAAATCGGTCGAGAAAAAGTGTAGTGCCTTCTTGAATTTCCAGAGGTAGATCAACGCTGTGAGTTGTTCCTTTTTCGTGGCGTTGTTTTTTGACACGGAAACTTGAAACTTTTTTATTAAATTTAAACAATAAAGAGCAGTTTGTTTTAGCTTGAACTTCCAATTTGTTGATCTGTTTTTTCTTCCATTCCATCGATAAACAACAGTTTGATAAATCGACATCAGTCATACGACCTGCAACAAATTTTGGAGGTAGCGATGGTAATAAATAAATTTGATCAACATCTTCTTTGATAAACAATGAGCGAATGAGTTTTGAACCCTTGTGCAAAAGAATTAAAGGAGAGACATTATGACAATTGGCCGTTGTCAATCCATGAAACAGATCGTCATCTAACACAGGAAATAAAATAGAGCGAAAGCCCACTTTCAAAAGCGTCATCAGTGAATCAATCACACTTGTATGTGTTGATTCTTGGCACTCATTTAAAAGCGACAATGTACCAGAACACATATTTTCAGATGAGCAGTGAGGTGTCATTTGACCCAGTTTAAGCCACAAAGGTAAAAGTGTTGCAACATCTTGGTTTAATATGAGACGTTCCCACTCTTGAGCTTTATGAGATCCTAAAGAGAGCCTCTCTTTTAAAGGACTAATCGTTTTAATCTTTTTCTTAACGATAAGTTCAGGCTGTTTGTTTTTAGTTAATACTATGCCGTCTGCAGTTGCTTCAAATTTCCAGATTAAGTTTTTTGCGTCTCGCTTACCTAACAAAAAAACACAGCGTTTTTCTAAATCCTGCTGGAGAGTAAAGCCATCAAGTGGCCCCATTGCTTCTGAATCGTAAACAACATTGTTTCCGTCCAGATACCACTCTTCAATGATAATGCGTGCTGGGTAAGCTCTGATTGAAAAAACAGTGCCTGGAATTAATGCACGTGCACCTAATTGGTGTGTGTAAGGACTAAAACGTTCTGCAATTGTGATCATATGATTATTTCTCCAACCAATCCATCAGCCAAATTATCGATTAAACGCACTTTTACTGTTTGGTTAGACTCCAGTGAACAATCAGGTATCCAAACAGGTAAGAAGTTGGAGGTATGTCCAAAAACTTTATTTTCCTTAGTTTTGCGATTTTCAACAAGGATAGTTGCTTCTTGTCCGACGTAATCGTTACGCAAAGAAAATGATAATGCCTCTGCTTCTTTGAGTAATAGCGCTTTGCGCTGTTGCATGATGTGATGAGGCACTTCATTGGGATACAATGCAGCTCTGGTGCGATCCCTTTTACTATAAGGGAACATATGAACATTAGCAAAGCGTGTTTGTTTCATCATTTCTAAAGTATCTTCGAAATCGCGTTCTGTTTCTCCAGGAAAGCCAACAATGATATCTGTTGTGAATGTAAAATCAGGGCATCTTGATATGAGGTACTGGCATGTGTCTATAAACATCTGTCTTGTGTATTTACGATTCATACGCTTTAAAATCGCATTAGAACCCGATTGCAATACGATATGCATGGAATGACAGGTATTCTTACCGTTAACAATAGCAGATGCTAGATCTTCGTCGACTTCGTCTGGATCAATTGATGATAAGCGAAGGCGTTCAAGTCCAGGTAAAGCATCGACTTCTTTGATTAAATCAACAAGGCGTGCTTTTTCAGAACCGCCATCGAAGTCTCCAACATTAATGCCTGTTAGTACTACTTCTTTGTATCCATTACTAATTAAGCCCTTAACTTCCTCAACGACTTCTTTAACAGTACGAGACCTTGATCGCCCTCTTGTGTAAGGAATAATGCAATAGGTGCAAAAGGAGTTGCAACCATCTTGAACTTTGACAAAAGCTCTTGTATGGGCTTCAAACTGACGTATCGCAAATTTAGGAACTTCAAATTCTGGAAACAGATCTTTAACGAGATCATCTTTAAGCGCGTTTCGTACAACTTTTGAAACACCTGGTAGTTGAGCAATTTCGTCTGGTCGGTTATCAGCGCTACACCCAGTCACGACAAGTTTAGATCCCGGATGTTTAGCCGCCAGTTTACGGATTTGAGCACGGCTATCTTTGTCGGCATTTTCAGTCACTGTGCATGTGTTAACAATGCAAAGCTCAGCTTGTTCGCCATCTTTTGCTAAAACATAGCCCATCGCTTCTAACTGGTCGCGGAAAGCTTGAGTTTCATATTGATTGGTACGACAACCAAGCGTGGCTACCGTATACTTCTTATTCATCACAATTCCTTAAACTTACTATTATATTTTTGATAATCCCTATCAAAGAGCCATAATTTTAAGGAACTATTTATTAAAATACAATTAGAAGCCAGGTTTAGCAACGAGTAGGCTTGAGCCAAATTCTTTTAAACCAATGCAGAGCATATTTACTGCGATAAGCATCAATACCATACCCATTAGTCTTTCAATAGCTAATAGCATTTTTTCGCCAAGCAATTTTTGAATATATGTGGCACTCATCAAAATAATCATCGATGGTATCCATGCGAGTAAAAGGCATCCTATAACTGTCAAAAAATTTGTTTCTTGATGGGCATAGATCATCACTGTCGTTAGTGTGCCAGGTCCTGTGAGAATAGGTATAGCTAATGGGACAATGAATGGTTCGTCTTCTATTTTTCCAGCTGATTTGACGTGCTTTGGAAATATCATCCCCATCGCAATCACAAAAAGAATAGCGCCACCGCCAACCCTAACATCACCAATTGAAACATTTAATACTTTGAGTATTGACTCGCCACAATAACTAAACAGTAACATGATGACCAAAGCAGCAAAAGTCTCTCTAAAAGTAATTTGAAGCTGTCTCTTGAAAGGATATTTGCGAAGCATTGCAATGAACAACGGGATATTACCGATCGCATTGAAAGTAAAAAATATAGTCACGGCAACTTGAATTAGATGCATTTTTTCCCCTAAAAATGTTCAAAGCTCAATTAAAAAATATTAAACTAATTTTGGAATTAGCCGATTGCGTGCAAAATAATATTAAAGCATAAAATACTAACCTGCAAGTCTGAAGTTCTAGACAATTAAACGAATATTTTGCATTTTCCAAAAGCATGGAACCACTCATCATAGTTAATTTCGGCGGACCCAGGCATCTGAATGAGGTCTACCCCTTTTTAAAAGCGCTCTTAACCGATAGAGATGTTATTAGGACGGGCTTGCCTAAATTCTTACATCATCTGCTTTTTACCTTTATCGCTAAAACTCGTTCAAAAAAAGTTGGTGAAGATTATAAACTAATTGGCGGTGGTTCACCCATTTACTACGACACAGAAAATCTGGCGACACAGCTTAGGTCAAGACTTAAACGAGACGTCGTTTGCTTTCACCGTTATCTCCCTAAAACACATGGAGATTTTCTAAAAAGTATTGAACAATTTAAAGACAAAAACCCCATCGTCTTTCCTATGTTCCCTCAGTTTACGTATGCTACAACTGGAAGCATCGCCAGATATTTTATTAAAAATATTCCAGCACAATTCACTGACAATTTACAATGGATTAAGTCATATCCCGATCATCCCAAATTTGTTGCAGCTCATGCTGCAACAATTAGGGACTATTGTGAAACTCATCAAATTGACTTAAAAAATTCTGTACTATTGTTCTCAGCACATGGACTTCCACAAAAATATGTGGATGAGGGCGATGTTTATTTAAATGAATGTAAACAGTCCTTTAATGCCATTAAAGACATTTTTCCTCAGTGCCAGGCTTACTTAAGTTTTCAATCTAAATTTGGTAAAGGTGAATGGATCAAACCTTATACTAACGATGTTTGTGAAAATCCTCCTAAAGAATGGTTTGGAAAAACCGTTCTTTTTATCCCTTTAAGTTTTACATCTGACCATATTGAAACGCTGTTCGAAATCGAGCAACTGTATTTGCCAGAGCTAAAAAAAGTTGGTATTGATGCAAGGCGGGTGCCAGCTCTTACTCTGAGACTTGATTGGATACAAGCCATAGAATATCTCATTGAAAATACTGAAAAGTTTTCAACGACTGAAGACCTCGTCAGAAAGGGATCTTAAATATAACCACGATCTTTTAATGATACAAATCTTCCATGCCCAATTATTATATGGTCTTTTAAAGGTATGCCTAAAACAGAACCAGCTTGAACAAGTTTTTTTGTGAGTTGGATATCGGGATCAGATGGCTCTGGATCACCAGAAGGATGATTGTGAGCAACTATAATGCTAGCAGCACGATGTCTTATAGCACGGTGAAAGACCTCCCGAGGATGAACCAGAACTTGCGACAATGTCCCAACAGCAATAATTTCTTGATTGATCGCATTGCCTTTCACATCTTGCATAATCACTGCAAAATTTTCTTTTTTCTGGTTTTCCAAACCATCTTTAATCAGTTGATATGCATGGAGTGGCTGTTTAATTGGATATTTGGGTTTTTTTTGCATTTTTTGTGCTCTTAGGCCTAAGTGAAGAGCAGCTTTTAATTGAAGCGCTTTTGCAAAACCAACACCTTTAATTTGCTGCAACTCATCGACTGAGGCATCAATTAAATTTTCTAATGATCCGAAATGGCTTAATATTTCTTGGGATAGGTGCAGAACTGATTTACCTTTAACTCCACTGCCAAGCAATATAGCAATGAGTTCAGTTGTAGATAATGCTTCTGCACCTAAATTATAAAGGCGCTCTCTTGGACGATCTTCATGAATTGTACTTAAAGAATTATTCTTCGACAACATAGGGCTGTACCTTGGCAAATAATTGCGGCGGTACATCTACTTGTAGCACAATGTCATTTTCATCATAATCTTGGCGATGAACTTTACCGAGTCTGATAATTTCGCTAATCGTTGAAAAATCGCTTTGTGGGATACGCAGTAAAAACGAACGCCTTCTTTTGATAATTTCATCTTGCATGAGATCCATAAGCTGCGGAAAACCCTCATGAGTTAGCGATGAAATCGCAACCGTTTTAGGATATTTAATACGCATCTTTTGAATCAGCTGTTTTTCTACAAGCTTGTCTTCTTTATTTAATACGGTAATGATGGGCTTGTCTTCAACTTTTAGCTCTTTTAAAACATCAAAAGTAGCTTGAGCCTGCTCTTCTGCCATAGGATGTGAGATATCAATGAGATGCAGTAAGATATCTGCTTGAAAAGCTTCTTCTAAAGTACTTCGAAAAGCTGCAACCAATGTATGTGGCAATTTACGAACAAACCCTACTGTATCAATTAATAAAATCTCTTGATTGTTCGGCAATGTGAATTTACGAGTTGTTGTATCAAGTGTTGCGAACAATTTGTCTTCAACTAACACATCAGCATTGGTTAACGCTTTGAGTAATGTTGATTTGCCGGCATTGGTGTAACCAACGATGGCAAATGTTGGGATCTCTCGACGATCTCTCAAAGACCTTCTGACTTCTCGTTGTTCTTGAATTTTATTTAAATCTGACTGTAATTTCTCAACGCGTTTTTTCAAAAGACGACGGTCGATCTCAATCTGAGTTTCGCCCTCCCCCTTTTGATTAACCCCACCGCCTCTTTGACGAGACAAGTGAGTCCATAATCTTTTGAGGCGCGGATATTGATATTTGACTTGAGCCAGTTCAATTTGCAAACGGGCCTCTTTAGTTTGAGCGCGCTGTGCAAATACTTCTAGAATAACTTCTGTACGATCAATAACTGGTATACCAAAGGCTTTTTCAAGATTTCTTTGCTGTGATGGCAACATCTCTTCGTCAAAGATAACAACATTTGCTCCAATGGATTTTGCCATTTCAGCAAGCTCTTCAATCTTGCCACTACCTAAATAGGTCGATACATCAATTTTACGAAGAGTACATGCCATTTTCTGCAATGTTTCAATACCAAGGCCATCAGCTAGCTGCTCAAGCTCATTTAAGTGCTCCTCGCAGATTTCTTTATTATCGCTGCCTTGATATGTACCTATGAGTAAAGCCAATTTTTGTTCTTGAGCATTAGTGTCTTTGTGTTCTTTTTCTAACATTTGAAACCTTGGAAATCAATTGTCAGACCATCATATCCCAACTGCACGCTACTAGGCAACTGACTATTGGTTTTATCGTGATCTAATTCATGAGATAAATGAGTAAGCCATGTTTTTTTTGCTCCAACTTTTTGAGCAAAAATTACTGCATCGTCAACAGTTAAATGGACATGGCATGGAGTATACCTCAGCGCGCTTAAGACAAGCGTTTTTACACCTTTTAGATCTTCAAAAATACTTTCGGGATAATCAAATATATCCGTGATGTAAGCAAAATCCCCAAAACGAAAACCCAATACTTGCATGCGTCCTTGTAAATAGGTCATATATTGAATAGGTATCCCTAAAAATTCTGTGCGACCTCTTATATCACCCGTAAGCTGTAAAGAGAGCTTAGCTGTTAAGTTCGCACCATGGGTGCGAAATAAATAGTCATAACGTTTTTTTAACTCATAAGCCGTAGCAACAGAACACAAACAAGGTAGTTCTTTTTTCGATCGAATCGAAAAAATGCGCATCTCATCAATTCCAGCCACATGATCAAAATGAGTGTGAGTGATTAACAGACCATCAATGTTCGTTATACCAAAACGCATAGCTTGAGCATGAAAATCCGGTCCAACATCAATTAAAATATTTTTATCATTAATTTTTAAAAGACCTGCTGTCCGCATCCGCTTGTTGTATGAAGACGAAGACTGACAGACTGCGCATTGACAGCCAATGACTGGAACAGCTGCAGAAGCACCTGTTCCCAAAAGAGTAAATTGACCATTTGAGTGTGACATAGATACATATTATACTCTAATTTTGCTTAACCATCAAGGCAGATGCAAATTGAGCTTAAATGCAGTAATTAAAATTAAATATTATTGTTATTGCGTTTTTGCATGAGTACATGTGATTCGGCAGAAAAATTAAAGAAAAATACTACCGTTGGCGAAAGTACTGCAACAAACGGTAACATCATAAAAAACCATTGCATCACAGTATATAATGCACCCTCTGTCTGAAGATAATTAATATCTGTCATCCATGCTGCTAAAATTAATATTCCAGTAACTATGATAGCTGGTGTTAAACTCAAGAAAAGTAAAAGAGAATTAGTAAAAGGATTGCCCTGCCATTTTTTAATAATGTATTGCAATAGCTTCATGCGACTGACACTTCGCAAAGCAACTAATGGCGTGACGGAAAAAAGAATAACTAATACTAAAATGCATAGTAAGATAGATCCGAGTATGAGTAAAAAAGGACCAAATGAGAAAATAATACTAATTACATTTCCAGCAGCAGGAATTTCTTTAAGAAGCAAAAAGACACCTTGGATAATCCAAAGCATTAAGTAACATAAAATGATGGGCACGCACAAATAAGAAGTGCCGATCATTAAATCCCAAGACTCACTTATCACTTTAGCAATAGTTTTTTTACGACGCTTAACATCGTCATGATATATACGAATTAAAACGATGCCAGTAGATAGTAAAAGTGCAGAGCATAAAAATATGGGTAAAAACGTTAAACTTAATGAAATCCAAGACCCCGCATCAATAGCTAGTCCTCGGCAAAAAACCACAAGGATGCCACACAAAGCTAACACGCAAAATGCAAACAACAATTTACGCTTTGTAAAAGTATGTTTAAGCGCTCTGTTAAATAAATTCTCAATTTCATTAATATTCATGGATGAACCTCAATATTTTGCAATGTACTATACATTACTAGCGCATTGACGCAAATACTCCATTACATCTTCTCTTTCTTGGATCAATTCATTTTCAGTCTCTTGAATTTTAGGTTTTAACATGGGATCCCAATCAAGTCCTGGAACAACTTCAACTTCACCGTCTTCTTTAGTACGGCAAGGAAAGGAGAAGATCAGATTTTCTGAAATTCCATACGGGTTACTGTCGCTAACACATCCTGATGAATACCAAGAGTTTTGAGCAGTCGGATTCACCAAATCTTTAGCAGCATCGATGACTGCTGTAGCAGCTGATGCAGCTGATGATTTGCCCCGAGCTGCAATAACTTCACCACCTCTTAACTGTACCTTTTTAATAAACTCATCTTCAAGCCATTGTTTATTTTGAACGTATTCAGATAAGTCTTTTCCAAAAATTTTCGCATGATAGGCATCTGGCACTTGAGTATTAGAGTGATTACCCCAAATTGTCATGCGATCAATTGCATTAACTGGCACTTTGACAAAATGAGCAAGTTGAGCGATGGCACGGTTTTGATCTAATCTAGTTAGTGCGTGGAAATTTTGACGAGGTATGCTCGGCGCATTGTGCATTGCAATCCAACAGTTTGTATTACAAGGATTGCCAACCACCAAGACTTTAACATTTCTTGAAGCAACTTCATCTAAAGCACGGCCCTGCTCAACGAAAATATGTGCATTTTCTTTAAGCAAGTCTTTGCGGTCCATGCCTTGAGACCTTGGCTTTGAACCAACCAATAAAACTAAATCAACATCTTTAAAGACTTCTTTAGGATTCGATCCAATAATAACTTCTTGCAATAATGGAAAAACACTGTCTTCTAGTTCCATTTGCACACCTTTTAATGCACAAAGGACCTCAGGAATTTCTAAAATATGAAGGCTGATCGGTGTGTCTTTACCGTAAATTTCACCACTGGCAATTCGAAATAAAAGGTTATAGGCAATTTGCCCAGCCCCTCCTGTAACTGCAATACGCTTAGTCGCTTTCATAGTAGTATCCAATCATTTAAATGCAAAAGAATCCAATTTATTAACATATTGGATATTTCGCAAGATGTAAAAAAAAACTTTTCATGATATTGTTTTTTATAAATTGTCTATTATTTTTAACCACTGTTTAAGAGGCCTCTTCCAATGCATTTTATACCTCATGTGTGTTTAACATTGCTTTTTGCTCCGATTGTTACAACTCCAATGATTCAGCCATCTGATGAACTTATCGTGCAAACATACTTCCACGATGTCAATGAATGGAAAACCCATGAAAATTGGGCTAACATTGTAGAAGAGGGCCTAAAAGCTATAAGCACTTGCTCCCAATTTGAGCTCTGTAATGAGGAAATGCGTATTAGGCAGCAAATGTCTTTAGCCTATTACTGTCTTGGTGATTACACCCAAGCTCTAGAAATGGCTCAAAAAAGTTTTGAGCTAGCTAATAGTTTAGATGATAACCGCGGTAAAGTCAAAAGCCTCTACTTAACATCGTATGCTTTAAGAGCCTATGCTGGTCAAGAAAGCGACCAAAATAAACAACGCTCTTTGTATAAAGCCGCTAAAGTCTATGCCGTTAATGCCCTCGTTAACTGTGAAGGGCGTCAAAAAGAAGAAGAAATTTTAAAAGCCAAAGCCCTTTATAGTTTAGGAGCTGTTGAAGCAGAAGACAAATTTGAGGGTAATGCTCAAACGGCAAAAACGGCATTAAAAGCAGCTAAACACATTTATGAAAAGTACGCGATGCAAGATTACTGCCAACGCACAACGATTCGTTTAGCTAAATTATCTCTACAAGAAGGTAAAATTGATAAAGCACAAAGTTACCTATCAAAAGTGATGCCAACCGTCTCTCGTAACCGTACACGACTACAAGGTGAATTTCTACAAGCTCAGATTGCATTAGCTATGGGTAATCGTGAAAATGCAACATCTATTGCATTGCATGCACAGCAAGTCGCTCAAAAATTACATGCTAAAGTCGAAGAAGGAAGAATACAGAGTTTAATTACACACATTGATAACGAAGAAAACGACCAACATTAAGCTTTATCTTCATCAGAATCTAAGCCCTCTTCGTCTTCTTCAGAGGGCTTTTGTTTATGTCTTCGATCGTCTGGATCACTTGAGTGAGCACCCTCAACATATAAGAACTTAGCTTGAATTTTTGGGTCTAATCCTAAAACACCCTCTGTCTTGTAAGATCTTGAAAAGATAATCTGTGATTGCTCACGAAAATAGGTATTTTGGAAAACTTGCTGACGAATTTGATCCATTTGCCTTTGAAAAACTGCTGGCGGCATCGTTAGAGCATTTTTTAACAGATGTGTTAAAACAGAAGCCGCTTGCTGATAAACAACTCCTTGTAAAAAGTTTAAAGAAGCCATCAAAGGCTCAGATTTAACACTTTTTATAGAAGAATTTATTTCAGCTTGAGGTCCACCATATGGGGATCTTGGCACACCATTTATATGCATAATATTTCCTTTATTTAAGGTTTATTATGCACTTATTTGATTAAGATTAGATAAAGATAAATTTAAGATTAGTTAAATATTTAAAATTACAAGTGTATACAATTCAGTCATTTAAGCTTTCGTTATTTTCTTCTTCATCATCTAATACATCGTACTTTTTATCTGATTTTTGATCGTCTAGCTCAGCTTCCTCAACAAATAAGAACCCTTTACGACTTCTCTGAGTTTCATTGCTAATACTCACTTTAGAATTTTCATTCTTAACAAACTCTTGGGCCATCTGTTTTTGCGGCGCGCCATGAAAAAATTGCTGTGCAACAGCAGTTTGCTGATTAGCACCATTTTGTTGAGATACTTGGTGGTCTGCCATAGCTTCTTTAGTCGCAGGCTGTGGAATCTCTTTAATAACTGAATCGCTTAAATGCGCAACTTTAGACGAAAGAGGGTCACTATAACGTGATTGACCCGACATTGATGCATTTTGCATGTGTGCTTGAATTGAATCGATCGAGTTCATTGAATCAATGTTTATAGGACGCTCTGACATCTTTTCTCCAAGTTGCTTCAAATCTTTAATGATTTATTAAGAATCGTTAAAGAATTTGCAAAGATTATTTATAGTTAAGTTAACAGACGATGATTTTATCAAGCAAGACTTATCATCAATTCTCCCCTATAATCTTTCCTAATGCAATATTTTGGAGATACCCTTAAAACCTTCTCTACCCACTTCAAAGGGAGATTATCCCAATTTCTAACCCACTCTTTTTCACAAAAAATTATTAACTCATTTAGTGAATATTCGGAGTTGCGATTATAAAAATAAGATTCAACTTTTTCGATTACAGCCTCATAATCTTTAAATAATTTTGTTGTCGTACAATATATCTCCTCGTCAACTTTTTTCAAAATATTGCAAAATACGGGTTGTCCACCCAAATAAACGTCTGATAAAAACTTAAAAATTTGTTCATCATTTTTTTTATCTAAACAGCATGTTAGCCATCTCCATTCGATATCTTTTTGTTTAACAAGACCCATTCTTTCATGGCACCATGGCAGTAACCAATTATTTGAGTAGTGTTTGATGGCTTCATCAAAAAACTGCTGCTTAATAGGTATCTGCAAATTAGCAATCACCTCTTTAGCTAATCTTTTTTTGTCATTTGTATTGAGCTTTCTAAATTGGGGCTTTTCTTGAACTGTTAATGGAAATAGCTCAGTTAAATGATAGCTCGACAAAAGCGTTGTTAGTTTAACTCGATCTTGATCACCAACAATAACTTTAAGCAAACTGACAGCATCAATACCGTCTTGTTTCATTTCTTGAGAGGCAATTTTTTCGCGAAGTTTCGTTTTGATTTCATCAATATGACTCTGACCCATCCCCTTCATGTGGATCCAATCACCATCGTCTGTATCCAAAAGATCTTTGATGGTATATTTTCCATGTTCATTTAATGCTTTCAACGCAGATGCACTTAAATTTAATACATGGATGGGCTCTAATAAGTGTAATGAAGATGTCAAACTGTCATCGAAAATAGAGTCTTCAATAGGTTTTGACATTGGACAATGAGGTATCGCCAAATCAACTTTAGTAACCACCTCTTCTTTTTCTACATTTTCATTGATGCGCCGGATTGATTTAACATCGATTTTTTCCCAAGCATATATTTCTTCAAATCCAGCTCCATAATCAACTCGATGCTGTTCTTGAAGTTCATTGACTAAATCGGGCAAGCCCGATTTAGTCTCTTCTTGGACTTTAATAATATTTTTCAATTTATCTGCAAGGGACATAATATACCTGTTCAACATTAATCTTCCTGATAATGCATTTTTGCAAAAAATGCATTCTCTTTGCCCTAAAAAAGTGTAAACGGCTAAATTAGTAGCATGAAAAATATAGATGAAATCACACAAGCTAGAGCCCAAAAGCTTTGCTTAAGTAAAATCAAACGCCACATCTTCTTATGTTGCGATCAAACAAAACCAAAATGCTGTCAAAAAGACATCGGATTGGCCTCTTGGGACTATCTAAAAAAAAGACTTGTCGAGCTTAATCTCTTAAATGAAGGTGGAATTTTTCCAAGTAAAACACACTGTTTAAGACTATGCCATCAAGGACCAATTGCCGTCGTTTATCCAGAAGGCATTTGGTATCACTCATGCACAGAAGATGTAATAGAAAGAATAATACAAGAGCATCTGATAAATGGATGTCCTGTTGAAGACTTCATCATTAAAATTAAAGACTAAATGTTAATATTAAACTCTTAGTTTTAGTGTTGTAATTTTCTATCAAATAGGATTGGTTGCTATCAATGCATCATATTTAGGATTTCCTAAAAGATTTGAATTTCTTATGATAAAGAGGTTGGCAGTTGTTAATTTTGTTTCACCTTCAATTATATCTGAAGATGTTTTATCAATGTCAAAAATAGTGACTGGGTGGTTAAAACTATGTCCCAAAATCAGCATATGCTCAGTATTTAGTTCATAGCTTGTATTAAATATTGCATTTGTAAAATCGTTAGTTATATTGTCTGTTCTATCTCTACCAAGAACTTTTTCATTAAATTTTCTCATAGATTTAAAAACATTATTAAATATATCTTCTCGCTTTTCAGGTCTTACGGAACTAGCAATTAATAGTTCCATAATTAGTCTATTCTTTAACCAGTTGGAAAATATTTCAATATTTTTAATCTCTTTGAGTTTTTCATGTACTTCATTATCATTTATACGAACTCTAACATCAGTTTTACCGTCTTCGGACTTAGCCATTTTAGTTATTACACTAAGAGCCTTCTCACAAGAAGCATTATAGCTTTTTAATTCTTTTTGAAAGATGCTTGCTTCACCTTTAATTCGGCTATCGTTTAATTCTTCTACTAATTTTTCAGGCTTGATATTGTTTACTAATGCCATTAAAAAAGATGCGACAAAAGAATTACCACTAAGAGGAACTTGTTGAAATGAAT
>JAEMRK010000043.1 GCA_016463375.1 Parachlamydiales bacterium | reverse complement strand
ATCAACGACTTTAACTTCTAGACCGCCTTGAGATATGCCTCCATTACTTGTATTAGGTCCTTTCCACGCAAAGTTTAAAACTATTTTATTGTTAGTTGTAGCACTGGTAGTTGACATATGTATACTCTTGTGATCATAATTTAAGTTAAGTAGAACAAGATAATCTTTATCTAGATAAGTGTCATGAAAATCCCTTAGGAATAGACTGCAGAGACTTCTGGAGTTAGCCGCATAGCGGAAATGTAATGTATTATTGTATACATCTGTGAAAAAAGACTTTTCAATAATAATTCCTTAATAATCAATTACTTGTAAATATATCAAAAATTTTACTTAATTCAACATTTCAGTTATTATGGAAATGTTGAAATATGGAGGTTGAAATGAAAAAAAACTCATCAGGATATGATTCGTTTAAGTTTAGATATTCCAGCCGAGCAGCATGTGCATTTAAAGATGATGGCCACTAAAAAAGGTATCTCTATGCGAGAATATATTTTGGAAGCTATAGCTTTTAAAGAAGCTGCTGAAGAGAATGAAGACATTCAAATGGACAATGCCAGCTTTAGAAGGGGATTAAAAAGAATTCGCAAGGAACGCTCTGAACGTGCAAAAAATCTTTCTAAAAGATGATTAAATTTTAACAGTTCAACAAGTTATTGAAATACATGATGCATTTTTAGATGATTATGGAGGATTAACTGACATTCGAGATATGGGACTTCTAATTTCTGCTGTAGAAATGCCAAGAGCTTCGATGTTTGGTGAATACCTTCACCAAACTATGTATGATAAAGATGCAGCTTATCTATTTCATCTTATACAAAATCATCCCTTAAACGATGGGAGCAAAAGAACAGGGGCTTTAACGACTATTTTATTTTCAGGAGAAAATGGAACTAAAATAATTTTTTCAGAAAAAGATTATGAAGACTTTGTTGTTAACATAGCTCAAGATCAAAAAGGACTTGAACCTAAAGCAACGGAATTTGAGTCCGTTGCTCTAATTAACTAAGTTATTGACCCGAAGAGCCGATTATTAGGCGCTAATCATTTGTATTGGAATCTCAAGTAGATTAACACAATAAACAATTATTTATCGGGATTCAATGATAGCAGACTTGTCAACCACTATCAAAGCTGATTATAATTAATATCTCTTAATTAAGGTTTTGGCATTGCCAGAGTCGTATCACCATTTCTCCACTCGATAAAATCTTTGAGTACTTGAGCGTGATCGAAAGCTAGTTCGTTCCATGGGATATCTTCTAATTTAACAATAAAAGCCTTTGCAGCATCATCTCCAGCTGTAGGATTTTTAAAGGCTTTAGCAACATGTGCAACTTCTACTGAATGATGTCTAAAATCTCTTGTAGGATCAGAGTATACATGAAACTGTCTTAGATCGTTCAAATCGAGGTTAACTTCCTCCATCATTTCTCTTCTTACAGCATTTTCAACAGTCTCTCCATACTCTACTTTACCGCCAGGTATTGCTTTACCCCATGGTGCTTTGCCACGCTCAATCAATACAATTCCTTGAAATTGTTCACCTTCATAGATTTCAATGATTGCAGTGGTTGTAAGAATTGGTGGCTTGTGGGCTGGTATAGTTTTAGGGGGCTCATCTGCGTAACCGGCTAATGGTGCAAATGCTAATGCAAGCAGAAAAAAATATTTACATAATGTTTTCATAATAAATCCTATTTAAAAAAACTGAGGGCTATATTTAAATGAAAAATCTTTGAAATCAAGAAAAAAGCGAAGTTATAATCGAAGGTAACTAATTTGGAAAGGATTCTGCCATTATCTGGAAGAATAAAGAGATGATAAGCGTCGTTTTTTGAAAGTTTCGAAGTCAATTGTAAAAGAAAAGGTTAGAAAAGTGGGGCAACAAGGACTTGAACCTAGGACCGACGGATTATGAGTCCGTTGCTCTAACCAACTGAGCTATTGCCCCAAAGAATGGATGGATATACATAACAGTTTTGCCACACAAAATGCAAGCATTTTGTGTGGCAGTTTACTTATTGGTGGATTGCTATGTAAAGATCAACTTGTGGTGGATTGTTTTTAAAGGGGGATCCGTAGATTTCAAAATCATAGGTGAAAGAGCGCTTAAGTTGTAATTGCCAAACTTTCATCCATGTTTCAATGAGTGTTTTGGGATGCTCGCCAATAGCTTTAAAAAGAGCATAGCGGGCCTCTGGTATCATTTTTATGGTTAGTTCAGGTGAAATGCCATCGGTTGAGTTGACAGGGCATCCTATAAGATATGTGAAAGGTTTAGTGTGATCTTTTTCGTATTCACAATATAGACCGAAAATATCATGTGATATTTTGTTGGGAATTTTTTGAAAAATATTTTCTTTAGTAAACCTATCTCTTAGTTTTGGGATATCAACAGGACAAGCATTAGGATCATTGGATGTGCGGCATTCTATACCGACAATTGTCATCTTATTTTTTTTAACGATTTCAAAATCAGCCATAATGTCCTAAAGGTAGAAAAGATAAATTATGGCTGATTGATGAAAATTAGAAAATGTTTAGATGGTCTTTTTTTTCCAGGTGTTAAAAAAATAACTGGAAACCCTTAAAAAGGGTTTTCTTAAAAATTGAGGTAAACGGTTGTGTATTCTTATCATTTTTTGAAAAGGAGAATTCATTTTGGCTTTATTTAGATTTTTTTCGAACTGGTTGTCAGCTCCAAAAGTTTGTATTAATTGCTCTTTGCAAAAAGGTGTTAGCAAGTTGTAGCAAAATTGTGCCGAGTCGTTATCATCTTTTTTAAATGTTTCTGTGCCATTGCGAGTCAGTTGAATGTGTTTGGCAATTAAGGCGTAGAATCCCTCAAGAGTATCAGCATTAAGTGTGAAACCAACGCCTGATTTTTTGATGCTTGTATCAAAGTCGTGAAAATCAATAACGTCGACAGCGCCTTTGTGTTTTATAAAGTTGATAAAACGTTTAAAGATATTCGATGGGGCATCTTGCATTTTGCCAAGTTGCATTTTAAGTTGATAAATATTTTGGTCTTGAGTTGGTTCATAAACATTAATCCATGTATGAGCATCATCTTTATTAGCAGGATCTGTAGACATCATGACTGCAACAGTTTTGCCATTAGGCAAAATATTAAATTGTTGTTGCAACTGATCTTTTGTGATTAAGACATTTGTGATGGGTAATTTTTCATGCCAATTTTTATTGGATAAGTCTAAATAATTATATTTTTTTGTCATTGGGTTCCATGAACCCAATACAGAGCTATTAAAGTTCTCAAGACCTTTATCTGTGTAGGAAAGAATTTGAGGAGCTTTATATTTATCCTGAAAAATTTTGTAAATTTTAGGGAGAGTAAGCTTTAATCCAGCAAATGAAAATGCATGTAAATGACCATGATTGGTTGTGGACTTAGTCAGATTAATGTATCCATCTGGGGTATCTAATCTAACATTATTTTGGTCATAGGTTAAACCGCCATGTCTATCAATATAATCGTCTAAATGGCAATTTTGCAAATTAGCTGAAATCTTGGGAAAGCATGCAAAAACATCAATCGGTAAATGCTTATCTAAAATCCAATTAAAGCAACGTTTACGAATGAGGCTCGAGGCCAATACAGTTTGTGCTGTGAAATTATATTCGTCACATAGTTTTTCAATTGAATCAATCTCTTGCTGAGTTAGAGGTTCATTTGATTTCCATTTAATTGCCTCAGCAATCAATGTGTTTTTTATATTAGAATCTTCAACTAATGGTTTAGTGCGTTTGGCATTGGTGCCTTCTCTATATAAGAATGAAGTGAAATGTCTGTAGAGTTCAGTTTTTTCTTCAGAGCTTTGTAGTTGTCCTAACATCGTATTTGTAACCGATCGTATTTTATAGGCAAGACCCTCTTGGTCATGGTATAAGCCTTCTTCTAATCTACAAAAAGTTCGAGTTAAATGCTTTGCAACAAGAGTTCTAGAATCTGAAAATATGAATTTAAAAATTTCCTTGGTTCTAGTAAAGCTTGAAAGGTCATTTGCTAAACCGTTAAATCCAAATAAAGCTGTGTAATACTTCTTTGAATTGATACAATGTTCAAAATTAGCGAATTGTAAAATAGACATGATTTTACCTAAAACGTTCTAAAAAGAACTATATTATCACAATTTTAATAAAAAAACATTATAAAAATTTATTTTTTTGTATTAAATATTTTTACAATAAACTAAATTCTAATATTTTTTTTCTCGACAAGTTCGTCGTTATTGTTTATTTTTTAAGGCATGTTTAATAAGAAAAAAACTGCCTAATCAGCGGTTTTATAGAGGAAATATTTTAATGCAACAGTTTCGTATACGTTGGTCTGCGATAATAGCGTCTCTCGCAATGCTTACAGCGACTCCACTTATGGCAAACCATGAGTCCAATAAAGTCGCTGCTTGTGATTCATGTGAAGTCGAAGAAGAAATCAATCATCCAACAGCCGTTTTTCCAAGTTCTACTGTTCCAGAAGAGCATGTTAATGCGGATAATGAGCAATATTTTGAAGGTTATCTACAAGCTCTTTTAGATTTAAACTATTATGAATGTGGTGTTGATGTTCTTGTCAAAAAAGGTACAGTATACCTTTACAATTTACCAAAAAATGGTGCATTGGCTGGCAGTATTTATAACTACGTTCAAACAATTCCTGGTGTTAACTGTTTAGAAATAGTTGGATGTCCAGTTATCGATGAAGATCCATGTCATAAAGAAGATAATCCATGTCGTCCTAAAAGGAATTCTGGTATATGGATGCCGCAGCAAACAATTTTGTTTGCTCCATTATTAGCTGACCCACGTCAGTCCATGTACTCTGGTGCTTATCGTTATGGTGATCGCGTTATTGGTAAACACGCAGGCGCTGTATCTTTTGGTGAGGATTTTCCAATTTATCGCTGGCGCCACGTTGGTCGCTGGGGTGGTGATCTACAAGTAGGTATTGAGGGTTGCGTTTTTGCAGTGTTTAGTTTTGAGCCTGAAGAAACTGAATTAGTCAACGCCGACTATTTTGTATCGATCCCATTTACTTATGCTGTTGACAAATGGTCATGGCGTTTCCGTATCTGGCACTTATCATCACATTTAGGTGATGAGTACATGGAACAAAATCCAAATGCTCCTCGTTACAATTTATCCAAAGAAGTTGTGGACGTTTTTGCATCGTATCAGATTAATCAAGCCATCCGTGCGTATGCTGGTGCTGGTTACATTATTCATTACGACAAAGACTTTCCATTTACAAGACCATATGTTCAGTATGGTATGGAATTTCGTTTCTGGGGAAGAAAAGATCCGTTCAATAGCCTTTACAGACAACCATTTTTTGCATTCAACGTGCAAAATGCCGCTTATAACCATTGGAACTTTGATGCCACTGCAGTTATTGGTATGGAATGGAGTAAAATGCAAGGCGTCGGCCGTAAAGTCCGCGTCACTTTTGAGGGTCACTCTGGATTCTCTGAAGAGGGTCAGTTCTGTAAAGAGAAAACAAGCTATTTGCAAGCTAAATTGGCATACGGGTTCTAATTTAACTTGAACTCTTTTGCTACATGGCAAAAGCCCTCTTTGTACACAGGTCCAAGAGGGCCAATTTCTAGTGTATCGCTGAAAAACCGGCGATACACTTCTATCGCTTCAGCTGCGTGTTCTACGCAATAAAAGCAATTACTTAACCACTCAGATCCCGCAATCGTTCCAGACTCTACATTACATTGGTAACGAGATGTAATTTTCTTTGTCCAATAGTCTGGTTTACCAATTAATATAATAGGGTAGGCAGGTGTTGATCCAACTTTTCGCCTGACTTCTTCTAGTGCAAATTCAAAATCTGTTCCCACACCGCCTTCTAAGAAGATGGCAAAATCGAGATTAAACTCAGATTGTCTTTCAACGAGCTTATCTAATCGATATGTCATTTTAGCTTCGACATGAGGATTTTGACGTTGTTCATTGATAACAGCTTGGCCTTTGTTGCGAAAATCGACGATGTTGCCACATGATAGTATATTTAAATTCTGAGCAACACGATTACCAACAGCCATGGCTCCTGGACCGCCACCTGTAATTAAAGCCAAAGGTGTTGTTTGATTAAGCAATGGGTGAGTCATTTCAGAGCGCATTGCTAAAACTTGAGACAAAATTGTAAACAGTTCGTTTTCGAATTTACCCTCGAGTAAATTCGAACCATATATTCCAAAGACAGTTGATTTCAAATAGTGATCAACTTGATTTAATGGCACAAACATACCAGTTCCATGATCAACTTTTTGAACATACTGCAAAACTTTTCCAGTCATCTCGTCGACCCAATAAACGGGTATAGCAAATTGGGCAAGATCATTTAATAAAGCTCTATCTTCTTGAGAAAAATAGCTGCCCCATGAAAAGGATGCGCGTTGGAAGTAAATGCCTTTAAGGCACGTTTGCACATGATCACTTAAAAGAAGTCGTTTCATAATAGGCGATGGAAAATAGTAGGAGAATAGAACGCCTTGACTTGATATTAAATCCTCTTCAATTGCTTTTAAAAAAGGATATTGAGGCTGACTTTGAATATAGCGCTCAACCATCAAAGCTTGTCTTGTATTATGTAGCATGCCAGGAAACTCTAACATGCGTGGATGTCTGCTGATCCAATCGTTTGTTTTTAAATGCATCAATTGTGTGCCTTTTACAACAAAAACAGCAGAGAGGTGTTCTTTGGGGTCTGGAGCTGTTGAAAATGCATGGAATAGAGTTTGAGGATCTTCTAGACATGTTTGAAGTTGATCGCGATCGGAAAAGAAAATATGTTCCCGATGAGGCTCTAAAGTATAAAATTCTAAGGGGATGTCGTTAAGTTCTTTACCAGGATGACCAAATAATTCATAGATATCACCAGAAGCATTGCGATCGGGTTCTAAAACTCTGGCACTTGTGTGTTGATAGCCAGGTGCTAAAAGTTCTGGAACAACCATTCCAAAAACAGTTCGTATGCGCAGTGGCTGAGTACGAACAAGGAGGATTTCGTCATTTTGGATGAGTCGTGATTGTTCAGGATGCCATTGTTGATGTAAACGAAGTAAAGGGCGAATAGAGTGGTTGCTTTTTAAAGCTTTTGCAACGGTTGATAAGAAACCAAAGATGGCTTCATCATACGTTACGATACCATCATTTAATGTGAGGTACGCAACAGTTCGCCCTTCTGTTTTTTCCAAAACAAGTTTATCTGTACCTTCCATGCCACCTAGCGATAGCAGGGGATTACCCCATCTATCAGCTCGGCCAAACATGCGGTTTAAATATTCTGGATCTCTAACTCGTCTCCTATCATCAGCTGCGAAAAGTTTTCCTATATACATGCCGACAGATAGCATCGGCAGTAAAGCATGGCCGACTCGGCCAATACTTTTTAAATGAACTATGACGCGAGCACATTTCTTTAAAGGATCCAATTCGCAATCAATACCCAGACCATCAATACCGAGTTGAGCTAAGCTGCTTTTAATATTAAAAAATACAAGTGCTGGATCAATATCAAAACCAACGAAATTAGAGTGGATTTTTTCAATGAGTACGACGGCTTCGAGGCGGTTTTCGCCAATAGATCTTAAAGACTCTATGCGTCCATCTGGTGTAATTAAATCATAAGGCGCAGAAGATAGATAACTTTCCATAAACTTAATTTAGTTAGAGATTTATTATTGGGTTACTAACCTTTTGATACCGTATTAACTCAATTAACTAAAGATTTAAAATGTTCAATATAGGGTCCTAAAATAAGGTATTTCGCCTTTTGTTCGCCTGAAATTATGATATTAATTCATTTTAGGTCTCGATTATGTGGGAGATGTGTTCATAGATTGTGTGCAAATCACTTAATAGTAAGAAACATAACGGCTTAAAAAAGGATGGCTCGAGAAGTATTTCTGCAGGCTTTTTATTGTTTAACCAATTGTTATTTAGTGCTTTAAGTAAACAACATGATATTTAAAAAAGGTTTATTGTGGATAGTACGCAAACAGTTGCTTTTCAAGGATTAAGTTTGTCGATAACTTCTGTGGTAAACACCCCAACGTGGTTGATTTTTGTCGCAATGTTGAATGAAGACGGGTATAATTATTTAGCTCAAACCTATTAGCTGATTAGTAATATCAGTCAATGAACCGTTTTTAGTTAAACTTATTATTTTAAGTCTCGGTGGCCGAAATGAGCAGTAAAATCACACGTAGTGTTGCAACACACAATGGACCTTTTCACGCAGATGAAGTCACTGCTTGTGCTTTGTTAATTATGTATGGTCTTGTCGATAAAGATAAAATAGTTCGTACAAGAGATCCCAAAAAAATTCAACAATGCGAATATGTTTGTGATGTAGGAGGTACCTATTCTCCTAAAGATAAATTATTTGATCACCATCAAGCCGAATATACAGGTCTGATGAGTAGTGCTGGAATGGTCTTATCATACCTGCATGAAACCAAAGTCATCGACGATAAACTTTATCGTTTTTTCAATAATGCATTAATTATTGGGGTTGATGACCATGATAATGGTCGTGTTAAACCTGTTGCCGGTTATTGCTCATTCTCTCATATCATTGCTAATTACACACCTATTGAACAGGACGCTTCTGAAGATGTAGAAAATGCAGCGTTTAATTTTGCACTGGATTTTGTGTTGGATTATCTTAAAAAATTAGTGTCGCGCTATGAGTATAATCGTAATTGTAAAGCAATCGTCGAACAGGTCATGAAGAACTCTAACGAGTATATGTTTTTCGAAAAAAACATCCCTTGGCTTGAATCGTTTTTTGATTTAGATGGAGAAAAACATCCTGCGTTATTTGTTGTGATGCCAGCTGGCCACCACTGGAAATTACGTGGTGTTCCACCATCTTATGAAAATCGCATGCAAGTGCGTTGTCCCCTTCCTGAAAATTGGGCGGGCCTATTAGAGGGCGATCTCAAAAAAATCTCAGGAATACCAGGTGCTATATTTTGTCATAAAGGACGCTTTATTTCGGTTTGGGAAACAAAAGAAGATGCAATGAAAGCTATGGATTATACATTAAAGCTGTACAAGGATCAAAAATGACAACGCTTTTTGAAAAAATTATAGCAGGTGAAATCCCTAGTCAAAAGTTGTTTGAGAATGATCGAATAATTGCCATCAAGGATATAAATCCAGCAGCTCCAGTTCATATCCTAATTATTCCTAAAAAAGTTATACCCAACATTCAGTCATTAGCCGAGGATGATCTTCCGTTGGTTGCAGAAATCGTTAAAGTGGCTCAGCAATTGGCGCTAGATGTGGGAATTCAAGACAATTACCGTTTAGTAACTAATTGTGGCGTTGATGCTGGACAAACAATTTTTCATTTGCATTTCCATCTCGTGGGCGGAAGAAAACTTCATGGTCTTGGATAGCACATCCTAGACAAAAAATGCACCAATGTGACAACTGTAGAAAAAAAGGTGCTATGTCAAAAAAACAATTTTCTCGGCGACCAGTTTTTCTGTTTTTGATTGTGTTTGCTGTCATCGCTTTCTTTCCCGTTTTTTTTAAAGTGCGCTCGAGTTTATTTCCATCCTATTATCGCCATGAAATTTTTACCCAGGCCGATAAAAATCAAGTCGATCCACTTCTTATTGCAGCCATTATCTTTAGAGAGAGCCATTTCAGGCCTCACCAGATATCACCCCAAGGAGATAGGGGATTGATGCAGATTCAGCCAAGTACAATTGTTGAGTTAGAAAGAGTCAAGCTCATACCAAAAGGTACTTACACGATTGCAGATTTGCTTGTGCCTGAGTCTAATATTGCAATTGGTACTTTGTATGTCCGCTATTTGAAAGATAAAATCACTAAATCCTCATCACGTATGCGTAAAATGCAACAGTGGTATAACGGTGAAGTTTGGAGTGTTGTGCTTGCCAGTTATAATGCAGGACCTACACTTGTCATTGGTCAGTTATTAGATAATAGCTCTTCAAAAATTGAATTTGAAAGAGCTCTAAGACTAAAACGTCTTTCAACTGTTCATTATGTTGAGGATATCCTAAGATATTACCGGTCTTTGGCTTGGATGAATTTAGTCTATGAATTTGAAAAAGAATAAATTATTTTCACTGATGTTAGCGGCGGTACTGCCGCTGACATCAGTTAATGCTCCTAATAATGAAGTGGAGCTAACTCGCCGCGTTAATGCTTTTTTGACAATAAAAGACTATCCATCAGCTATGCAGCAGGCTAAAGAAGGGTTAACGGCTTTTCCGAAATCTTCGTTATTACAACAGGCTTGGATTCGAGCTTTAGCTAAAGCTGGCGATGACCGAGAAGCTCTTCTTGCTTGGATAAACTATCATCAGTCATTTGAAAAGGAAATACAAAATCGAACTTTAGAAGATATAGCTTGGTCTGTTCTGAATAAATCTAAAGATTCTCCTTCTTTGTTACTGCGTTTTTACAGCATGGTAGCCGCATTACTTACCCAAGATATTCAAGCTGTTGACTTACTATATAGCCAAATGACTAACTCAAACTCAGTGATGCGGATGATCGCTGTTAATTTAGCTGCTTATTTAGGCGATGAACCTTTACGTAAAAAGATAGAACAGCTTGTAAAAGAAGAAAAAAATACCGATGTTCGATTAGCTGCTATTAAATCCGCTGGAAAATTGCGTATTCATTCATTAAAACAGACTTTGCAAAAAATTGTTGCTGATGAGAAGAGTCGTTTTGAAGAAAAGGCTGCTAGCATTGAAGCATTAGTCACAATGATGGACGCCATTGAAAAAGATGAGCTTCTAAAACTGATTAAAAGCGATCGCGCGGGTTTGAGGTTATTGGCCTGTGAAATTATTACTAGCGAAATCGGAGATGAGTCGATCGATGCTGACATGGTTAAACCATTATTGAGTGATTCAAATCCGTTAGTTAGAGCGGCAGCTTGTGAGTTCTATGGGTTAAAGATAGTGCCCTATGATCAAAATATTATTGATCGCCTTATTCGAGATCCAGACCCTTGCGTTTCTATCATGGCAACATGGTGCTTATATCAACAAGATCCAGAGCGTGCTGAGAAATTAATGGAGCCTTGGATCAATCATCAATGTGCTAATATAAGGCTCAAAGCTGCATGTACTTTAGCGCATGCTGGATCTAATGCAGTTACCCAAATGAAATCAATTTTAAAAAATCATCAAGATGTTTTTGTTAAGGCCAATATTGCAATTGGATTAATTGGCATGCGAGAATCCATTGAAGAATCATGTTTATGTCTTTATGAACTTTTATTAGACAAACGTTTATTGATGATGGATGAGTCTCAACGCTTTACAGCAGTATCACTAAGTTCTTTACGTCATAGTGAATTAATTCCAAGTTATCCTGAAGCTATAGATCAAATGACGCGTTTAAAATTGCTTAATATATTAGCAATTTTGCACTCGCCATTTGCTAAAGAGGGTATTACAACATTTTTAGAGCAGCGCAATTGGGGTGTGACTGGTATGGCATCTGCTACACTTCTTGAAGAAGGTGATGCTGAATCGGCAGAGCTTGTGCGCAGTTGCCTAAATAGTGAAAGTCCTCAAGTGCGTATTCAAGCAGCTCTTGTACTTGCAAGTTGGTTGAAAGATAAAGGTGCCCTACTTGTTTTACAAAATGCCTATACAGAAGTTGATCGCGAAACAAAAATTAAAATTTTAGAAGCAATTGGCAACATTGGCGATGCTGATGCTATTCCATTCTTAATTGAACGCCTTCAAGAGTCATTTCAAGCAGAGCGTATCGTTTCTGCGTTTGCAATTATTCGCTGCTTAAATCACTAGACAAGAAGCATAAATTCTTTAAACTCTTGTAAGCTACACATCATACGATTTAGGAGTTGATATGGAGCTTGCATCGAAGATTGCTCAAGTCCAAAAAGATTTGCAAAAAGAGGGAATTGACGGGTGGTTATTCTACGATTTTCGCAAAGCAAACGATTTAGCCTGCCAATTTCTTGAAATTCACGAAGAAGTCTTAACCAGACGATTTTTTTATTGGTTACCAGCTCATGGTGAGCCTATAAAACTTTTAAACCCTGTCGAACCTCATGTCTTGTCTCATTTACCAGGCAAAGACATTCTTTACTCATCATGGCATAATTTAGAAGTCTGTCTAAAAGACATACTTCAAAATCAGAAACGAATAGCCATGGAGTACTCTCCAAGAAATGCGATACCTTACGTCTCCAAAGTTGATGCTGGAACGATGGAAGTTATTAAGAGTTTTGGCGTCGACGTTGTAACATCTGCTAATCTACTTCAAAAATATGATTCAGTTTGGACGCAGGATCAAATCAATAGCCATTACAGAGCCGCAGATGTCCTTGATAAAACTGTTGCAAAAGCGTGGGATATGATTGGTCAAGCATTGAAGTCTG
Organism: Parachlamydiales bacterium; assembly: GCA_016463375.1. Lineage (GTDB taxonomy): Bacteria > Chlamydiota > Chlamydiia > Chlamydiales > JAEMRK01 > JAEMRK01. The sequence continues at coordinate 1,345 of JAEMRK010000043.1, read as the reverse complement.
GTCAAAGGATCACTGAATATGAAGTGCAACAATTCATCGCAGATGAGATTCAAAAAAATGGATGCATTTTTGAAGGGGGCCCATTTGTGGATGTTGGTGTCAATTCTGCTAATCCCCATTACTGTCCGTCCAAAGAAATTCATGCCGTTATTAACAAGCACGATTTCATTTTAATCGACTTGTGGTGTAAAGAAAATAAACAAGGGGCCGTTTACGCTGACATCACCCGTGTAGGAGTTGCTGATACTAAAGCGACAGAGAGACAAGAAGAAATTTTTTCAATTGTCAAGCAAGCTAGAGATGAGGCAACAAAACTTGTGAAAGAGCGATTTGCTAATAAGCAAGATGTGATGGGTTGGGAAGTGGATGCTAAAGCTAGAGAGGTGATTGAAAAAGCTGGATACGGAAAGTATTTCACGCACCGCACTGGACACAACATCCATACTAAGGATCACGGTAACGGCGCTCATATAGATAATCTCGAAACGCAAGATAAACGCAAAATCATTCCTGGTACGTGTTTTTCAATTGAGCCTGGTATATATATTCCAGGTGAATTTGGAGTACGGTTGGAATATGATATCTTTATAGATCACAATAGCAACGTACATGTCACAGGAGGGATTCAAAACGAAATAACCTGTGTTTTATAGATGATAAATTTAACAAGGCATTCAATGCCTTTAGAGTTGCAATATCTTCCCAAAAAGCTAGTGCATCATGTTGCTAGCTTTTTGGAGCCAAAAAATTTAATCGCTTTACAAAAATTTTTGAAGCGCATTTTTGTTTATTTTCTTAGTCATTATTTTTGGAGTCATTGTGCTTCGAATTGAAAATACGATTAGTTTATTAAATCTTCCAAAAGATACAATTCATCAAATTGCAAGTTACTTGGAGCCTAAATATCTAATAAACTTTCAACTTAGCTGTAAAGGTATTTCAAGGTATCTCGCAGGAGAAGATTTTTGGAAGATTTATTACCCTAATCGCCAATTATCGATTTATTCTCATCTTCTTAAATCTAAAAAAATTTGCACTAACACTGAGATTGCAGAGAAATGGCAGGGAATGCTGTTTGTAATGGGGCAGTTAGTAAAGCGCTTCCGTTTTGATACAAAAGGAGTTCAAAGTGATGTGTTTGAAATACTGAAAATAAGAGCACCTCGGTTGGAAGAATTAGATTTCAATGATTGGGTTTTTCAAGAAGAAAGAATTCGTATAATTAGTGAATGTTTTACTTCTTTGCAAATTTTAGTAATAACAAACTCAACCATTCCCCATCGAAGTGCGTTAAGCTTCAAATTATTAACTTCTTTGACAAGTCTAAATTTAGATAATTCAAAAA
>JAEMRK010000103.1 GCA_016463375.1 Parachlamydiales bacterium | reverse complement strand
CAACACCTATCCAATATCTTTATAAAAAACAACTATGTTGTTTTTTATAAAGAATCAATTGTCATGTACAATTTCAATTAAGCTATCAGATTTCCTGTGCACACTACTAAAAAAGCATTCATTTATATTTCATGATCGATCTTTATTTTATTTATAACACTTCACAAAACGACAATTTTACAGTCATTTAATTGGCTGGAAATTTTATATTAAAGGAAAATTCAGTTTATATGTCTTTCATCACTCCAACAAAAAAATGTCTTGGCTATTATCCGTTTCCAAAAACCATACCTGTTAATACTTTCGACACCAATTCTGTCAACATTTCATATTACGATCCTGCTCAATTACCTCTTGATATTTTGGTAAATATTTTAAGCCAAACTATCGAGTTAAAAACAGTTTCTAATATGAGTCTCGTCAATAAAAATTGGAATCTGATATGTAAAAGAACTGATTTTTTAAACAATGTACTCACCAACTACCCTTTTTTAAATAAGAAGCCAGGCGTTGATAATTTAAAGGCATTTTGCCATGACATCAATACTCGAAAAAATATCGATGAAGGTAAATTTAGAGTTGATGAATCTCTGTGTAAAAATTTTATAAATCATACAATTTACGATCTAAAACAGTACCAAAGCGGCTTGGCTGTTTTAGCTGATGAAAGTTTGTATAATGTCGATGCTGAGTGTCAAATTCAAGAATTAGTCTTTTCAGAGAAAGTCAATAAAATTTGCGTTTTTGAAAAAAAGCTGTTCACTTTAACCAAAAAATCTCAAATTTTTGAAGTTCAAAGTAAAAGTAATCCAATAACAATCTTTAATAATAGCAGCTACTCATTAAAATTAGATTTCTCCAATAAAGTTTTTTTTGAAGTTATTGAAGGTCATTTTGTCATATGTAATAATTTGGACAATGCCGTTTGTACATATGTTATCGATAAATCCGGCCACATCTGTAGCAGCATGTCAAATAAAACTGATAATCTTCTTAAAATAGATGCCATGACTGTGTTCGATAAATCTATAATATTAGGACTTAGATCTGGAGATATTCAATTTTATGACAAACGGTTAAATCTTTTAAAAACTTACAAAAATGATGAAACAAGTTTTAAAGAAATCGTGTGCATTTACAGCTTCTCGACTATCGATAGCTGCTTATTTTCTTCAAGTTCATTAAATTATATCACCTGTTGGAATGAAGATGGCACATATAGGCGCTTGCCTATTGAAATTGATTGCGTAAAACAAATCGGAAAAATAGGTGAAAACATTGTGACATTAGATGACTCTGATATTAGTGTCTGGACCAAAAATTGCGAGTCAAAAAAAACACTTGTTACTTCCCCAACCATGAGAGGATTTATCATAAAAAACGATCAAATCATTATTTATACTCATAATTCAATCCAATATTTAAATTTTACTTCAATTGATCAGGAATAGGCTTTTAAAAATGCCATTGACTAAATGCAAATTAAGCATTTAGTCAATGTCTTATGAAATGCATTTATAAACCGCTAAGTGTCTTAGCAACTGCTTTTGCTGCGATGATATCGGCTTTTTGAGACGCTTTATCACCACCAGAAATGATTGTTATTTCTTCCTTACCAATTCCCGTATATTTGAAGTAAACCCTTAACCCGTATTGAAGAACGCGTATTTCATGCAATCCATCGTTAAGAGGTTTGGCATTTTTTTGACGATCTTTAAAGTTTTCGAGGTGTGCATCCACAATTGACTTTTTTTCAAAAGTCAAAGACTTAAGCCATTTAGTAAATGGTGGTTTGCCATTCTCTTTGTTACAATACAGTTTAATTTGACAACGAGATGGTACTACTACTGTCTTTTCAACAGCATTTGTCTTAACCGATTTAATTTCTTTCTTAGAACTTTTTACAGGTTTTATAAGATGATCCTTATTCACTTGCTGAGCTAAAGTGTTTAATCTAATTGTCTCTTGAACAAGATCTAAGGGCTCTTCTACTTGATTTTTCACTTCTGGTTGACTTGGAGTTGATATATTTTCAATTGCGGCTTCCATTTCAATGCTTGGAAACATTTTGATAGCTGGGGCGTGTTTAACATGTGTATCTACTTTTGCTTCATTATTTCGCTCTTTGTCAAATTTACTTGGAGCACGCTCTGCTTTAATTTCATCAGTAAGAGAATCAATTAATTGATCCGTTATATATTGAATGAATATTCCCTCACCTAATTTTGGAAGGTTTAATTCAAATACTTCAGGGCCATCTTTAGGTTGAATAAAATTTAGATCTTGAAACTTTCCAAAAAACTTATAGTGCAAATTTTCGATTTGTTTTTCAGTGCCGATTTTCTTGTAGAGTTCATCAGCCATTTTTTTCATGGTTGCATGATTTTGGTGTATGTAATTCGAGCACTCATATTCATACGAGCTGGAATTTTTTTTGCTATTAAAAAAATCTAATTCTTTAGCTGTAAGAAAATCTTTTGCACGCACAAAATCTTTTGGAAAATTTGAATAATCAACTTTTGGAGTTGATTTTTGTTCGTAGATACGTCGTTGCTCATTATAATTTAAAACATATTTGAGAGCACTTATGAATTGGTCGCAAGACCGATTTAAAATTTTAACATCGATTTTAAGTTCTAAGATATCTTTAACGATATCCTCGACTAAATTGATATCGACGCGATCATTATTTTCTGTGATTTTTTTTATATTATCAAGAACGTGATTTAACTTTTTTAATTCATTTGACTTAAGCTTAATATTTTTTTGTTGATAATGAAATTTAAACTCATCAAAACTCACATTGGGAAGCTCAGCTGCCTTCTTACATTGGCGATTAAAATGAGAAATTATAACACCTTCATTTTTAAGCTTTACAGCACTTTCTTTAATCTGATACCTACTATACACAACAGTCATGTAACAAAAAAGCTCGTCTAATTCAAGATATACGTTTTTTAAATCTGTAAATACATCTACAAATTTAGAAGTAGATACTTCATCATCTATACAAGATCTGATATTATTAAGTGTTTTAAAGCAAAATTCTTTGTTAACCGGATTAGAGTAATTTGCGCTTTGTACATAACTTGAAACTTTATTATAAAGTTCATTCCATTTGTTTTCAGGTATTACAATACCCCCATTTGCACTAACTATTCCATGAACTTGTTGATAGACACTATCAACTATAGTGTGCGGTTCAGCAAAATCTTTAGGGTCTCTATCTTTAATTAACCCCAAAGGTTTTAAATTTGCGTCATATCCCATGCCCATTTCAATAAGTTTAAAGGTACCGGTTATTTGATCTAAAGTTAGTTGCTTATAAGGATTAGGTGTAATATTCATAAAATCTCCTAAATTAAAGTTAAATTATAACATAAATTTGAATTAAAAAGAAGTTTTATAAAACCTAGTCTAAAATTTTAACTTAAAAAAATAATTTTAAGTTACTTATTTATAACAACTTAAAAAATATTCTTAATGAGAATTAGCTAACAACTCCACTTTAATTC
>JAEMRK010000042.1 GCA_016463375.1 Parachlamydiales bacterium | reverse complement strand
ATTTAAATATCTCTAAAGTTAACTCCTTATATGATTTAATATACCGAATTATCGCCGCTGCTAAATTAGTAGTGCCTCCTTTTATTGCAACTTACTCTCAGATCAGAAGAAAGCTTTGTAAAGAGACTTGGGGAAATACTAATAGTGAAGTATTACAGTTGTTAAAATGCCGTTCAGTTTATTTTAAAGAGGCAGGGGAGATATGAGTTTACAACTGACAAATATCGCTGAAACAAGCTTAAACCAATTCGATTTGAGTTTGTCAGTTGAATATAATAATCCATCCCTTGGTTGTAGAAAGAATTCCTCTTGTAATCAAAATTTGATTTCAAAACAAAAATGGAATCAATCAGAGATTAGTGGCTTAAAACTTGCTCTAGAAAAATATTTGCCAAACTTTTCAAGTATAAGGAAATTATCGCTTAAAATTTCTAATCATTGCAATGAATATAATTTGAACAAGAGAACGATGAAATCAATTGAAGGAAAAATTGAACATTTTTGCGCAATTTATAATCGTAAACAAGGAGTTTACTTTACTTTAAAAAATGACAAATATAACACGTTACTTAATCTATTAAAAGCAAATCGACTCAATGAGATTTTAGACCAAAATTCAAATATAAAGGACAGTAAAGCTGTCTGGTCTAAAACAGATCTAGACGATTTATATTTACTAGTAAATATATGTTTAAACTCAAAGTGCTATTCAAATTTGCATGATTTTTCTAAAGGTGTATTACTTTGGGCTGAAAGATTTTTTGTTTTGCAGGATAAAAATGTTGAACAAATCAACTATCGTATAATGAAATCAACTAGCACTCGAAAAGCTAAAGAAGCTTGGAAGCGACTTGAGCAAAATAATTTTAAAATATTGTAATAGGCCAAATTTTGACCTTTAGCCTGAGACATTAAATGACATTCATCAATAATAATTATAACTATTTGCCACAAAAAAATTTAGAACTTCCAACTAATTATCATACTACTAATCAGGCTTCGACAATTGCATATTTGTTAAATTCAGAACAATCAACTGTATTTCCAACAGACCTTAAAGGCGTTTATTGGAGTTACAGAGAAGTTATATATTTAAAAAACTATATTGAAAAACATATTCATTATAGTTCAAATATGAAAGACTTAGCTTTACGCATTTTCAAAGCTGATAATCAGTGGTATCTTCCGGGTAGAGACGCAGGTGCTATATGTTTAAAAATTAAAGATATTTGTGATAAAAAATTTAAGGAAAGTAAAGAAAATTTAAGCAGGTTCGATTTATTGTATAAGTCAAAATTAGATTCCATTTTTGATGATTACACACCTGCCTGCAAGAATCATAAATGGACTGATACTGAGACTAAAGACTTAAATTTTATACTTCACCAAATTTTTGGGACAGGTAACAAGTTTGACTTTCTGAACGTATTAGTTAAAATTAAAATCCTTGCCTATGAAGCGGATATCCTTAGGAATATCTCTGAAGATCAATTTGTAAAAAAAATATTTGATATTACAAGAAGTAGTCAATTAGATGATATTATTAAACTGTATAAAAGAAATTATTGAGTGAAGATAACTATCTTGAAAAGAAATCGGAGTAGAGGGATTCGAACCCCCGACCTACTGCTCCCAAAGCAGCCGCGCTAGCCAAGCTGCGCTATACTCCGATTATTAAATTGCCTCGACAATAACATTTTAGCTATTTTTACACTAATAAAAAAAGCGCAACTTGCAATATTGCATCTTTTGTGATAAATTACATGCGTTTTTATTATTAACAACAAGGCAATTATTATGGCCGCCCCTTCAGAAAAAAACGAGATAATTCCTCCAATTTCTGGAAAATTCCAAAGTATTCTTATTTTTGGCCCTCCAGGGTCTGGTAAAGGAACTTTAGGCAAATTCTTATCATCTGCTGGCAGTCATTTTCACCTTTCATCTGGCGATATTTTTCGCGGCATCTCTCCCGATTCTCCTGCTGGTAAGCTATTCCAAAGCTATGCTTCAAAAGGTCATTTGTTACCCGATGATGCAACTGTTGCTATTTGGCGCAACTATGTTCATGGATTAATTGCTACAAACCGTTACATACCAAACGAACAGTTCTTACTTTTAGACGGTATTCCAAGAACAAAAGCTCAAGCTGAAATCATGGATGAATACATTGATGTCAAAAAAATCATTGTATTAGAAGCTGCCCAACCAGATGATTTGATTCAACGTATGCGCAGACGTGCTATGATTGAGCGTCGTCCTGATGACGCTGATGAAAACGTTTTAAAAACACGTATGGAAGTTTATATGGCTGAAACGACAAAAGTTTTAAGTCATTATCCAGAAGAAAAGATTTCTCGTTTTAATGCATTACAACGCCCATTAGAAGTATTGCGCGATGTACTCATTGAACTGTCTTCTTTGTTATCATCAAGCAAATAGTTTGCCCCCACTAATTGAATAGTGGCGGCTGTCGGTATGAGTAATTGAGTGAGGCTCTGGAGAGGAGACAAAGACTTGTCCTAGATGTTGTAAATGCTCTAACAAAAGAGTTTTTCGTTTAGGGTCAAGGCTCATGCCGATATCATCTATAATCATTAAAGGCTTTTCTTCTGTCATTGTGCTTAAGCGATGCCATTGTGCAAATCTCAAGGCTGATACTAAAGTCCGTGCTTGTCCTTCACTAGCAAATAATCTTGCTTCTTTACCATTTAGTAGAAAATTTAAATCGTCTTTTTGTGGTCCTATCAATGTAAAGCCCATGATGAGCTCTCTTCGTCGCTGCTTTTGAAACTCTGCGATATACGCATCAACAAGTTCGTTATAACTTAATTTATAAGAAAGAGATGTTTGATAGATAATAGAGAGTTCATCATTTTTTTCTGATAGGAGTAGCAGCAAGTCTTTACTTTTTAATTCCAATTCAACAACTGCTTCATATCGTTTTAAAACAAGATAAGCTGCTGCTTTGGCCATTTCATGTTCCCACATCTCAATGCAAAGCGTTGATTCTTGTTTAAGTAAATGGTTGCGCTGTTTAAGTGCTCGTTGGTAACGGGTAAGGTGATGTACATATAAAGGATCCACTTGAGCGATATGCAAGTCTAAAAAGTCTCTGCGGTATTGCGGTGAGCCTCTAACGAGTTCATCGTCTTGAGGAGCTAGTAAAACGCCTGGAATGATGCCTATCAAATCGCTAAGAGACCCAAGTGGTGTTGAATTGTAAACGATCTTGCGATCGTTTGCTCCATAAGCCACTTTAATTTTTTGTTCGATACCTTGTTTTAAGAAATGGGCTTCGATATAGAACCGAGGCTGTTGATCGCGTATTAAATCGTTCAAATGATGTGTACGAAAAGATCTGCCACTAATTAGAAATTGAATCGCTTCTAAAAGATTTGTTTTGCCTTGTGCATTGGCGCCTATGATCTGATTAAAATGCTCTGAAAAATCGAGATGCATTTCTTCATAGTTGCGCCAATGGTGTAAAACAAGGCGTTGAATGGTTAGCTTTGAAAACTTATTTTGTTCCATTCGTCTATTTTAGATCATTCTTCTTTTAAACGCATCGGCATGATGACGCAAAGAGCACCTGATGAATCAGTGACAAGACCTGGATTAAATCCATCGGTTAATCCTAAGTTCACAGTTTCATCGCTTGAGTGGCGTAAAATATCTAAAAAGAAGTTAGGATTGAAAGCGACTTGCATCTGTGTGCCGCCATAATTAGCGGGCATACTCACTTTACCCTCACCGATATCGATGCTATTAGCAGTGAGTATCAATTCACCTGGTACAAATATAAATTTAACAGAGTGACTTGCATCTGGTGTAAATAATGATATTTGACGAAGAAGAGTCATTAGCTCTTCTCGATGCAATGTGACATTGATGTCACATTGACTTGGAATTACGCGTTGATAGTTAGGGTAGTCACCAGACAACAGCTTTGTAATAACAATTGTTTGGTTGGCTTCTACAGCGATTTTATCTTTCATGAAGTATAAAGTCGCCACTTGGTCTTCAGTCAGCAGTTTAACGACCTCGTCTACCGCTTTTAAAGGGATAATATAATCGCCTTCTTGTGCTGCCGGCACTGGAGCTTCAGCCTTAGCTAATCTTTTTCCGTCGGTACCAACAAATGTCGCGCGGCCTTCTTGTTCTAATCGTAATAACACACCTGTCAAAACATAGCGTGTATCTTCACGAGAAACTGCAAAAGATGTTTTGAAAAGCATTTCTTTTAAAGTCGACTGTTTGACTTTAACTTGGTGAGCGCCTGCCAAATCAGGCAGGCCGGGGAAGTCATTTTTACGCATGCCGTTAAGTTTAAAACGAGATGAGCCAGCTGTGATCTCAGTGATCTCATTAGCATTCGTTGTGATCTCGATATTGGCCGTTGTCAATTCTTTAACGAGTTGAAAAAATCGTCTTGCTGGCAGTGTTGTCGATCCCTCTTCAATCACTTTTGCAGGAACATAACAACGCATACCGACTGTTAAGTCGGTGACTGTAAAAATGATTTCATTATTGATTGCTTCGACCAAGACATTTGCCAAAATAGGAAGAGTTGGTTTTGTAGGAACGACATTTTGGAGTTTACCGATAACTGACATTAGATCGTTCTTAGCGATGACAAATTTCATGGACGCCTCATTTAATAAGATTCAAATATACAAAATATCTACTGAAAAGGACACTTGTCAAGCTTACTTTATTTTTAATACAAAAAAATAAAAGATGCTTAACTTGCCTCATTTCTGTTATAAACAATTGCGAAAAATGGATTTTGCAAATGGCTAAAGAAAAAAAAACAGATAACGAGCTTGTTTCCAATCGTAGAGCATTGCACGATTATGCAGTGATCGAAACTTTTGAGGCAGGCATTGTTTTGCAAGGCACTGAAATAAAGTCTCTTAGAAGCCACGGTGGCAGCCTGCAAGATGCATATATCAAAGTGATTGGTCACGAAGCTTGGTTACTTAATGCCAGCATAGCACCTTATCGTTTCGGAAATCTATACAATCATGAAGAAAGACGCGAACGAAAGCTTTTAATGCATAAAAGAGAGATTGAAAAGCTGAAGGGTTTTGCCCAAGAAAAGGGTATGGCTTTGATACCACTAGCAATTTATTTAATTAGAGGCAGAGCTAAATTACGTTTAGCCACGGCTAAGGGTAAAAAACTTTATGATAAAAGACAGGTTTTAAAATCTAAAGAAGAAGATCAGCGCATGCGTCGTGCAATGAAAAATTTAGATGATTGATCCAAGAATTGGATCAATCAGTTAAAAGACTTTGACCAAAAGGTGTTAAACAAAAAGCTCGCTGACCGCGGTATTTTCCAAGTACAACAAGTCCTGATTCCATTAAGCGTTGGGTAATGACAAGCTCAATGAATTTCTTTTCTTCAACACTGTAGTTAGGAATTAAATAGCACCAGCGTCTAGAGACTTTTTTCAAAGCGACTTCGCAATGGTTTCCAACTGGCGCAAACATCGATTTGATAAAATCATCTAAAAGCACCCACCCTTTATTTGTCATACGACTTAGAGATCTTTCAACTTCTCGCAAGTTACGCTCAGTCAAAAGCTCTTCTGGAAGGTCTGTTCCATAAAAACCGAAGAAATCAGACCTGTAAAGAGCAACACCTTGCTCTTCCAAGTTCCATTTCAACCATTGATCACTTAAAGGCAATGTACGGTATCTATTATCATCAAGTTCGACAAGTTGAAGGTCGACCATCTTTTCGATGAGATGGCAGATGTAAGCATCGCGCTCTTTTTGTGGGATATCTTCGCCACTTAATGTTAGCTTATCAAAAGGAATTTCACTATTAGATGTGTTTTTTGCAAAGCTGTTCAAGAGACTCGACATATCTCTAATAAAACCAAAATGTCCACGATGTAAAAAAGAGACTTGAGCAGGGGGAAGAGATTTAGGCTCTGTATTTTTTAAGAACAACAAGTATTGGCGCCATTCGTGAAATGGAGTAATGATTTCTTCCCAATACCCATCTTTTTGTTCATAAGTTGAACATAAGACAAAATTAAATTCTAAATGCAGCACATACTCTTCAAATTCTTGAAAACTTAGTCTATATTTTAAACGTAAGCTTTCAGCTGAAACTTTTAAATCAGGTGAACTAAAAACGTCGTCTAAAATAGAATCGAGTAAGGGGTCATCAAAAACGAGTTCGCTCAAATAACGCTGATAAATACGAGGTGTCAAAAGATATTTTTCCATGATGGATGAAGAAATATCATTGGACGTACGAGGTATTGAGTACCAATTGGGTAAAACATCGATCGGTACTTTTTTAAGACAAGATTTGATGTAATCAAAATTAGGCTCAAAAGACTCGTCAAATTTAACAACTTGAGTCTCAAAATATTTGCGCATTTCTTTATCGACTGCAATATATGTCAAAGCTTTGGTTAATAAGCCAACAGACTCTAATCGATCTAAAATAGGGGATAATTCTTTTTCATCCAAATCGACTGTTCTAGCCAAACGATCAAGATCAATATGCAAAGAACTGTTTAAAATTTCTTCTAATACAGTGACTTCTATTTGAGAAAAACTAGATAAAAAAAGCCTATTTTCGATATCACGTTCGAAATTATAGTCTTCAATTTGAATTTTATTTTTTTTTGTCAGACTCGTAGCTAGCATGCATTCCTCTATGGCGCAATTAGACGAGCGCGCTCAAACTGGGGAGGGTGTTTTACGGCATCTTTAAAAAATGTAGTAACGGAGATAGAGAGAAGTGGGCCGCTCTATAAATATACTTCACATCCTTTTAAAGACAAAGCTAATTCTAATGGAAAAAATTCTTACTATCTTATAAATAAGAGCAAATCACTCATAAAGATGACTATGCGCTCAATAATGTTTCGCTTGGGAATTGCTTCCTCTATATTATTTGCTCCGTTGATTGCTGAAATCGATGCTAAAGCGATAGCAAAAAACTATCAAAATGGCGTTGTAAAGATATTACTTTACGATAGTGGCTTAGTTGATGCTTTCAAATTAAAAAAAGACCAGGGTTATATATCTAGGGCTTCTGGTTTTTTTGTTGAAAACGATGGGTATCTTTTTACTAATGCCCATGTCGTTGACTTATGCGTTAGCGGCTACATGATACTTGATTGGGTCGATGAAGACGATAAGATGCATAAAGCAGATCTTGTCGCATATTACCCCAATTTAGAAAATGATAAAGCAATTCGAAAAATTTACTATGCAGGTCATGCAACACCTGTTATTCAAGTTTTTTCTAATAATGGGGACGACTTTGATCTTTACAATGCTGAAATACTATCGATGAGCACCACTTTTGACGGTGCGTTGATCAAAGTTACCGAGCATTTAGAGGGTCCTAATGAAAATGGGCGTTTCACATATCTACCACTGGGTAATTCAGATAGCATAGTACTTGGCGAAGATTTAATCATACTGGGATATCCATCTCAGTATATGCGTGGTACTTTTGAAGAAGAACTTAAAGATACCATTACGATGACGTTTGGTAAGCATAGTGGATGGGACTATGTATTTGATGAAAATAACGGTCTAATCAAAACGGATGCATCTATACATGAAGGCAATAGCGGTGGTCCGGTATTTGGGGAAAATCAAAAAGTCGTTGGTATTGCAACGGCGATGGGCGCCAAGACGCGTATTGGTTTAGTCGGTGGTATAAATACAATGTATTATGTCGTTGAGCCCTACAAAAATCTTTTGAAATTTTTGCAAAAAAATGGGTTATCAGCTCCTAAAAAACTTGGGAAAATGCAGGTGATTCCAGGTACAAAGTTACCAGTGCCTAACATCACACCGGATAGGCCAGTTTTAGAACAGGCATTAAAATCTGAGCCCGCAAGCACTAAGCAAGAATTAAAAGGACTTATTCGAAAAGACCATGAACCTTTAGATCATGCAGAAATCGAAGTCTGGCACTATTTAGATATCATAGATGATTTTATATTAGTCACAACAGCTCAAACGAATCAAGATGGTCGATATGAGCTTACTTTTAACTATGATCCACATGGTCTATATTTGTGTATTATATCAGCAAAAAATTGTAAGCGCTATGTCAAGACACTCGATAAAAATGATGAAATGTTAGGCGTTAGTGATATTGTTTTGGAATAGAATTAAGCTTGCAAAAGCTCTTCCATGTATGAATGAGTAGTAAGGCAATTGTCATAGGGCCAACGCCTTTGGGTACCGGTGTGATGGCAGAACAAAGATCTTGAACAGCATCAAAATCGACGTCTCCAACAATACGGTATTTCTTAGCAACGCTTAAATCGTCTACGAAATTAATGCCGACATCAATAATAACTGCATCTTGTTTAACCATATCACGTTTGATAAATCCAGGTTGTCCAATGGCTGCAATTAAAATATCAGCTTCTTTACAGTGCTTTTTAATGTTTACAGACTGTGAATGCAACAAAGTCACAGTGGCATTACCATAAGTTGCTTTTTGCATTAAAAGAGCAGCTAATGGCTTACCTACAATATTACTTCGTCCAAGGATAACAATGTTTTTTCCTTGGGTATTCACCTTTGCTTTTTGCAGCAAAATAAGAATGCCCTCGGGCGTGCAGGGAAAAAATCCATCAGTTTGTCCTAATATCAATTTACCCATATTAATAGGGTTAAAGCCATCGACATCTTTTTTAGGATCAATTGTTTCCATGATTTGGTAAGAATCGATGTGATCTGGTAAAGGTAATTGAACAAGAATGCCATGAATTAATGGATCTTGATTAAGTTTTTGGATCTCTTCTTGAAGCTTGTTTTGATCGACTCGTTCAGGATAGCGAACAATTGTTGATTTGATGCCTACTTTTTCACAGGCTTTAGCTTTCATAGAGACATAGGAGTGTGATGGTGGATGTTCACCAACCAGCACAAAAACTAAACCTGGCTGTTTAGCTTTACTAAATTGTTTAGCATTTTGAATTTTTAGTTTGAGCTCTTCTAGTAGCTCTTCACTAATTGCTTTTCCATCGATAATCATATTTATAATGTACTCTATTTGTTTAATCGCTTCAACATACTTTAAAAGTGTTGGGTGCGTTTAAATGATCGTCTAAAAAACAAAGGAATAAATAGTAAAGAATATAAGGCGTCTAAAGCTGGCATAACTAAAAAGTCTGCCACAAAAAAATCGATAGTAAGTGTAACGCTTCTTTCTAAAAAGAACAGAAGTATCCATTGAAATGCAGTCGATACCACTCCAAATAAAAAAGACATGATCGGCAGTGTTGATGCGTTGTCTTCAAAAAAGCGCTGTTTTTTTTCATACAACACAACAGTTGTGGCTATATAAACTAAAGTGTAAAAGCCAAGCCTTGTCTCAACGCAGTACAAATCAATGAGAAGACCTGCACAATAAGAGAAGAAAAGAGCTATAAAGTAACCGTAGCGATAATAGCTAATAATTAAAAATGGTGCGAAATAGGCCAGTTTTAAAGCTGGCAGAAAAATAGGCATAGTTAGGAACGCCAGCCAAGCTATGGCAAATACTCCTAAGATACGCCAGTTCAAAACTATAAACCCCTAGATAAAATCATACAGGGTATTGTTTTACAAATTAGCTTCAGATCGAGCCAGAAATTTTGCTTTTCAACATACTCTTCATCCATTTGAATTCGCATTTGATAAGTTACGGCTTTGCCACGACCAGCAGTTTGCCAGATTCCAGTAAGTCCTGGTTTAACTGATAAGATTTTAGGAGCCTTTTGTCCTAAACGATTAATAATTTCTTCTTCAGTTAAAGGTCTTGGTCCAACAATACTCAAGTCGCCTTTTAAAACATTCCAAAATTGGGGCAGTTCATCAAGTGACGTGCGTCTTAAAAATTTACCCACTTTTCCAGCAATGCGAGGATCATTACTCAGTTTATGTGTTTTTTTCCATTCTGATAATAGTACGGGGTCTTCTTTAAGAAGTGATTTTAATCTTTGGTCAGCATCGGGATACATTGTGCGAAATTTATAGCATGAAAAAATTTTGCCGTGTTGACCCACTCGATTATGCTTGAATACTGCGTTGCCTTTCGATGTCATGCGTATTGCTAATGTAATTCCTAAAAGAATGGGACTACCTATCAATAGAACGCCTGAGCTAAAAACAATATCAAAAAAACGGCGCATTACACCCTTAGGATCAGAGTTAACCACTGTATTTTGCAGCTGAAAATTTGAAGAAATCGCTTGATCAGTCATGTCTTTCCATTTTAAAATAGTTATTAGCGCGATGCTAAACAGGATTGGAAAAAAATGCAATCATTCAGAATTTAAAGGTATTAAGCTTTTGCTAAAATTTCATCTAATGTTGTTTCTTTTTCAACTACTGCAAGGATCAAGTTTTTGTAGCTTTCAAACGCGCGATGAATGACATCTATAAAAGATAGAACAAATTCAGACGTACAATAGCCATTTTGACAAGGGACAAAAATTCTAAACATGATCATGCCTTCCTTTTCTTCAAGGCCAAAACCTGGAACATCAATTTCACAGTTTATTTGGTGTAAAAGACGAGCGACATCGTTGTAAACTTCTGGATCTACTTTAATTGGCAGATAGGCGATTACTTGGATGTGTTGGAAAGATGATGCTACTTTAAAAAACAAAGGCAGTTCCATTTCATCTATTTTATGGATAATAAAGAACTGTTGATTATCTTCATCGATCGTGGGAAGATAACCTTTTTCTTTTAAAATTTTAGAAATTTGGAAAAGAGATAGTTTGATTTGCACAGTCACACCCTTATTAAATTAGGTATAGCATAGCTAATTTTGAACTATTAAACAACGGTTGAGCGTAAAGATTTTAAAGTCAAAAAATCTTTACGCTTAATCCTTATCTATGCCTCATCACTTGCCTCGACTAAGGGTTGTTTATGAAGGCGGTACTTGGTATTTTTTTGATGGCGACCTTTGTTGAGATGGTCAATCTTAGAGACGTCAGATGAATAGGGTGTATTAGAGTCTTTAACAGTGATGTTTAAGTTTCCTTTGACAAGTTCTTCACGAAAAATACGCATGTCGGCTGGTGCTTCAATACCAATTGATACTTGATCGCCGTACACTTTTAGAACAGTGATAACTATCTGCTCGCCAATGAGAATTTTTTGTTCGGACTTCCTTGTCAGTACTAACATGTGTTAAACTCCTAAAGTAGATCGTAGAAAGAGAGACTAAGATGGCCTATTTTTAGACCAAGCACTTATTCTAAGCAATCATTTTTAGGAAATGCGTTGAAATATTTTTCCGTTTAAAGAATAGCTAGAAGCACTATTAAATATCATGAGATATTAGTATTCAGCGCCCGGCATCATCATTGAGTTATTATCTTGAGTAACGTCCGGATTGTTTGTGAGAGGTGTGGTATGTATTTGATCGTCAGAGGGCATTTCGTACAAACATGAAGTTAAAACCGTCGAGAGTGTTATTGTAATAAAAACGGGTCCTAATAAGTTTTTAAATGATTTCATGTATTGTCAGATTTTACATAAAAACGTAAAATCCTGCTCCTTCGTTAGTTTTTGAAAAGTTTGTTGATAATTTATCAATTTTGAGTATTTTTAGATACGTTCTTTTTACCTAATTTTTCAGCAACAGCTTGCATCAAATTAGGCTGTTTAAGCTTTTCTTGTTGAAAAAGAGCTTCTAAATGGGCACCGGATGGGAAATCTCCAAGCGTTCTAATCTCTCCTTCACTCTCTCCAATAATAAGTAGCCTATCAAGTATGCCAATGGCGTAGATATGACTTTTTGCTGTTAATGACCTTTTTTCCAATATTTTGATGATTTTTGTGTCATTTTGAGCAAATTGGCGTTTAGTCAGTGTTTTTTTGATTAAAGCAAAAACAATAGCTACGGCTGCTAATAATGCTATGAGTGTAGCTACCATATTTAAAAGTTGTTTCCAATAATCCGATTCTGGGGCTGTATCCATCATAAATTCATCGAGCGGGTGGTCCAGGGTGCGAATAATTGTATCATCACAAAAGGCGTAGCCCATAAAAAAACAGCATATGATAGCTAAAAATAAATATTTTGATTTAAACATAAAACAGCGTTACTAAAGTGGATTCAAAAATAAGATCTTAGCACAAAACTAGTATTAAGTTTAAAGGAAGATAGTCAATGGCTTTTATAATCGCTTTAGATATAGATGGCACACTTACAACTCATGAAGGACCAATTCCAGACCCTGTCAGCCAATTTTTAAAAAAATTGGCTGATGAGGGGCATGACATTCTCTTTTTAACAGGTAGGCCATTTTCATTTGCGTTTCCAGTGGTACAAAATTTAAATTTTTCATTTCATTTAGGTGTACAAAACGGATCGACCTTAGTCGATATCCCATCCAAAAAAATCATCCAAAAAAAGTATATTCCTGCAATCAACCTGCCACTTTTTGAATCAATTATTTTGCCTTATCCGTTTGATTTTCTAGTTGAGGGGGGGATGGAAGCAGGTGATAAAACATTTTTCAGAAAAGAAAGATATTCCGATGAAGATCTAAAATATTTGGCTTATAGAGAAAAAATTGCAGGAGCTCCTTTTATACCCGTAACAAATTTTGCTGAAGCAAATTTGACAAGCTTTCCGCTCATTAAGATTTTTGGGCCAGAAGATGATCTTAGAGCAATTGAAAAAGAAATCACTAAAAGAGTGCCTTTAAGTGTCACAGTTATCAAAGACCCCTTTAGAACAGAAAAATACATCGCTTTAGTAACACAGCAAGATGTTAATAAAGGCACAGTCATAAGAGATTATAAAGAGTCTTTAGCCCTAAAGCCTAAAGTCATAGTAGCAGGTGATGATATCAATGATTTGCCTATGTATACTTATTCCGACATAAGCATTGCTATGGAAACGGGCCCACAACTATTAATCGATAAAGCCCAGATTGTTGCTAAAAAAGCTGCCGATTTAGGGATTATTGACGCCCTAAATCAAGCGATGCGTGATTTAGGATAAAAAAATGAAGCAAGTGGCCCTAATTGCTATTTACCACCATCTGATTAAATGCATTATCGGCATTCATCATCATGAGCGCGTTAAAAAGCAGACTTTATACGTAGACATTGAAGTTAAAGCAGACATTTCTGCTTGTGCTGAAAAGGATTGTATTACAAGTGCGCCAGTTGACTATACAGCTCTTGCAAAATTGGCTTGTGATTTGGCTCATGAAAAAAGGTATCAGTTGGTAGAGACATTTGCCATTGATTTGGTTAATGCTTTGTTTGATCAATTTCCCATTGAATGGGCTAAAGTCGTCATTAAAAAACCAATGGCAATTTCTTCTGCTAAACACGCTAAGATTGAACTAGAACGTTCTAAGACGATCTAATTAACAAGTAACTTCCATTTCAATCGTTTCATTAGTATCTGCATCAACGAATGTAATTTTAAAATCATGTTGTAATTGGTCAACTGGAACAAAAATTAATCCATTGTTCAATGAATGTGGTAATAAAACTTTTTCTTCTAAAGCTTTGTTAGCAAAGTCGATATCTAATGCTTTATTAGCTTGAGAAGATTTTATACCATCAACAACTGCAGGTATTGCCAAAACACCAAATGTAAAATAAGCACCAACTCCATAACCTATAGCTCTTCCAGCTGTTGAAGTATGAACTGACTGAGCAACAAAATTAGGCGCTGCGCTTGGAAGTGAAATATTTGATGAAGATAAAATTAATCGACGGCTTGAATCATTTTTTATAGTCAATTGAATAGGTTGAAAACCTTCTTTAATAACGTTACGATCTAAATAGCGTTTACAATCGTACTTATCAAATGTTTTAGCTTGAACAGTGATGCCATCTTTTTTTTGTGTAACTGCATTCACTTCAGTATCCAGAGCATTTAAGTTTGATGCTTTATAACTAGCACAGCCAGTAGTTAGAACAGCTAGTAAACCCACTAATGAATTAGTTGCGATTTTTTTGATCTTCATACTTAACTCCGTGATTAAAAAAGGTAAATTATAATTATGGATTATCATTAGAGCAACATTTAAATTTACAGTTTATATGTTTAGCTCTTTATCTATAATAATATATTTTTTAAATGATTGTTTTCTTATTAGTTTTTTGTTAA
>JAEMRK010000102.1 GCA_016463375.1 Parachlamydiales bacterium | reverse complement strand
TTATAACATTAATTAAATTTTTAAGTTAACTAATTACCTATTAATTATATTAGTAATAAAAGTTAATTAACCTTAAACTATTGCTCCTGGAGAACTTATGCCTGAATTACCTGAAGTAGAAACGATTGCTCAAGACCTAATTTATAATGGTATAGTAAATCAAGTTATTGAGAGTGTGGATGTTATGTCGCCTCACTTATCTCAATATATTGATAATGAAATACTTAAAAAAAATATTCTTGGCAGCACTATAGTAGGAATCCATCGAAGGGGTAAATATTTAGCTTTTTCATTGAATAACGGCTTTAGTTTAATCGTCCACTTTAGAATGAGTGGCAAAATACTTATCACACCTATCCAAGAGCCAGTATCCCCTCATCAGCATCTTTTAATGACTTTTAGCAATGAACTCCATATCCGTTTCCATGACCCGCGTAAATTTGGACGTTGGACTTTGACCAATAATCCATGCAGTGTTTATGGGCATTTGGGTCCAGAACCCTTAACGATGACGTTTGACACCTTTTATCCTTTATTGAAGCGTCAAAGGGCTTTAAAACCACTCTTATTAGATCAAACAGTTATTGCTGGGCTTGGAAATATTTACGTCGACGAATCCCTTTGGTATTCCAAATTGCACCCATTAAGGCCTGGTTGCACTTTAAACAAATCAGATGCACGCTCTTTATATAAAGCTATACAACTCAGCTTAATTAAAGGGATTGAGTCTGGAGGAACGACTATTGGCCATGGACAGTGTAATTATAAGAGAATGGAAGGCGCTTGGGGAAACAATCAAAAACGCTTAAACGTTTACCAACAGCAAGGTAATCCTTGCCATCATTGTGGAACAAAAATTATAAAAATATTTGTGGCACAAAGAGGAACTCATTTGTGCCCTACATGCCAAATTCACAACCCAAACAGGTGATTTATGTTAGTATGGTCTATTGTGTTTGCAATTGTTGCAGCAATATCAGGCGTTTTAGGATTTTTCAGTTTAGCAGGTATTTCTGCAACGATTGCAAAAGTGCTATTTGTCATTTTCCTAATCGGTCTTGTCGTTTCAATATTCCTATAGCAAAACTTTAAGTCTTTAATAGAGATCGTACTCTAATAAACGACTGTCGAGGTTGCTATAAGGGACTACGTGTCTTAGAGTGGGTTTTAAACCCACTTCTTTTGCTAAATCCATATCACTTGTAAAAACAAAGCCACGAGCAGGTTTTGTCGTTTGTTGCTTCATGAAATCGCCGAGCGAGCGATATAATGATGCCAATTGTTCAACAGAACCCATGCGTTTACCGTGCGGAGGGTTCGCGATGATAAAATTGATGGGATTTGATGGATGATAATCTCTAAAATCTGCTGCTTCCACTTGAATTTGATCAAAAAATCCCGCTTGTCTTAAATTTGTACGGCAATTCCAAACGGATGATTTTGAAATATCAATACCACTAATTTGGCCCTCATTTAATGGTATACGGGCCGCGTCTGCTTCATTTTTACATTCAAGCCATACTTTTTCATCAAATTGTTCGTGAGAGAAAAATCCGAAGCGAGGTCTGAGATAACCAGGGGGAGTCTTTGTAGCAATCATTGCTGCTTCAATAAGAAAAGTGCCAGACCCACAACACGGATCAAATAAATGCTCCGTTCCTTTATAACCTGCAAGCTTCAAAAGACCGGCAGCAAAAGACTCAGAAAGGGGTGCCTCACCTGTTTCTTTGCGGTACCCTCGTTTAAATAAAACATCTCCAGATGTATCAAAAAAGAGAGTGGCTCTTTTACGTTCTAAGTAGACATTCAACTGCACATCGGGATTTTTTGTATCTACATTTGGGCGCCAATTCCAATGCTCTCGGAGCTGATCGCATATAGCATCTTTGACTATTTGTGCTGCGTATAAGGAATTTGTAAAGGCGTTATGACGACCGTTAACATCAATTGCAACAGATCCTCTTTTTTCAAAAAAAGGTCTCCAGTCGATTGATCTAGCGGCTTCATACAAATCATCGCGATCAATGAGTGCAAATTGCTCTAATGGCATCAACACTCGAGAAGCCAAACGAGAACAATAATTTATGCGATATATATCGCTAAAAGAACCTTCTACAAAAACACCACAAAAACTAGGTTCTAATTTTTCAAAACCCAGTTCTTTAAGTTCTTCTGTTAACAAAGGCTCAAAGCCTTTTACGCAAGTAACAAATAAATTATCCATGCCAGAAATTATAAGTTACTTCAACGTATTTTGGTACTCAAAAAAAATCTTTAATTAAGCAAATCTTCATGTATTGCTTCTGCTGCTTCTCGGCCTGCCAGTGCTGCTTTATCAATTGATGCGTAATAACAAAAATCTCCGGCTAAATAACGATTATTACCCAATCTTGCAGGCACTTTTTTATCGTAAACTGGATGGGCTTCTTTTACACAATAATATTTTAAAAACTGCCATTCATCAGTTTGAACACCTAATAGTTCCCTTAACTCATTTTTAACTTTTGATAACACATCTTCTGGATGGTCACCAATAAGTGTAACACTTATTAATGCCCTGCCTGTTGTTGAATAAGAGGGCTGTACGTCCGATAAAACAGCTAAGTGATTGACTAACTTTAGTTTTTGCGCATTAAGAAGCAACAACGGTTTTTTAAACGGAGATTTAGCAGCTGTGAAATAAAAAGTGGTGACAGCTTTAAACGCTTTAGGCCTTGGAAAATCCATAATTAAATCAGAACCATTTTTAGCATCTGTTGCAATAACGACGGCTTTAGCTGTCAGTTTTTCACCAGATTTTAAAATCACAGTTTGTCCCTGTACTGCACTGACTTTAGTATTTAAATAGATGTTAAGTCCCTTGGCTATTTCTTTTGCAATCATCCCCATGCCCTCTTTTGGAAGAACTGATTGACCGCTCATTAAACTTCTTAGAATCTCGTCGACAATGTATGTACTTGTTGATAAAGACTTATCAAGAGTGATTCCCCCTATAAAAGGTACAAAAAAACTCTCAATCAAATCATTAGAAAATGTTCTTTTCAATACCTCCTTAAAAGGGAGGTGGCCCTCACTGATAGAACATGTATTCTTTTTCAGTCCTCTGATGTAGCGCCATAGTTTTATTTTTTGCAACAAGTTGGGATACCCAGAAAAAAACTTTGCGATCGAGTAAATCTTTCCATTTTTATAAATGTAAGAACCAATATCAAATGGTTTCAAACCTAATTTGCGAATATCGATTAGCTGGCAAGGTTCTTCATAACTTGTGAAATAGATTTGAAATCCCCTGTCCAGCAAGTACCCTGCTTCAAGGTCAGTTTGCAAACGACCACCAACTTCTGGTTGAGACTCTAAAATTAAATGAGAAATTCCTTTTTGTTGAAGGTGTTTAGCACACGACAATCCAGCTACTCCTGCCCCTATTATAATCACATCAGCTTGTTGCATATAACTCCTTACAAAACTACACACATTATACTAATCAAGAAAAAATTTGAATAAGTTTTATTAAAACTTTAGATTGGAGGTGAGAATGCTAACCCACTTACAATGAACGTTGAAAAATTTATATTTAAATAATTTAAACAATTTAATAAAAA
>JAEMRK010000041.1 GCA_016463375.1 Parachlamydiales bacterium | reverse complement strand
ATCGAAGAATGTTCTATTGATCATTTTTCCATAAAGAACCCAAAAAAACTTACTAGGGTGAAAGAAGAAATTAACTATATAGATTCTGCAGCTGATTGGATTATTTTAGGATTCAGCAATGGAAAAATAAGTGTATTTAAAAACGAAACATCATGGAAGGTGGAAGAATTTGTTATCGGGGCCGATGATAAAGTTCTCTACTCAATATTACAAGATGGAATTTATTACTGTCATACAAAACAAAGGGTTTGGAAATACAATACTTTTTCTAATCAATTAGATGTACATATCGACCAAAAATTATCTTCCTTTCATATAGATTCCGATTACGAATATCTAGGATCTCAATATTCTAATTTTTTAGTTTCTTCTCGGAAAATCATTAAACAAGAAAAAATACCTCTCAAAAGTACTTTTAGTCATATTACTTCGAGTCAGTTATATTTGTTCCTTGTAAGTTCATCAGGAGTATCCGCCTTAGTTAAAAATGATTGGACTTTGAAAACAACTTTAAAATCATGCAATTTTAAAAAAGAATCAACTAATTGCAAAGCATCTTTTGTATTTATAAATAAGAAAAAAAGATGCTTCACTTTTTGTTCTAATCATCACTTAAATGTCTATAACGCACAAACTTTAGAATTCGAATTTTTAAACATCTGTAAAGACCCCCAGATTCAAAGTCATCCCTATATATTGAAAGCAGCGATTACAAAAAATACCCTCATCTATCAAACATACGATAATCTTTACAAAGTATCATTCGATTCAACAATTGAACAAATCAAAAAAACATGACAATAAAACCGTTACAAAATAAAGATCTTCTATACAACGTCTTGTCATTTATTGATCCATTAGAGTTAGCCCCTATTGAGCGGGTGGATAAACTTTGGAAAAAGGTGATAGAGGAAAAGTTTTCACTGGTCATTGAGCAACGAAACCTCTTTAAATTTATAGAATCTAAGTCGATTGTACATCTCAATATGTCTCTTAGGCACTTTTCGAGTTATCGGAATCATTTAATTCTTGCTGAAGGATACTATGTTCGTACTGATACGACATACATTGAGATACACCCAGTTAAATTTGATGTACTAAATGTTTTAACCAATGTTTACATTTTTGATCATGACCTGCTTTATCTAAAAGTTGCAAGAAATTGGGCAATAATGGGGTTAAATAATGGCTCATGTAATGCTTTGAATTTAGAAAATCTTACTGAATTATTAAAATTTGATTTTACTGTTACAAAAGAGAGGATTTTAAAAGCCGAATTTATAGACGATACTATTTATTGCTTAACAGACTATGCAAAACTCTACAGATTTGATGTCTGCAAAAAAATTCTGCTTAATAATAAAGTTGTCTACCCGTTGGCAAACATCGAAACTTTTCATATTGATAAAGAATTTATCTACATTGTCATATTTGAAAATATACTCTTAATCTACAACCGAATCGATAATAAATATTTAAGCCTACAAATGAGCCATTCGATATGCGATCTTCAAAGTAACACTAAATGTTTATTTCTGATATTTGAAAAGCAAGTATTAGCTTATAAAAAGGGGTTGTGGGATAAGCCTAATAAACAGTTTAGCTGTTCGTTTATTGATACAAATAAGACAAGTTGCAATCAAAAATTCAAATTCTTAGTTAAAAAACATCGCTGTTTTATTTTCTGCAATTCAGGTCATCTTACAGTTTTTAGTAATGGCCTTAACGTTTTATCTGTTACACCTGTAGCCGATAAACCTATTGATCAATCTCTTAATAATCCACCTCCCACGATATCTAAAAACACGCTTTTTTATTTAGACGATAAAAATTTCACAAAAGTCTCTTTTACATCTAAGATTGATCAAGCTAAAATTCCCACATGATGTTTGAGGGTCGACCTCAATTTTCTTTAAAATTATCTTCTATCTTTTAAAACTTATAATTCATTTCAAAAGGAGTGAATAAGGTGACAATTTCACCATTGACTACCAAAGATACGTTTGAAAGTATTGCAACCTACATTCCCCCTCGACAAATACCAGAACTAAGACAAGTGTGTAAGCAGTGGCATACATTCATTTGTCAAGATTCAATCGGAGCTAAATACTATTTGGAGTATAAAAATCGATTTAAGTACGTCAAGGAAGTTGTATCAACAGAATATACAAATTATTCAAGAAATAAACGGTGGGGAGGTTTTAAAATAGGTGCCGCAATTTACTCAGCTTGCGATCGCACATTGTATAAAACTCTGCTAAATAATAATGGTGAGCTGCGAATCGAAACTAAATCCACCAAAAGATTTGAAAAGGACATTAAAGCTCTTATATCTCTTTGTGACGGAATTTTAGTTTGCACCACTGAAAACTGTTATATTTGTGATTTAGATTTAACTATTGATCACATCAAAAAAGTAGATAAACCCTTAAATAATATAGGTATTTTTAAGGATATTTTTTATGGTTTTACATATTGTTATTCAAACAATGATTGCTTTTACCGTTTTAATTTAAAAACGTTTGAAGACATTTCTCGAGATGACGTTTGTTCAGAATATCCTGTAAAAAACTTTTATCAAGATAATGATAATATCTACTTAAGCATTGCTGAAACTGTACTCTATAAACTTGATGCTAAGTCTAATAAAACAGGAACATTCAGCGGTAATTTTTACCAAGCCCAATTGCTGACTAATAATAAATATCTGTTTGCATTCAAAGGAAGAAATATTGAGGTATTTGATAAAAATAAAAATTATTTTCTGATGAATCTTCCTTCTTGTAGTTTTTTAACAATTAAACAGTGTCCACAAATTTTAGAAGAAAATCATAGGTGTGATGCACTTTCTAAATTTTGGGCCGGGGATGAATACTGCTTTAGTGTTTGCAAAAACTCACATCTGAGTGTGATTGATGGGCAAAACTTACAATTATTAAGCGTTAATAAGTGGCCTGAAAATGATCAGTCTATTGAATTTATAAATTTAAACACTTTAATTGAAGAAAACTCGATATATTACTATCGGTATAACTCCATAAATGGTGTTCAAGAATTCGTCAAAGTGACTTTTTCAAGTACACAACCTAACATTGAATTAGCTAAAGCTATTTGACTGTTAAGTTAATAATAGCGCTTCAGTATGCTCTAAAGAACACAACTGATCTTCATCAAAGATATAGACTTCATTAGGATGAATTTGCTCACAAAGGCTTTGTAAGCTTTGGCTTTTTAAAACGATGAAGTCAACTTCATGTAAAGAAGCCAGTAATGATACAAATTCAACATCAGTTGAATCTTTCATATAAATAATAAGATCTGTTTCAGAGTTACTTGATAGCTTACGTAAAGCTTTGAAAAGAGTAGGAGTTAAACTTCCACCTTTTTGAGATACTCCTAAAATAACCACACGACGATTTTTTAAAGCTGCTTGTAATGCAAAGATATGTTCTTCATCGAACACTTTGTAGACACTATCAGTTTCGAGTAATCGTCTTGCCATATCTGATAGCGATACCCTTGCGCACCCTAAATGCTCAATGGCAATACCTGCTGCGACATTAGCCAGCTTAGCCGATTCAGTTAATGTCAACCCACTTGCAATTGCACATGTTAGCGTTGCTAATACTGTATCGCCGGCACCAACGACATCGCGTACTTCTTTAACATGTACTGGGTAGTTTTCGCTCTGCCCGTTTTGATTGAAAATGGTAATACCCTTTTCAGACCGTGTGATAAATAAGGCAGATTTAGTAATTTTAATGAGCTGTTGAGCCACTTTGTCAATTGATGCGTTTGCATCAAGACCAGATGCGATAACAGCTTCTGAATAATTAGGCTTAATGATTGTAGCGCCTTCATACTTACTAAAGTCATTACCTTTTGGATCGACAATGACTGGAATATTTCTCTTAATGCAATTAGTTATTATTGCTTCTAAAAGTGTTCTAGAGCAAAATCCTTTGGCATAATCAGAAATAGCGACAATATCAATATCTTCTAAAATAGAAGAGAGAGATTCAATAATTTGTTGTTCAAGAACTTCACTTAAAGGTTCAATTTTTTCAAAATCAACACGAACAATTTGTTGATTCTCAGCGATGATACGATTTTTTAAAGGTGTCTGAAAGTCATTATCAACAAACAAACTACTGATATTGACACCTTCTTGAGCAAAGGTTTCTTTGAGAATCGATCCAGCTTTATCATTACCAATACGACCAAGCGCTTTAACTTCAGCGCCCATGGATATTAAGTTCAAAATAACGTTGCCAGAACCACCAGGACGATTTTCTTCTTTTTCGACTTGTAATACAGATACAGGAGCTTCTGGAGAAATACGACGCACTTTTCCAATGGTGTATGTATCGAGCATGTAATCTCCGACTACAAGCACTCTCTTAGAAGATAATTGACAAAAAGATCCAGCTAGATTCACCAAGTCGTCTCCGTAAGTAGATAGTTGCTTACATAATCTTCAACAGCCTTTTCTAAGGGCCACTGAGCTTTTGTAAGTCCAAGTTGATCGTGTTTACTCATATCTGCGCAAGTGTAGTTTTGATATTTACCAACGAGTTGTTGTGGCATGGGGATATATTCAATAGGTATATCTTTTCCTAGTGCCTTAATCAAACTCTTAGCTAAATCATTCCAAGTTCTAGGCTTGCCAAATCCGATGTTAAACAAACCACCAAAGGAATTATCTAAAAATGCACAAGTCATGGCAGCGGCATCTTTAACATATAAAAAATCACGGACTTGATCACCATCCCCGTACTGTTTATCCGAAGATTTAAAGAGCCTGACAACACCCTCTTGTTGAGCCTGCTTGAGTAAATGCACAACAGCTGAACTCATACGGCCTTTATGCCACTCATTGGGTCCAAACACGTTAAAATATTTCAAACCAACGACTTTGTCTAAAACGCCCTGGCGTTTTAACCAAAGATCAAAAATATGTTTTGAATATCCGTACATGTTTAAAGGCTTCAAATGATCTATTTCTTGATGATTATCTGAGAAGCCTTGAAGTCCATCTCCATAAGTTGCAGCAGATGAGGCGTAAATAAAACGATGGCCATGTTTTAAAGCATATTCAGCTAAATTTACGGAAAACCTGTAGTTATTTTCTAACAGATAACTAGCATCTGTTTCCATAGTATCAGAACAAGCGCCTAAATGTATAAAACCCTTAATGTCATTTTGACGATCAACAAGCCAATTATTCAAATCTTTTTTATCAAGAATATCATAATATGATTTGCCAACAAGGTTTTTCCACTTATCTGTATCGCCCAACTCATCCACAACTACAATATTCTGACGACCTTGATCGTTTAAATAACGGATAACACCAGATCCAATGAATCCAGCACCACCTGTAACAACAATCAATTTATCATCAGATTTTTGCATGAGAGAACCTATAATTAATAAACTAATTTAACAATTCTGCAACATTAAGTCAAACCACAGACGCTAAATTATTTATTATTACTTATTATCTAAAATAATTCTTGGAAGATCATACCATTGATTTGGTTTTCTGGAAATAAACCGAATATTTTTTTGAAATAGCTCTTTAGGAGCATTGCCTTGACCATAACAAAAGAATGATGAACCCGTACCTGTCATTGTCACAGTGTGAAAGCCACATTCGTATAGTTTTTGTTTTAGATCACTTAGCCGCTCGTCCGTTTTATTAGCAGCTTCTTCCAAATCATTAAAATAACTTGGTTTGCCACTTAAGAATTGATCAAGAGTTTCATCAGGATCAGTGAACTCTGAAAGACTCATGTCAAAATTTTTAAAAACACTGGCAGTGGATAAACCCCAATCAGGTTTAACAAGCGTACAACTTTCTGACTTTATCAAAGGGAGTGGTTCAATAATTTCACCACGACCTCGACAATAAGCTGTACCCTCTGATAGAAAAAAAGTGATATCGCAACCTAAATCTGCAGACCATTTAATTAAGTCATCAAGACTTGCCGGTTGTCCCGTTAATTTATTAAGCGCCCATAATGTGGTCGCAGCATTACTACTACCCCCACCAAGACCTGCTTCAGTTGGTATGTATTTTTCTAAGTGAATTTTAAAGCACGCTTGTATTCCGGTTTTTTGACGAAACAGTTTAAGAGCTCTAATGACTAAATTAGAATCATCTAATGGAATATGGTTTGAAGAACATGTGAATACATCATCTTTCGATAATGAATAATGGAGAATATCTCCGAAATCTATAGCTTGAAAGAGGGAGGCAAGTTCATGAAAACCATCCTCCCTTTTTCCCAAAACACGAAAAAAAAGATTGAGTTTTGCTGGTGAAAACAATTTCAGCAAATTATGACTCTTCTGAAGGTTCTTCTTCTTCGCTAGATTGAGCAGCAGCTTCAGCTGCAGCTTGAGCAGCCGCGGCTTTTTCTGCAGCAACTTTTTCAGCTTGAAGTTTCTTCGCTTCTAAATCAGCATCAAAAGAAGCTTCGTCCATTCCTTCTGGAATAATTTTCAAAATTAAAGACGCCGCAACGCCTTCTTTCAATTTGAGGTTGATTTTGTGGACGCCAGTTTTCTTGATAGCCTGAGCCAACTGCACTTGACGTTTTTCAAGTACAATACCTTTTTCTTCTAACATTTTGACAATGTCATAAGCTGCAACTGATCCGTACATATGACCATCGTGATCAACTTTAACAATTGTTGCAATTGATACATTTGCCATTTTAGCTGATAGCTCTTCAGCTTCTTTTTTATCTTCAATAGCTTTCTTAGCACGTTCTTCTTTTAGACGAGCTTGCATACGAATAGCATTAGCATCAGCCATTACAGCTTTGCGTTGAGGAATCAAGAAATTGCGAGCAAATCCTGGTTTAACGTTAACGAGATCGCCACTACGGCCTAGATCGTCGACATCTTCCAACAATAATAATTGACTGGGCATCTTAGTTTCTCCTTATCCTTTAGTCTTCTAAAACGAATGGCAAAAGGGCCATGTGCCTTGACCGCTTAATAGCAGACGACAGCAACTTTTGAAAATGGCAAGAGACCCCAGTAATACGACGTGGTAAAATTTTACCGCGTTCAGTGATAAATTTTTTAAGTGTTTCGACATCTTTATAGTCGATCTCTTTAAAACCAGCTGTAGTAAAAGGGCATTGTTTACGCTTTTTTACACGGGGTTCTAAAGATGAGTCCGATGAATTTCTAAAAGCCATTGTATTACCCTTCCGCTAATGCTTTATATTCTAACTTCTCTTTCACTTGGCTAGCCCGTAGTGTAATAAAACGGATTAAGTCTTCGTGAATATGGTACTCTTGCCACAGCTCGTTAATGGCATGTGGTTTGATTGTGAAGTACAATAAATAATAATACCCTTCACGACGGCCATTAATTTCGTAAGAAAGTTTACGGCGCCCTTGTTCGTGAACAATATGAATCTCTCCGCCGCGTTCAACAATTCCATCCTTGATTTTTTCAAGGGCTTTTTGACGGGCATCGTCACTCAATGTGGCATTGAGGATATACATTCCCTCGTAGAGGTTCTGTCTATTCTGTGACATGATCTTTCTCCTCACCCAATTCTGGGGAATTTTTACTTTTATCTTGCTCTCGGTTGACTTTCGTCATCACTAGATTCATGGGCTCTTTGAGCCATAAATCGACGGCTTGCGCAGCTTCTTTAACTGCTTCTTCCACTTCATCTAGCTCTTTTTTAGTAAAAGAGGCCAAGACCCACTCTTCCATAGCCATCATGACTGGAAGACCGATGCCGATTTTCAACCGTGGAAAATAGGTCGTCTGCAAATATTCTTGAATGCTTTGCAATCCGCGATGCCCGCCGCAGCTCCCATCGGAGCGTAGGCGTAATTTGCCCAAAGGCAATGCTGCGTCGTCGGCAACCACTAAAATTTTGCTCGGCGGAATTTTATAATAATCGGCTATTTTTTTTACTGCTTCGCCACTCAGATTCATATAAGTCTGGGGCTTAACTAAAATTAATTTACCGCTATCTGTTTTTCCGGCTGCTGCATGTGCCTTGAAAAAATGCTCATTTTTAAAAGATAGGTTCATTTGATGTGCAAGCAAATCAATAACCATAAATCCTAAATTATGACGGGTATTTTGGTATTCTCTACCGGGATTACCCAATCCAATAATGAGCCTGTCTTCAATGGCCATATTAACGTTTACCTTTTGGCAATAACGATAGCGACTTCGTTCATGTTAGCAATAGGGCGCACATTTTCTGGCACCGCAATATCAGCTAAACGCTTAGTTTGCTTAATACCTAATTCTTTCACATCGAGTAAGAACTCACTTGGGATGTCTTTAGGATAACAATTAACTTTCATAGAACGGATAACTTGACGTGGTACACCACCTAGTTTAACACCTACGCAATCCAATAACCCTGTACATTGAATAGGAACATTGACGTTAACTTTGACATCATCGAATAGTTCTTCAAAGTCTAAATGGATAACTTCGTAATCTGTAATGCAGTATTGGATATCTTTTAAGATTGCGCGGCAGTTTTTTCCGTCAATTTGCAAATCGAAAATAGTCGTAGATAAACAACCAGGTTTGACTTTTCTTAAAATAGCCTTAAATTCAGACCCATTAACAGCAATATTTTCACCGGCTTGTCCTTTTGAATATAGAACTGCTGGGATATTACCTTCACGGCGGATAACGTTAACTTCGCACTTTTTTGCACGAGAACGTTTGAATGTAGTTAATTCCATGGAATACTTCTCCAAAACACTTAAGTTGTTGTGGCAAAAGGGGTTGCAGAATAAACCATTCCATGAAGTCAAAACAAGTGCAAAGAGTCTGCACTTAAAGAAACTCATCGAATGACCCGCGTCACCTTATGCCTTCTAAAAAGGCGGCGACAAGCAAAGCTGTGGTTCGGGACACTGATGCTTGTAGCGCACTATCTAACTAAATAACAAATAGTTACATACTACGTATAATTTGGGGCGGAAGGGATCGAACCTCCGAATGGCGGTACCAAAAACCGCTGCCTTACCACTTGGCGACGCCCCAGCATTCGATAACGATTGCTAAGAGAAAGAGGCATATTAGCCCTATGACTCATTTTTTGGCAATAAAGAGTTAGAAAAACAATAAAAATTTGCCCAAAACAAGACTTCAAGCACTTAACTTGACATTTACTTTTAATTCAAAAAATGATATTATAATGTTATTAAATATAGCGTTTTATTAACGTAAAAAGGTGATTTATGGGTCATATTAATAGTAATTATAACTTTGATCGAACTGAACAAAACCCGGCTGAAAATCAAAATGCAGATAAGATCAAACCGACAAATTACACGATGAAGATCCTTAAAGATGGCAATAATATGATTGTCACAAGAGAATTCTTCGTTATGAAAAACAGTGGTCAAGGTAGAGAAAAAATAACACGATCTTTTTCAATTCCCCTGTCAGTTTGGGAAGGCACAAAAAACGGTCGTACAGGTCGCCATGTTACTATATTAACGATGCAATCA
Source organism: Parachlamydiales bacterium (assembly GCA_016463375.1). GTDB lineage: Bacteria > Chlamydiota > Chlamydiia > Chlamydiales > JAEMRK01 > JAEMRK01. Next base: position 4,905 of record JAEMRK010000041.1, on the reverse strand, counting down.
CTTGCTAAATCTTTAAAAAATATGACTCGTGATGAAGCTGAAGACTTACTACGCACTGGTACAGTCATTAAGCTTGGTATAGGTACAACTGGAAACCAAGAAAATAAAAGTGCGCGTTCTGCATTAACTGTTATCATTGTGACTCATCCCGAACATAGAAAAGGCGAACCTGTTTTTTTAGGCGTGTACGACAAAAAAACTAAGGGTATCGGTCTTGAACTTCATACAACAGACCTCAATCTTAAAGACCACATCCAATACAACTCTAAAGTTGAAAAAAGAGAAATCAAAGACCCTGCTAAACATAAGCACAATAGAGCTATAAATAAAGACGAGCGCGCTAAACAGCTTGGTGATTGGTTACAAGATACTGGTGGCAATGACAAAACTGATAAAAAAGTAGTCGAAATCGGTTCAGGCGCTGAAGAAAACGAAAATCAAAAATCTCCTTTAACAGAAAGTGTATTTAAAGGTTCAGCTAGACGAAATGATCAAGATTCGTCAGTCACTGGTAATGCAATAAGTAATAAAAACGAAGAATCTCCAAAAAAAAATCCAGTTTCTAGTTATTCGACCATTGAAAATGATTTTGAAAGACTTATGAAACAGCCTAACCTTTTTGAAATTGAGGACAAGCTTCGTAATTGGCACACAAGTATCAATGCTGCAAATGATTTACTAAGTGGACCCGAAAATGTAAATTTCAAAAAGGCAGAAAATTGGTATAAAGAAGGATTTGGTAATCTTGATCTAGAAAAATTAAGGGAAATAGCTGGTAATGAGCTAAAAAAACTTAGAAGTGACCAAGGATATATGTTTGATTTATCAGAAAAAGTTCATCAAAATTTTGACGGTACTGAATTATCAAAAAAATTAATTAATGAGTTGAAGATGAAAAAACTAATAAAACCGGAAGAAAAATTCCAAGATTTTTCTGAATATCTTTATGATAGATACCAAAAATCCGAAAAAATATTAGCAAAACACTTCCCTGACAAAAATTAATCAAGTAATAACCTCTATCCCAAAAAGGCTCTTCTCAATATAAAGTGCGTTATAGACGCACCTTTGAGGAGAGCCTTTCATGTTTATAGTCCATGTCGCATCAGAATTTGCACCCATTGCTAAAGTTGGCGGTTTAGCCGACGTATTGCTTGGTTTATGTCGCGAATTAACATGGAAAGGTCATGACGTCGAGATTATCCTCCCCTTTTATGATTGCATGGACAGATCTAAGATTGAAGATTTAACTCAAGAAGAACAAACCTTTACAACACATTGGGATAATCAGAAGTGCACTAATCGCGTATGGCATGGCAAAGTTGAAGGACTTACAGTTACATTCATAGATCCTCAGACTCAAGATAAGTTTTTTGAAAGAGGCCAATACTATGGATACCCTGATGATCCCTATCGTTTTGCTTACTTTTCAAGGTCTGTATTGGAATACCTCCAACAAAGAAATAAACATCCCGATGTCTTGCATATACATGATTGGCAACAAGGGTTAATACCAGTACTCAATAAAAAGGTATTTGCAGAGAGTGGATTGAAAATCGGTCGCATCTTAATGACCATACACAATATCGATTATCAAGGATGGTGCGAAGAAGGAGTATTTAATAAAGCGGGAGCTCCTATACAACCAGAATTTTTACAAAACGATTCATATAACATGCTTAAAGCAGGTATTATCTATTGTAATATCTTAACAACAGTATCTCCAAATTACTCTTATGAAGTCCAAACTCCAGAGGGTGGAAAAGGACTTGATGAGTTGCTTCGTCAATATAGGTCTAAGTTTTACGGTATATTGAATGGTATCGACTACTCTTACTGGAATCCATCGATTGATCGTTATTTGCCTGAAAATTACTGTTTAGAAGGGCAAAATATAGAAGATATACGCCTAACCAAAACCCGTATTAAAAACATGTTACAAAAACGTATGGGCTTAACAGTTGGCAATCACCCATTGGTGGGTGCAGTAACGAGACTCGTTCCTCAAAAAGGTATTGAACAAATCAAACAAGCGTTGTTTAGAACAGTTGAAAAAGGAGGACAATTTCTCTTACTCGGATCATCACCACTTCCAGAAATACAAATCGAATTTGAACAACTTCAAATTCGATTCAAAGATAATCCCAATGTCCACATTGAATTGTCATATAATGAAGACCTATCGCATTTGTTCTTTGCAGCTGGTGATATATTAGTTGTGCCATCTTTATTCGAGCCTTGTGGCTTAACACAGTTGATAGCATTAAAATATGGGACCATACCCATTGTTCGAAAAACAGGTGGTCTTGCTGACACGATTAACGATGTTGACTTTTCAAGAAAAGAGATTGAAGAGCGCAATGGCTATGTATTTGAAAATCCCGATGAAAATGGGATTTACTCAGCATTAGACCGCGCTATGCATTGCTACTATGATGATTTTCAGAAATGGCAAGATTTAGTGGATAGAGCTTTGAAACTAAACTTCAGTTGGACTAATCCTGCAAATCTGTATTTGGAACTCTACTCAAAAGAAATTTAAATCTTTTTGAGTATCAGTAATTTTTTAATATATTCACGATTAGCATAGATATAATCGATTCCCGAAAAGAACGAGTAAACTGCTGCTATGAATACTAAAATTAAAGAGTATTGTTGGAGATGTAACTGCGATAGATGCCCTAATGTATAAGGTATCAATAAAATCAAAATACAAAACACAACAATGGCTTGAATAACAGCTTTAATTTTTCCACTAGGTCTTGCAGCTAATGCAAACCCCCTCAACGCGCACACTGTGCGTAATGTACTTACTACTGAGTCTCTGTAAATAAATACGAAAACTAAAATAAGGGGTAGGCTCACAGGCCCTTGAGTAAATGTCAAAAACATCGATATTCGGGAAATGCTATCAGCCATAGGATCTAGTATTTTTCCTAGATCTGTTACCTGATTATATTTGCGTGCGATATATCCATCGAATGCATCAGATAACTCAGATACTGCAACCAGCACGATCAAAATGTAGGGAAGAACGATCCAGCTGATACCTAAAGCTTCATGCTCTAAATAAACCAATAGAAATATTGGACTAATAAAAACACGAATAAAAGTCAGATAGTTGGCTATTGACAAAGTAACACCGAAAAGAAGTTTTTAAAAAACGTAACTATTATGACATTAATTATCAAGTTTGAAGGCCTAAAATTTTCATCAAAGGATTTTTTAATGATGTTAACGCCGCCCACAAACCAAAGCTTTCAAAGATAATACAAAATTTTTCATAAGCCATTTCTAATTCTTGAGTTAATGATTTTTGCGTTGCTCGTACATCCACGATCACTTTATTAGAAAGTAACATCGGTTGATTTTTTAAACGACAAAACAACTCAAAGTCCGCACATGTGATAAATCTTTCATTAAAAGAATATTGTCTTAAAAAATCTGTTTTGAAAATAAACGAAGACAATAAAGATGGCGCTAATCCTCTTTTCAAATTTTTAGAATTCAATACATTTTTATAGATTAAAGGAGCTAACTGCCTTTTTTGATACCACGCTCCCCCGTACAAAAAGTTGCAATCACTATATTGCAAAGTGTCAAGACACTCTTGCAAAATAGTATTATTAAGATAGCAATCACCAGGCCTTAAAAAAGTGACCCATTCACCTTGCGCAATCTCTAAACCCTTATTTAATAAAGCATATAGGGAAAAAGAGTCTTTTTGATGTAATTGCAAAAGTTTTACATAGCTATTTTGCACCAGAGCAATTGTGTTGTCGTTAGAACCTGCATCAACTACGATGATTTCAATATTTTCTAATCGCTGTTTGAGTACACTCTCAAGCGTTAAAAAAATATTCGACGCTGAATTTTTTGTAGGGATAACAATTGATAATTTCAAGTGCACTTCTTGCTATAGAATCATAATTTTTTAACTTTCAACACCAATTATACTATTTTACCAAAGGAAATGTATGTTCGCAATCAGAGCTGGCTTCTTATCCAAATCTCTTAATTTCGCAAAAAATTCGGTAAAAGCATTAAACCCAACGACTAAATTATTTCAAAAAACAGTTGTTGTTGACAACTCGCATTATCAAAATTTTAAAAAATTTAAAGCTTCATTGTGTCCAATACATCCAAGCGGTTTTAAGCAAACCAAAATTAATTGGAAAGGATACCGAGACATGGTAATCGATTGTGTTGAAAATGAAAAATGTCATAAATCACTTATAAAACAATTCCAAGAAGAATTAACGCCTGGAAATTATCAAAAGCTACGAAAAATCATATATGAACATGCTTTTGATACTCATAAGCCCATTTCATTACCACTATTAGCTTTTGTCTTAAATATGAGTGATGAAAGCAAGCCGCTTGACGTTTTATCAATAATTGCTTTAACAGAACATTTTAAAAGAATGATTTCTGCTGACATGGTTTTTGATTTTAATCCTAACTTAATGATAGATAGCGTTGAAAACATGGTAAAAAGCAGTAATTATTCTGAAGACAAAGTTAAATACATTTGCGCAGACTATTTTAACGCTCATGCTGCAAATGCATTAATCAAGCATTTTGAAAACCCCATTTTAAACAAACTTGATACTGTTATAAAACTTTACCAAAGAGCTCAAATCTATGGCTGTAAATATGCCTCAGACAATGCTAACGCCCTTTCATTTTGCCCATTCATTACAAATGCTAATGCCGTTGTTAATGATATTTGTAATTCTGCTGATACTAATTGCTTAAATTTAAATAAAATTCTCAAAAAGAATATGATTCTAAATATCTAAATTAATATATCCGACTTAATTCTTAAGCGTCTTAGTATTATCTGAAACTCTGTTTTTAATTGTTTAATTAACTGTGGTTTATTAGATTATTTATGCTTAATAT
>JAEMRK010000006.1 GCA_016463375.1 Parachlamydiales bacterium | reverse complement strand
AAGTAGTTACATGCTTATTAATTTTATTAATAAGCTGTTCTTTAGTAAGTTGTGAGTTTAAAGTAATCCATTTTAAACATATCGCGTTAATATCAATATTAAAATTTAACATACAATCTCTAACTGAATTTTCATAAGAATTCGGGACTATAATAGTAGGTAGATATTCTTTAGAATTATTTGCAATTGTTAGTAAATCTGGTTTTGTTATCTTATTTTGACAGTAAACGTACTTTAGATAAGGTACTGAATTATCAAAATCGCTTTTAACATTAATATTTATTTGAAAATATTGTAACGATGCTTTGCACCCTTCATTTTTTACTACAATCGCATTATATAGATTTTGCAATCTACCTTTCCATCTCACGTCATTATAAATCTTAACCACGGGTAATAGTTTTTCTAATTTTTCGAAATAAAACTGCATCTCTGTATAACTTGAAATCAACTTATTGCTTTTAGCAAACTCCTTTTGAGTTTCTTGAGATTGACTATTCAAAATCGAAGTAAAATAGGCTTTCACAATTTCGTTAACTCTTTTACTAACAAAATTTAAATTCCGAAAAGTTTGCACATCAAATGATTCTAAAATTTGAAATTGTAAAGGTTGTGGCATTTGTGCCCACTTATCTACATTCATGCATACAGTCCAATTCGATACTAGTAATTAACATCTTCGAAATTTATACTCGCGACATCTTAAAATGTTTGATGGATTTTGTAATGAAAAAGATTTTTTCCATAACCTTATTATTAACCATGATGTGCTTGTCTGTACAAGCACATGAACCGACTTGTGAGCGAATTCCTGCCATTCATGGCATAAGACACGAAAAGCTCACTCCCAATGAACGGAACAAAGCCAATAAGCTTATATATCAATTGGGTATTGATCAGGGCGATGAAAATAATAATGATAATGAATTTTACTACATCATCAAATCAGTTGATTATGAAAATAGCGTTATCACGATGACCAATAATTCAGTTTGGAAAATAGGCAGCTGGTATACAAGTCGAATCAAATCGTGGAAACCAAAAGACAGAATCAAAATCTCAATTCATATAACAATTTTTAGTAAAAACAATTACGATTTAAAAAATATAGATGCTTCAAATCACGCCTGGGGTCAGATTCAAGAACTAGGCCATGTCGATTCAATAGCTAAAATAACTGATCAAAAAATTATCCTAAGAAGTGGTTTAATTTTTAAACATTCAGCATTAACATTGAATTTTTCTGGATGGAAAGTTAATCACCGCATCTTAATTTTGCATGGTAATACCGGCTATTTTATTTGGAATATCGATTTAAAAAGAGGCTGCATGAATTGTAAATTAATTCATGACGATTCATCTTCAACTAATACTATAATAGATGCTGATAAAGTCCTTACTTTAGAGGAAAATTTAAACAAACATGTTTTAGCACAAACTGAAGCGACAAGTGTTCTTGCCAACCACATATTAAACTACTGCTCTGGCCTTAAAGGAGACAATGTACCAGTTGGCGCATTTTTGTTTTTAGGACCAACAGGTGTTGGTAAAACAGAGTTGGCAAAAGTACTTTGCCAAGAACTCTATGGTTCTAATGAAAAACTCATTCGCTTTGAGATGAGTCACTTTTCAGAATCTCATACTGTTGCTCGTTTGATCGGTTCCCCTCCTGGTTACGTGAATCATGAACAAGGAGGCCAATTAACAGAAGCGATTAAGGACTACCCTCAATCGGTTGTTTTGTTAGATGAGATTGAAAAAGCTCATCCACTCGTGCACAAACTATTTCTTCCAGTGTTTGACGAAGGGTTTATTACAGATGCCAAAAATCAAGAAGTTGCCTGTAATCAAGTGGTCTTTATCTTAACCTCTAACTTGTGTTCTCAAGAGATCACAAATCTATTTAAAGAAGGTTTTAGCGCTCAAGATACTTTGGCCATGATTGAACCAATATTAATGCGTACTCTGTCACCAGAGCTTTACAATCGCGTTGAACCAATCATTTTTAAACCTTTGTCAATTGAAACAATGGATGCTTTAGTTGATATTCAAATTAAACAAACAATCAATCGTGTTAAGACTGTCAAAAATATTGATCTTGTCATTGATTCAAGTGTTCGTAATTTCTTGATTAAAAATGGCTACCATCCAACTCTTGGCGCTCGCCCATTAAAAAAATTGGTCGAGAAAACAGTTTTGGCTAATATCTCATACGCAATTGTTAAAGAAAAAATTCCAGCAAATAGCACTATGGTTATTAAATACAACGATATTGAAGATTCATGGGATGTTCTTTGGACAAAATCTAACTAAAATCTTTGATGTTTTAAGAGGTTCTTTAGAACCTCTTAAAACTCTTATTTGTTAAATTCTTTTAAAAAAAATTTACAGCTGCTAAAAAGATGTTTTCTAACCGAAGAGGTTTTGTGAAACGATACATTTTCATTATCTTGACTCTGCTTTCTTCTTCAATTTATGCAGCGAATACTCTAACGCATAATTTTTGGGGTTTTGGAGAAGGCCTTGGTTATAATGGCATCGATGTAACAGCATCATATACCATGGATGTAGCAGCCAATCCAATCGGTGGTGAAAAGAAGGGATTTGCACAAGCTGGGTCTTTGGGTCTTGGTATCATCTTTGACTTAGATCACCTCTTTAATTGGACAGGTTGGTCATTAAATAACTCATGGGTATGGCGATCAGGCAACAGCTTAACAAAAGAAAAAATCAATAACCAATTCAACGTGCAGCAAGTTTGGGGCGGACAAAACTTCCGGCTTAATGAGCTATTTATTCAAAATGCTGTCAGTGATGTGTTTTTATTCAAAGCTGGTCGCTTAGATGCAGGTAATGACTTTTTAGCATCTCCTCTTTATTGCGACTTCATGAACAACGGTTTTTGCGGTAATCCAGTTGGTATCTTTTTTAATGGTGTGTTTTCAGCTTATCCAAACGCACAGTGGGCAGCTTATTTGAGCTTTAAGCCAATTGATACCATACTTGCAAAATTTGGCATCTATAATACCAATGCAAGTGTAAGCCAAAACCATTATCATGGTATGGACTGGGAATTTGAAAATGATGTGGGCGTACAATTAATTACTGAATGGGTTTATTTAGTTAACCAAGAAGAATACTCTCCTGGCCTTCCTGGAAATTACAAAGTTGGCTTTATGTACTATACAGGCAACTTTCCAGAATTTTTAGGAGATTCTCACAAAGGTAATTACAACTACTATTTTTTATTCGATCAAACAGTTTATCGGCATGAGGAGTGTGGGTGCATTACGGATCGTGGATTAACACCGTTCATTGGATTAATTTTTGGTCCAAAAAATCGCAATGAATTCCCTTTCTTTGGAGTCGGTGGTCTTGTTTATCAAGGACTTTTTCCTCAAAGACCGCTTGATACAACTGCACTTGGATTTATCTACGGATCTTATAGTAAAGATATGCGTCTCAATCAAAACCAAGCCAAAAGCTTTGGCATCATGGGACCATATGGCAATATGCCTCAAACTTATGAGGCCGTCATAGAGCTAAGCCATAATTTCATTTTCAGCGGATGGTTTAGTATTATGCCAGACGTTCAATACATCATTAACCCTAAAGGTTACGGTACAATTGACAATGCTTTAGTTGTAGGCTTTCAATTCAATGTAAATATCTAATAGAAAAAATATTTACATACATAATTTTAATAACTTACTGCGTAATCAATTGAAAAATCTCGAAACGCTTTCTTAATTTTAATAATAATCTTTAAATTAGGATTACATTTTTTATCCTCTAATCTTTGATAACTATAAAGAGTATCAAATCCCATTTCTTAAAAGCTTAATAAATTAGGTACACTTAATTAAGTATCTTTCCAACAGCAATGTCAAAAGGACTTGGTGGTTCGCCGCTGGGATCATTAAAAGGCATCTCAACATATCCATTTTTGAGATAAAATTTGAAAGAACTGGGACGTGATTCGTCGTGAATTGACTTAACTCCCCTTTCTTTTAACCATTGTTCACAAAGATGTAGAAACTCACTACCATAACCAAAGTTGCGATAGGCTTCATCAATTACAAGTATTCTTAAAGCGGCTCTATGTTCTGGCCATAATTGGATATGAGCATAACCAACCATTTCTGAATCTCTGCAAAGAATAAGGTGAACATGTTCTTTATGATCAAAAAACGAAGTAAACGGATCGGAAATAGAAAGCGGATCAAAAAAATTTTTCTGTCTTAATTTTTTTGCAAAGTCCCATTCTTTTTCATGATTACTTGTTAAGGCTAAAATGCTTAATTTAGTGCTATTCATGAAACTATCCATAATTTAAGAATTGATAATCAAAGATGATATCTTTTCACAGTATGCTTCGAAAGAAGTTTTTTTTTGCTGAATTATTTTAATGGTATATTCACACAAAAAAAACAAAATCTCATATTATTTATAAAAAATAAAAAAAAGAATTTTGATTCATGAAAAAGTTACTTTTATTATGGAGCCTAATAGTGAGCCATCTCTTGTTTTCCTCTATTTCAGCTTCCGAAAATTGTATTAAGGTTCTCATTGTAGGAGCCGGTCCATGCGGTCTTGCAGTTGCAAAGGCCTTGCAAAACAATAATATTTATCCTGACATCATTGAAAAAGACGAAAATATTCGGTCTGATGGTGCAGGCATTGCAATTCCTGCTAATGGCACTTGGGCTTTGGATAAGCTAGGAATTGATATTAGTTCGAAATCCTATCTGATACACAGTATGCAATTCACCGATGATCAAGGAGAAATTCTAGCTCAAGAAAAAATCGATGACATACATCCGGAAGGGGCTCAATTTTATTCTTTGACTAGGGATAAATTGGTTGAGCAACTTTTATCTCATTTAGATAAAAGAATTCAAATCCAAACATCTACTACTATCAAGCACTTTGCTGAAGAAAATGACTTAGTTAGAGTTGAATTTTCAAATGGAGATATCAAGTACTATGATTTAGTTGTTGGCTGCGATGGAGTTCACTCATGTATCCGCAGACAGGTTCAACCAAACGAGCTCCCTGAGTATTTAGGCTTATTAGTATGGAGAACTGTGATCGATTCGCTAGATGGAGTTTCCATGCCTACATACATGCTAGGATCTGATCGTTTGGTCATGCTTTATCCAATGCTAAACAATCAAATCTATGTTTATGGCCATATTTTCCAATCTGAAAAAAGTCTGCCATCTGAGTCGTTTTCAAAACTATTTTTAAGTTTCGGAGGTCTCGTTCCAAAAACAATGCATGCCATTGATCAACAAAATCTTAATTTCTACATTCACCACATGGAAAAAAGCCATAGCGTCAGATTTAAGTTGGATGGTTTTTCACGTGTGTTATTAGTGGGCGATGCGGCTCATGCTTTTGGCCCTATGTTACAAAATGGAGCAGCTCAAGCTTTTGAAGATGCGTACGTGATTCAAGACCTTCTTAAAGAACAGATGGATTCACATTCAGTTATTTCGTTCGTAAATACATTTGAAAAAAGAAGATTTGCTCGGGTGCAGAACATATTCACAATGTCTAATGCCAAAATCCAAGCTATTTCAGATCCCCAACTTATTCAGGGCCGTAATGAAGCAATTAAGAAATCGGGGGCTCCTAACGTTATTGGATTCAAATTGATCATGCAGCAAAATCCTTAAGCTTTTATTTTTTTTATTTCTAACCTTCAATTAACGAATAAAACAAACGTGTAAATAGAGATTCACTATGTTTCGGCTTATGTTTTTATCTACTTTTTTGACTTTTGTCTCATGCTTTGCCAATACACAGTTTGTTACAGATTCAATTCCTGAACTTGAATTAAAATCCTCTTATGTCCCCTATCTGAAAGATTTAGAAGAACAAGGATACTGTGTTATTCCAAATGTTCTTTCTAAAGAAGAAGCAGAAGAATTATACCAAAGAGTTTGGCATGACTATATTGAGAAGGCTTGGCCCAATTGCAAGATGGATGATAGGAGTAACTGGAAAGAATTTTTTCCTATGCACAATAGAGTGGGAGTTTTTGCAGGACCTGCAGGCCAAATTCAAGTGATGTGGGATTTAAGGCAAGACCCTAGAATAATCGACATCTTTGCTAAAATTTGGAACACAAATGATTTGATTGTAAGTATGGATGGCTTATCTCTAATGTGTCCACCAGAAATAAGGGAAGAGGGCCGCCTTGATCCATGGCCCCATGTAGATCAAACAATAATAAGACATGAAAATAACTCTGCAAATTATAATATCCCACCTAATGATTTTGTTAGTGAGTCATTATTGAAAAGTGAACCTTATACGATACAAGGTCAGTTCTTATTCGAAGATTCTTTTGATGGTGATGGAGGATTTTACTGCATACCTAAGTCCCACCTCAAGTTCAATGAATTTGCTCCTAACGTTGAAGCCATTGACATGTTGAACATTCCAAAAAAAGAAATTTACAAAGCTAAGTATTCTTACTTAATCGATTTCTTCTCTAACAACAAGGATGATTCATATGTATTTAAACACATAACAGCTCCTCGTGGATCATTAATATTGTGGGACTCAAGAACTGTTCATTGGAATCAATATGCAAGCATGGATAGGCCTTATAACAATAATCCAAAAGTTAGGATGGTAGGCTACTTATGCTACGTGCCTAAGAGCAGATTGACTTATGAAACCATAGCTTTAAGAAGAGAAGCTTTCAAAAAAGGCATCTCAACTAGCCATAATCCTGCCTCTCCTGAATTAAAAGCTTCAATAAATCACATTTCACAAGGATTTGAGAACTTTTTTGAAGATCAAAAGTATATACAACCTAAAATTAATCTTACACCTTTAGGAGAATCTTTACTTGGCTGGTGAATTAAATAGATAATATTTTGAAGTAAAAAATTATGATAAAAAAAAAGACGTTTTCTTTTAAGAAAACGTCTTTTTAAATGCCGATGGTCGGACTCGAACCAACACCCTATTGCTAGGAGCAGATTTTGAATCTGCCGCGTCTGCCATTTCGCCACACCGGCCAATAGATATGGTGTAGAAGATAATCCAATACATCTCTTTAAATCAAGCTTATACTTTCTGAAACTGGTTTACCTGAACAGTCTTGTCGATACGACCTTTAATATATTTATAAAAAGTATCTGGGTGGTATTGAACGTCACGTATCTTTGAGTAATATTCACAGCGATCGTCGAATACTTGTATGGGTAGACCATGCTTAAATAAGATAATATTCATTAAGCAACGAGCAATACGCCCATTAAATTTATCAAAAGGTCTTATTCTAAGAATTTCTTGATGGATCAAAGCGGCTGTTAGAATTACATCATTTATTTGATTGAGCTGAATACTTAAAATTTCAGTCAAAGTTTTCAGTTCTGATGTTATTTTTTGAGGCTCTAATGGAATGTGGATGTGTTTATTTAAAAGTTTAATAAGGTCAGGTGAAAGTTTGTTTTTGTGATATTTTTTGTAAAACGATTCCCCCTGTTCTAAGGATTTTTTAAACCAAAAAAATTCAGGCATACTCATTTTAGGAATGAGTTGATCAAGTTCGTACACATGGCCCAGATGATAATAAAATTTATTTTCTGATCTCAGTGAAACACTGGATGGGTCATGATTTACTTTAGGATGAATCAAAATACGATGCATTCTCAAAATATGATCGAGCCATTGCTCGGGGGAAATAAACTTGATAGATCCAGACAATATGTTATTTTCAACATAATCTAACATTTGATCATGGGCCTCTTTTTGATAAGGAGTCGCCGCTTTAATCAAAGCAAATTTAGAATAAACAACATGGTCTTTGATAACTTTTTGATTAAGTTTAAAGAATGTATTTCGAAATAGATAAATTTTACGAGCATTAATGAACGCTTTTTTCGCAAAATCTTTTTTTAATAGTGTCATATCAGCTTCTAAAAAGGTGATTCCAGGTTGGAAACACTGGCGTATTTCAGTTGAAAAACTCATCGATTGAAAACCTATTTAATAGCGTAAAATATTGCGCTCAGCGTCATGCCAAGTATAAACAACACCTTTTTTTTCATCTCTGTCGTAGCGTACCATTAATGTTAAATAAGGATAGTTATGACGGTTATCAAAGTTTCTTCCTTCATTCTTTTTATAGAGCCTAATTGATACTTCCCGATTATATATTAGCGGTGTGATGGTAGGACTCGTATCAGATTTTTGCATCGTCAAAAATTGCTCAAACTCTTTTTTGCCCTGATAGAATGGATTTTCTTTATAATATTGACGAATGAGGTCAATAACAATTTCTGGTCTTTGTTCAAGACCTTGAACATAGAAATCAACTGCGGCTCCTACCATGTGCTTCGAGCTTTGATTTACAATAGATTGATCGACATAACTATTATGCTGAGGACACCTATGACCACTTGTGATAATGACTTTTTTTCCAGTTTTGCCTTGAATATAGTTCAAAAGGTCAATAAGTACTGGATAGACAAACTCTTTACCATTGCGCAATGGTAAAGAGTGTTTATCGCGTCCTCCACAATCGTGGAAGTGATTCTTTTGACCGGCTTTATCATTTACAACTAAATATGGATTTAATATCGATCCCTTACATCGAAAAAAGTCTTTGCTGATTCGGCTATGATCACCAATCAATCCCCCTTCCCAAGGATACAAAGCGCGACTTCTGTATTCAGGTGTAATAAGAACAACTCTTTTTTCACTCGCTTGACGAATGATGTATTCTCCTTGATGATTGAGTGCTCGTAGCTTTTCTTGTTCAGCCTCTTCCATAAGATTGCAACTTGTTAAAAGAAGTAGTAGTGGAATGATCCATTTAATGCCGAACATAAGCTACACCATCTAATCGCATATCAATAATTGTTGAAGGGCATTTAACAAGAACAGTATTTGAGCTATTCTCTTTTTTAAGTTCTTGGGCAATGAGCTCTTCTCGCAAATTTAAATAGTTTTGCAACTCTTGCTTAAAATTTTTAGGCGTTAGCCTTAAAATTCTAGGAAACTGGTAAGTGACTAATTGATTTGATTTTTCTAAAACTGCTTCGTCTTCCAAAATAACAACAATTTGACGTTGTCCAAAGCTTGGTGAGAAAGCGTTAGCGACATCAATGCGTAAAATGCGCATTAATTCGCGATAAGGACGTTCATTTAAAATCTTCAAAAGCTCTAAAGCAATTTGTGATTCGGCAGACGTTAGCTTCTCTCCCCAGACCTCTCCAACTCCGTAACATGGAAGACCCAAATGAAATTCAGGTAACCTTTTAGGTGTAAAAAACGGGGCTATAGGAAAGATTATACCCTCCTCATCAACCCCTGTATTGGTGTATTCATGAACTAGCGCTATGGGAGTGCGTACGCTGTAATCAATATAAAGGGTGTCTGGAAATATTTTTTTTAATGAGGCTGTTTTAATAACAGGACAGCTGAGCAATTGATCTTGGGCTTTTTCTAAGGAAAAGCTGTAAAGATTGCACGGTACATCACATGATAAGTTGAGTAGTTCTTCTAAAAATACAGTTTTCAATGCCTCTTTTTGAGGGCCCGTTTGAATAATTGCATGGATGGCATATTGAGTATTTTGTGAGCGATTGTGTCTCCACGTTTGCCAGCCCCAAAATCCAAGCCAAGCGGGAATGGACACTGCTAGTAAAGAAAAAAAGATCGTTTTCCATGCTAAACGCAATGGCTCCTTATCTTTTTCCATCACACCTCATTGATACTTTTTAAAACACGATAATGTTTATCTTGGAAGCGCTTGCGATGTAGAGCAATAATAACGAGCGTATCGATTAATCGATCACCTGTCATGCCCGCATCCTCCATGACTAATGGATACATGCTTGTCTGAGTCAACCCCGGTATGGGGTTAATCTCATTCAACCAAAATTGCCCTTGATTATCTAAAAATGTATCGACTCTTGCAAGGCCGCTACAACCAGCTATCTTATAAGATTTTTTAGCTAATGCAATGCCTTTCTCAATGGTTTCTTCAGATAAATCCAATTTTGTTAAAAGGTCAATTGCTGCTGCCCCATACTTACCATGATATCCTAAAGTGACACCTTTAGTATCCACTTCTCCGGGGATAGCAATTTCAGCTTCACGACCGAGTACACAAAACTCAATTTCTCGCATATGCAAACCTTGCTCCACGATAATATGAGAATCGTATTTTAAAGCATAAGTTACTGCTTCATCAAATTGGCTCAAATCTTCAACTTTTCTAACGCCAACACTTGATCCTAAATGAGTCGGTTTGACAAAAAGTGGATATTTTAAATCTTTTATCTTTTCTTTAACGTATGTCGAAGACTTTTTCCAATCTTCTACTGAAAATTCAATGAATGGAACAACTGGTATTTGATGCGTCATCGCTATGCGTTTGAGCATCCCTTTATCCATGACTAAAGCGCTCGATCTATGATCACAGCCGGTGTAAGGCTTTCCTAATGTGTCAAAAAATCCCTGGATTGTTCCATCTTCGCAAAATGGACCATGCATAACTGGAATAAACAAATCGCATTGTGCGATTTGTTCGAATAATTGTGGAGTGAACTCTAGATCATCGCATGGTTTGTTATTTAGCTGCTCAAAAGCATCATTGCCCAGTATCCAATGACCTGTCTTACTAATACCAAAAGGTTTAACGTCATAAAAATCACGATTGATATTTTTAAAAACGTATTTTGCAGATTCTAAAGCCACTTCATGCTCAGAACTTTTTCCACCAGTTACAACACCAACCACCCATTTTTTTAACGGTTTTTCTTGCAAAATGGCATTGAGTTCATTACCAACTTTGGTGATATCTCCAGCACCCATTGTGACAATCACATCGTGTGGACGAGCAATGTCGTGTAATGTCTCTGCTAAAATAGATCTTGGTATATATTTTGGATTCAAATGATTTATTTCGTCCATCAAGGTTTGATGAGAGATACCATCTATTGGTGCTTCACCAGCTGTATACAAGTCAGTGATAATCACAAGATCAGCTTCGTTGAATACAGAATTAAATTGGCCTTGACAATCTCTTGTTCGAGTATAACGGTGGGGTTGAAATGCAACGATTAATCGCTTATCACCTACATGCTGTTTTATAGCCTTTAATGTCGCTTCTATCTCAGTTGGATGGTGGCCGTAATCATCTAATACTAATAAAGCAGCCGTATCGATTTTCTTTTCACAGCGTCTACAAACTCCAACAAAGGAGGCTAAACCTTTTCTAATTAATGCTTCTTTAAGGCCTAGTCTTAAACACAATCCAAATACAGCTGCTGCATTCAGTGCTTGATGGTGACCTAATGATTTTAAATGGATATCAACGTAGTCTTTGCCTTCAAAGAAGATACTAAAAGCAACGCCTTGCGTTGTCGATTTTAAATTATAGATTTTAAGGTCATTATGATTTGCAAATCCATAACTTGCACCATTAATAATCATATCTTTTAGGTGGGTGTCGTCACCACAGAAAAATAATAAATCATTGTTTTCTATATTTTGGACAAACTTTGCAAAACCAGTTTTTAAGCCTTGCATATCCTTCCAATAATTCAAATGGTCGTTGTCAATATTTGTAATGATAGCGCCGTGAGATGTATAATTTAAAAAAGATCCGTCGCTTTCACAAGCTTCTGCAATAAAGTATTCTCCATGACCTTTTTGACCATTTATTCCAAGTCCTTGTAATAGCCCACCGATTGCAAATGAGGGCTCACAATTAGCTTGCATCATAACATAGCTAAGCAAGGCAGATGTTGATGTTTTACCATGGGTTCCTGCCACAGCAAGAACCTTATGACCGAGCATTAAATGTGCTAAAAGCTCAGAGCGATGTAACAAACGACACCCTTTTTCTTTAGCGGCCACAAATTCTGGATTATCATGCTTAATGTCCGTATTGTAAACGACGACCATTTGGTCAGAGATCATCTCTTTACTATGACCAAGATAAATATGAGCTTTTTCTTTGCGTAATGTGCTTACACTCACACTTTCGACGAGGTCACTACCTGAAACTTGGCGTTTCGATTGAAGAGCAATACGCGCCAAAGCGCTCATTCCTATACCGCCGATACCTATGAAATGGAAATGTTCATCGTTCATTATCGTTGCCTATCTTTTGAATAATCAGGTCTGCAAAATTACAGCTTTTATCTTGTTTGAATTTTTGGATTGATGAGCGCATTGAATCTATGGTCTCTTTTTTTTGTAATAAACAGCGCAATGTCTCTACTAAACCATCAACCGTTAGCTCTTTTTGATCGATCACAATTGCACCCCCTACTTGCTTTGCAACGAAGTTTGCATTGCGATGTTGATGAAGATCGGTAGCGTAAGGATATGGAACAAATATAGCAGGGACTTCACTGTGCAATTGTTCAGATATTGTTGAAGCACCAGAGCGCGTCATCGAAATTGTCGCCAAGCTCCATGCTAGATCCATACGACTCTCAAAGTCTTTAACGTGCGATTTAATGCCCGCTTGGCAATAAGCTTCTTGGCAGTTTTTCGTCATTTCACTATCGCCTGTAAAATGAAGGATCTGTAAGGAGAACTGATGAAGTTTTTGTGCTGCAGCACAAAATATTTCATTAATCGCAAGAGCACCTTGTGATCCCCCAAAAACTAAAAGCGTCGGCATGTCTCTTGATAAATCGAAGTAGTTTTGAGCTTGCATTTTCAATTGATCAGTATTTTTATAACGTAGTGGCGTATCCACTCGAATAGATCTACCCTTCAATAACTTTTTTGTTTCTGGAAAGAAAATACCTGTAAATAAAGCAAACGGACTAAATAAGCGATTGACAAGTCCTGGAATCGTATTGATTTCGTGTAAAATAATCGGCACTTTTAGTGTTTTAGCGGCTAACATAACAGGAAATGTCGTAAAGCTTCCGAAACCGATCACAACATCGGGTTTATAAGATTGAAGCAATTTTTTACTTTGTAAGTACCCTTTTAAAAGTTTATAGGTGCCTAATAAAGTTTTGAGAGGCTTTCTCCACGAGACTTTAGAGACTTGAATGTCACGATAATCAAACAAATCGCGATCAAAATAGCGATTTATTCTCAAACCACCAGCTGCAAACATGACTTGATTCTTCGGATTTTTTTTTAACAGCTCTAAAGCTAAAGCTTGGGCTGGATATAAATGACCACCAGTTCCACCTGCTGAAATTAGGAATTTCAAGTGCGAATCTCCTTTTTACTCATCGCTGAAATTTGCATGAGAACAGTGATAGCCGCCATATTAACCCACAAAGAGCTACCCCCTTGACTGAAGAAGGGTAAATTTAATCCTGTGCTAGGTAGTAAATTGGAAACGACTCCAAAATTGACAAAGGCCTGAATGGATAATAAGAATGTAAAGATAGCTGCGATAAAGGCAGAGCCTTTATCGGGAGCAAAATGGGCAATTGAAAAACCTATATAGGCAATAACCATGTAAAGACTTATCAGAGCAGCAACACCTACAAAGCCAAATTCTTCTGCAAAAATTGCAACAATATAATCATTCTGAGCTTCTGGAAGGTATGTCAATTTTTGAACACTCTCTCCAATTCCTCGACCTAGTAAACCGCCAGATCCTGTTGCTATTTTTGCTTGATGAGGTTGATGTCCTTTTCCATGTAAATCAAGCTCTGGATTAAAATAGACTTTAAGCCTTTCTTTAACATACGGGACATGGTATGCGCCGGCGGCACCAATAATCATGATGACTGCCATGGGTAATGCCCAGTATTTAGCTTTAATACGCGTTAAATAAAATAAAACAAATAATGTTAAGACAATTAAACCGGCACTGCGATTGTCTGGTTCTACAAGAATGAGAATCATCGGTATGGCAATAATGGCCATCGTTTTTAAAAAATCTCTAATTGTAAAGCCCTGATCATCAGTCTTTAAATACTGATGAATAAAAAACAAAGGGATGAGATATTTGACAAATTCTGAAGGCTGAAAAGTATAGCCTCCGATCCAAATCCACCGATGTGCACCATTGGCCATCCTGCCAATCCCGGGTACAAAGACTAACAGCAATAGAAATGTGAAAAAAACAAGAAGCGGAAAGCTCAACCGCATGATGTTTTGATAACCAACAAACCAGATGCTAGCACTTAATGCTATACCTAGAATGGCGTACATAATTTGTTTTAAGAAGGCATAATGGACGTTTTTATCTAAGGCCCGATCTAAAACGTCTGCAGAAGTAGTGTTGAATATCATGACCAATCCCATGGCAAACGATAAACAAACACAAATTAGTAAAACATAGCGCATGGAATGTCATTTTTTTAATTAGCGTATCACGATTTGATCGCCAGGTTTTAAACGGCGAGCTTTTTCTTCGTCTAGGTGGTTTAAACGTAGTAAGTCATCGACTCTCATATTATTTTTTGAGGCAATACTCCACAAGCTGTCTCCTTTCTTAATCGTATATGACCTGGTGCCATGCACCGTATCTGATGATTTTTTAGGAGTAACTGACTTGGGTTTCTCAACAGTTTTAGTCTGCTTTGCAATTGTTCCAGATTCTTTACCAGGAACTGGTATTTTCAAGATCTGACCAATTTTTAAACGACTATTGGGTAAATTATTTAAACGGATAATTTCTTGAACAGATGTTCCATTAGCTTTTGCAATTCTCTCTAATACATCCCCTTTTTTAACTGTGACTTCCACAGTATTAGACGATGGACGCGTTTGATTAGGTGGTGTTTTTTGAGGAACAACTTGAACCATTTCTTGATCTAAGAAAGGCTTACTATCCATAACTTGAGGAATCAATGGTGTAGATGATGTAGGAGCTGGTGACCATTGACTTAATACTTGATCGACTTCATCAGTTGGATTTATCGGCAAGCTCTCTTGAGGAACGACAATATTATCTTCCGTTACAGACATGACGACTTGAGAGTTTGGACTTTTTCCATCTTCTTTTTCACCATGTATGGCTGTCGCAAATAGTATCAATAACAATCCCGCATTAATTAATACGGCAACGATGATTGTATCCCTGCGTTTCACGGGTTTTCCCCTTTATAAATTCTATAATGACCCAACTATCTTTTTAAACTCCTCTCCTCTGTGAACATAACTTTTAAACATATCCCAGCTTGCACATCCTGGAGAGAGAAGGACGACATCGCCTTTTTGCGCGTTATTTAATGCAGAGCGCACTGCATCTTCGAGTGTTACGCACACATCGACTGGTATTTCTTCATTCAATTCAGCTTTAATTTGATGAGAAGCCTGCCCAATTGCATGAATTGATTTAACTCTACCTTTAAACGGTTTAAGCCATGTTTTATAAGAACATCCTTTATGTAGACCGCCAGCTATTAATACTATCGGTTCTTTAAAGCTCTCTACAGCACGCATTACTGCGTCTATATTTGTTCCTTTACTATCATCAAAAAACCTAATGCCAGAGTGTTCACGTACAAATTCGATACGATGACTCGGTTTTTTGAAATGAGCTAAACCATCTGCGAATTGCTGACTAGAAATTCCTAAAAATCGGCAGAGGCTAAAAGCCGCTAGTATATTTTCTATATTGTGACTGCATCTTCCTCTATACTCAAGCGGCAAAAACGTTTCAATGTTTTCTTCGAAAATAATATGATCTAAATCACTTTTAATTATGCAATTATTTCCATATCCAAATATTTTGTAATTTTTTCCTTTTAATAAGCTCGACCAGTTCTCAATACAGCTTTCAAAAATCCACGATTCACCACTCATTTTAACATGATCTAGAACCTTAATCTTAGAATTTGCGTAAGATTCCATCGTTCCATATCTGTCTAAATGGTCTGGAGATACATTAAGTAAAACAACGGCGTCGAAGTCTTGACACTCTAAAGTATCTATTTGGTAAGAACTTAGTTCTACTACCGCCACCTTTTCTTGGTTCTGTTTCAAGGCAAATTCTGTCACTGGTATCCCTACATTACCAATGGCTACAGAATTAATGCCGGCATAATTTAAGATATGATTGACCATTAAGGTCACAGTTGTTTTACCGTTAGTACCCGTAATGCCTAATAAAGTAATTGGTTTGAGTAAACTCAAACCAAATTGAGCTTCTCCAATAATTCGGCAATTAGAAGCCCTAGTTTTTTGATATGCCAGATCATTTGGCATAACACCGGGTGATAAGATTGCTATGTCAAATTCTGAAACATCTAAATCTTCTGGGCTTACAAATTCAACATTTGGGATATTTTGGCACGGCTCAGGTTTTATATCGGTGACTGTGACTGAATAGCCTTGCTTAAGTAAAGCCTGCGCGCTTGACTGACCACTCACTCCAAATCCAATTATTAAAGCCTTTTTTTCCATGCTGCCTACTGAAATTTAATCGTTGCAAGTCCAACAATAGCCAATAAAATGGCAATAATCCAAAAACGAATGACAACTTTTGTTTCAGACCACCCTTTATATTCAAAATGGTGGTGGATCGGTGAACATAGAAAAATTCGTTTTTTATTTCGGTACTTGTAACTCAATACTTGTAAGATTACAGACATCGCTTCCATGACAAAAACACCACCTACAATGGCTAATACGATCTCTTTTTTTAACAATACAGCCGAGACACCCAGTATGGCACCTAGCGGCAATGATCCCGTATCGCCCATAAAAACTTGAGCTGGGTACCCATTATACCATAAAAAACCAAGACATGCTCCAACCATAGCAGATAAATAAATCGCTATTTCTCCACTACCTTCGATGTAGAGAATATTTAAATAACGTGATAAATCTATATTATTAGAAATAAATCCCATGATGGCTAACACACTAGCTGCCATTACACAACAACCCGCTGCCAGACCATCAAGTCCGTCAGTTAGATTTACAGCGTTAGATGATCCTGTAATCACAAGTAAAAAAAATATACCCATCACCCCTAAACCAACTCCTGTTGCTATCCAAACAGGTTCTTTTATAAAGGGAACATATAAACGCTGTGCATAGTCTTGAGTCGATAATACTACGACATTTTTGGGTTCATCTTTAATAGATACAAACTCTTTAGCAATGGGCGGTGTAAACCATTTGCCCATTTGTAAACTTTTTGTGAATTGAGGAACTAAAAGGTATAAACCAATGAGGGCTGCGATAAACAATTGGCATAGCAATTTTTTTTTGCCACTAAGCCCTTTGGCATTTTTATACTTTAGTTTGAGATAATCATCCCAAGCTCCAATAAGCCCCACGCAGATAGTTGTAATGAATAATAATAATGTAAAAATATGCTGTAAGTTCATCCATAGAAGTAATGAAACAAGCATGGAAAAAAGAATTAAGACACCCCCCATTGTGGGTGTGTCTTTTTTCTTTTCATGAAGCTGTTTTAAAAGAGGGCAATCCTCTAATCGTACAGCATCTCCAATTTTTAATTCGTAGAGCTTTTTTATAAAATAAGGCCCTAGATAAATTGATAGTAGTAAAGCCGTTGCGGTGGCTAAAAACATGCGTGTCGAGAAATATGTAAAGGCCAATGGCACTTTAATACCTTGTATTTCTCGAAGATAGATTAATAAAGCGTAGAGCATGGACCTTACAACATTTCAAAAACTTGATCGATACTAAGTCGACGTGCTCCCTTGAGCAGTACGACATCTCCAGGAATTAATAAGGCTTTTAAATCAGCCACTAACTTTTCTTTGCACTCGTAATAAATAGCCTCTTTACCAGCTTCTTTCCAGACATCCACGATGGGCAAACACTCTTTACCCAAAAGCAGTAATTTCTCGACTTTATCAAGAGCGAACAAACCCACTTCTCTATGTTCATCATCAGAATAACTTCCCAAATCGGGCATGGCTCCAAGAACTGCGATTTTACGGCCGGCCCCTTTAGGTTGTGGCAAGCTGACTAATGCCCCTTTAATCGATGCAGTGATGGCATTAAAGGCATCATTGATAAAAACGATCCCATTTTTTTCCATCTGCTGCAAACGAAGATCGACCAATTTTAATTCTTGTGATGCCTCTTCAATATCTTCTTTAGAAACATCAAATATTCGTGCGAGTGCAAAAGCATTTAAAAAATTTGGAATCAAATGATCTGTTTGAAAAGGCCAGTGAGCTTTACCAAAATAAACACCTTTTTCGTAAAGGTGTAAAATCTTGCCTTCTTGTCGAAGATGAAAATCAGCTGATGGATCAACCATCGAAAATGTCATTTTTTGACATTTCCCCGTTGTCTTCATCTTCTCTTGACACGGACTATCTAAAGAATACAAACCCAATTTTGTGCAGTCATGAGAAAATATTTCCGTTTTAGCATTAGCAATCCCATCAAGGCCATCTGGAAAAAAACCAACATGAGTGATGCCAATCAATGTAATCAAAGCCACTTCTGGTGGAGCAATATTGACTAAATTGGCAAGCTCCCCTTTATTAGTCATACCCATTTCTAAAAGCAAAATATCAGCTTCTGGATCACTATTCAAAATGACTAAAGGAAGTGTTGCTTGACTATTATAACTTCGCGGATTTGCCGCGACGTTATATTTTTTTTGCAAAAGTGTTTTAGTGAATTCTTTGGTCGTCGTTTTACCAAGAGATCCTGTAATGCCAATAACACGACTTCTTCGATTTTTTAATTGGTGTTTTGCAAGTGATTGTAATGCGACTAAAACATCTTCGACGTAAATCAGAACAAGACCATAGGATGGTCCAGTATATTTATTTGAAACAACGGCCGCAACTGCACCTTTATTAAAAACATCTTCTAAATACATGTGAGCATCTGTTTTTTGACCTGAGAGGGCAAAAAACAATCCCCCTTTTTCGATTAAACGGCTATCGATACAATAGCTTGTAATCATTAAAGGAGCTGGAAAATTTTGACAAAAAAATACGGCGATATCTTGAAGGTTGGCCATAAAATAACTGCTGCATTAGGAATAAGTACTTTATGCTTCTTTAAACATTTATGAGCAATTTAAATGTCAACAAACTTCTTTTGAGTCAGCTAGAGGCTAAATTTCTTTAAGCAAAAGACCTTTTAAATACCGTCCTTCAGGAAACCAAGCCGGTACTGGGTGATCAAAACCTTGTGAAAAACGCATTACGGTTTGAAATGTTCGGCCAGTCTCATGGTAAACTTGACGTAGTATCCAATTTAAATCGTCTTCAAAGATATAATGAGAACATGAAAAAACAGCCATTGACCCTTTTGGAGCCACTCGTTGTACTGACATACAAAACAAATCGCGATATCCTTTTAGCGCAGCTTGCTTTTTACTCTTTTCTTTTGTAAATGCTGGAGGATCGACAATCACTAAATCAAATAACCTTGTCTCTTGTCTTAGATAATCCCAAACATCACTTTTAATATTCTCAACAAGTGGTAAATGATTGATCTGAGCCATTGCATTAAACAATTCAAGAGCTTGAGCATCGCGATCAACGTTGACAATATCTTTAACGCCTACTTTCAGAGCGTAAAGACTAAATCCGCCAGTGTATGAAAAAAGGTTCAGTATTGAATTAATCGATAGTTTTTTTATCCAATCGGTTAATCGCTGACGATTTCCGCGCTGGTCACAAAACCATCCGGTTTTTTGACCACCAATTTGAATGGCAATTTCAAAACCATTTTCTAAAGCCCATATGCGCTGGCTTTGAACTTCGTAAGTTTTTACACCTTCTTGAATACCAGATGGAGTTGTCATGACAACGTGCTTAGTCAATCCAACTTTTGTCAATCCTTCTTTAATCACATCGAGAAGATTTTCAACGCCTTTTGTATTTACTTGTATAACTGCATAGGGCTTGAAAACATCAATGACAAGTCCTGGAAACCCATCGCTTTCTCCAAAACATAATCTGAAAGCCGTAGTCGTATTTTTTAAAAACTGTTGCCTATACTGAAGTAGCCTGTCAAAAAGGTCTGCACAAAAATCGACATCGATTGCAACATCTTTTTTAGTCAGCATTCTCAAAGCAATCGATTGTTTTGGATGGTAGTATCCAATTCCTAAAAAATGATTTTCACTATTAAAAACTTTAACCAAATTACCAGGCGTTAGAGCTTTATCCACAGTGTGAATAGCTCCAGAAAAAATCCAAGGATGGCCGTATTGCCATGATTGCTCTTTACCTTTTTTTAAAATAACCGTACTGAGCACATTAGAGTTCATTTACAGCCTTTTGAAGTTGTTTAATGTGTTTTTTAGCGTATTCTGGTTGGGCATAGACACCTTTAAGGCCATAATGAGCAAGAGAAAAAGGTCCCTTGTAAATCATATTCCATAAATTATAATCATTATGAAAATCTTTAGGCTCTGGTTTTGCTCCAATAAGTGATGCTATGCCATCACAAAATTCGATGTTATTTGGATAAGGGTATTGCGTTTTAGGATTAGATTCGCGGAGTTTTTTAACAGAGTCCATTCCAAACATTAACTCTTGTCTTTCTGGCATGCTAATTTTTTTTGCAAAAATCGACATCAATGCTTGAGCTTGTAATTGAATCACTGAAAAATGTGGGCCACGATACATACCTACAAAACCCAAATTATCAAAATCTGGATGAAGCATTGATTTGTACAATGTCATCGGCAAAAAAGAGTCTTGCGGATCAAATTTAACAGCTTCGCAAATTTTGGGATCCAAATAAGAAAGTTCAGTACGGTATCCAGTACTAAAAATAAGTGCATCAGCACTTATTTTTTCTCCATTATCTAAAACAACTCCATCTTTTTGTATGTGTGATATTTGTCCGAGTTTTAAATCGAATTTACCCGAATCTAAATACTCATCGTATTTTTCTGAAATCGTTGCATAAGTATAACTTGTCGGCTTTTTTTGATCGGCAATAAAACGTTTGAAAAATACCAAATCCCAGGGAACATTATCGCAGTAAGGGTTCATTACAAATAATTTACGCCTGGCAAAGTTAGTCACTTTTTGACATTGATTCGATGAGACAAGATCGCATGTAATTTCACTTCCGCTAAAAGCATTACCAATGACTACAACTCGTTTATTTTTTAGTGCGTTAGCATTTTTGTAATCTTTGCTATGTATCACCGTGCCTTCAAAATCTTTTAAACCTTTAATGTCTGGAATATAAGATTTACTAAAAACGCCTGATGCTATCACTAGATTTGGAAATACTTGAACATGATGTTCACCATTTTGTAACCATTCCACTTTCCATTGATTGTCAAAGGGAGTTACTTTAGTCACATTTGTTTGGGTATTGGTATATTGGTCGAGGTTATATTGCTGGGAAAAATCAAAAAGATACCGATAGACTTCATCTTTATGCAAGAAACGTGGAGTAGAATCTTGATGAGGCATCCCTAAATCCATTGAATAGTTTGATACGTTAGTTTTCAAAGAATCCCAAACGCTACCAGTGTTAGGCCGCCATAAACCACCAATACTTTCAGCTTTTTCAAGAATAATGGGCTCGAGTCCCATATCTAAAGCCGCTTTAGCTGTTGCTAATCCAGAAACGCCTCCACCAATAATACAAACTTGACTCATGAGACCCCGTAAACTTTTTTAAATACTGTATACGTTGTGTAATTTTTTTTAGGACCATTCACGACATAATTGATATTGAATTGTCCTGCATTTTCAAAAGTATATGTTCCTTCATAAAGATCTTTAGAACAAAGATGGCTGCTTCGGAGCTTCAATGGGTATGTATCATTTGTATTAAAAATAAGACTTTGAAATAGATTTTTTAAGTCTTTATCGAAAAAAATATCGATGCGGTCTTGATTTAATGTGTAGTAATAGTCTCTGTAAGAATTTAGTTCATCGCCATGAACAGTTGAAAAAACGCCCTCTTCTCTATACTTGAGGCACGAGCTGTTTTCTTTATGAAAAACAACTCGTCCGTTTATTTCACCTTGATTGGGTATGATTCTTTTAAAAGACCATTCACCTTCTAGAGAATCAAATATTTGCGCAGCGATTTTCATAAGATTCCTGTTTTTTTAAATCTTTATCTACAAGAACTGTTACGCAACCATCTGACCAAACGTTTAAGCTTGTTTCAACCATATCAATCAAAGCATAGAATGGTAAAATGAGACCCATGATAGCTAACGGAACATGCATGCCTGTTAAAAAAGCACTCGTTAAAAAAAAGCATCCCATAGGAACACCTGCATTGCCAATAGCGGCAAGTGTGGCTAAGAAAATCCAAGTTACGCCTTCCATTAAAGTAAAAGTCATCCCATTAGCTGTCGCAACAAACAGAACGGTAATTAAAATGAAGGCTGCACAGCCATTCATATTAATTACCGTACAAAGTGGCAGTGAAAAACCAGTGACTTTATTGGATACATTTAGATTTTTTTCACAGCAAGTCATGGCGACGGGTAGCGTCGCATTTGATGATTTGGAAAAAAAGGCAAGAATTAATGCGGGTAACATCCCTTTTACTACAGCTAAGGGAGATTGTTTTTTTAATTTAAGTAATAAGGGCAAGATGACAAAGCCCTGAACAATATTTGCAGCAAGAACACACAGCAAATATTTCGATAAACCTGCTGCTTGTGCTCCATTAGTTTTAAGATCGATGACAAGCAAACATGTAAATGCAGCAATACCAATCGGCATTAACCGAAGCACCCACTTTGTCATCTGCAAAAAGAGAGCAAAAATTGCTTTAAAAAATTGGTTAATGGTTACTCTTTGTTCTTGTGGTAACACTAATGAAGCACACCCCATTAATATAGCCAAGAAAGCTACACCTATTACATTATTTTCTAAAAAAGCCTTAACCAAATTATCTGGAACAATATTTATGAAAAACGAGAGATAGCCTTTACTTGAATTCTCAATCACTGTTGTCGGAATTGATGCTACCGGTTGAATAACTTGAAAAAGCACCAGTGCTGATGTTGCAGCCAAGAGCGTTGTCAGTAGCGTATAACCAAATACCCTTTTGCCTAAATTATTCATCTCTTTCAGATTAGACATTCCGGATAAAGTCGATATGATTGAAAGAAAAATCAGTGGCAAACTTATAAGCTTTAAAAAATGAATAAACAGATCTGCAATGGCTTGAGATGTCATCTCAACCCATGCAAATGAAGTTATTCCTGCAAATCCTCCAATTAAAAGACCTACAGCAAGCAATAAAATATCTAAAATTAATTTCCCTTTTTCCATCGCATGTCAAGTATTGCATGTCGTAAGATAAAAGCCAACATTACTACTTGACCTTTTCAAAGCATAAAAAGTATAGTATCTGACATTCCTACGGTGGCATAGCCAAGCGGTAAGGCAGGGGCCTGCAAAGCCTTTATCCTCAGTTCGATTCTGAGTGCCACCTTTATAGTATAAGTTATTTTTTAAATTAGCAAATCACATCTTTCTCTGCTAATTCTATCCCAAATCCCCTTGCAGCATTATAAGCATTCAGATAAAATAATTGCTTCTACTTGTAATGACTGAGCAGTTTATGAATTTTCCCGAGCAACCCATTTTATTAGTTATCGATATCGGAAATTCCTATATGGTCGGAGCCCATTATCATAATGACAAATGCTTAAAAAAATGGCGCATTCGGACTACAGATGATTGGTCAAAACTTATTATTCAATATTTAGATGAAACTATTTCTTCTGCATGTATTGGTTCTGTTGATACAAAACATGATGAATTATTAAGCCGAGTTTTAAAGGCAAAAGGCATTAATGCCGTACACTTTTTAAACCCTTTAGAATCCACAATCAAACTCAATATCGACGATCCTAAAGAAATGCCAGCAGACCGTTTAGCTAATGTATATGGGGGCCGTTTTTTACAACCCAATAGCCATTTAATTATCATCGATATTGGAACTGCTGTGACGTTTGATGTCATGACCAAAGATCATGTTTTTTTAGGGGGAGCAATCACTCCTGGCCTTGAAATGTCAGCTAAAGCTTTGCATGAACATACCGATTTACTTCCTCTGATACCAATTAAAAGACCCCCAAGCGAACTTGGTAAGAATACTGAGACTAATGTTCAAAGTGGGATTTATTATTCGTTAGTTGGCGGTGCAGGGTATTTAATCAGCCATTACAACCAGAATTGTTTTAAAAGCGACCCCTCTTTAGTTATAGCTACAGGTGGTGCTTTAGATCCAAATCATAGTTTAATTGCTAAAGACTTAAGCGAAGATTTAAAACGACAAGGTGTTCATTTTATTGAACCAGATCTGACATTAATTGGTCTTCGCGAAATCCTTAAAGAAAAAAACCAAATTTAAAAAGTATTACAGGAGACTACGGGCAATGGGTAATTCCAAAGAGATCATTTTCGAAGAAGAAGCACGCAGGAAACTTGTCGCTGGCATCATTAAAGCGACAGATGCCATCGCTTGCACATTAGGCCCTAAAGGTAGAAATGTGGGATTACAAAAAAGCTGGGGGGCTCCCACAATTATCAACGACGGCAATACAATCGTTAAAGACATTGAACTTCCCGACCAATATGAAAACATGGGCGCTGCCATGGTCAAAGAAGTGGCTGCGAAGTTAAAAGAAAAATGTGGTGATGGCACAACCACATCTAGCTTATTGCTTAGAGCACTTGTTGAAACGGGTATCAAATACATTGCTTCTGGAGCCAGCCCAATCAGTTTGAAACGTGGTCTTGAAAAAGGTCAAGAAGCTCTTTTAAAACAAATTGATTCAATGGTTCACCCCATTAAAAATGTGGAAGAAACATTAAGTATCGCCACAGTTTCTGCTTCTGGCAATACTGAAATTGGTCAATTCATATCCGATGCTCTTCAAAAAGTTGGAAAATCAGGTGTTGTTACAATTGAAGAGGGCAAAGGTACTGAAACTTCTGTTGAAATGGTTGAAGGGATGCAATTTGATCGCGGTTACATCAGCGCTTACTTTTGCACAAACAACGAAAACATGACTGTTGAAATGGAAAATGCTGCCATTTTAATTACTGATAAAAAAATTGGTTCAATCCAAGAACTTCTTCCCCTTCTTCAATCATGTTTAACAACTGGCAAAGCCCTATTGGTGATCGCAGATGATATCGATGGTGATGCATTAGCGACTCTTGTTGTTAATAAACTTCGTGGAACATTACGCATTGCAGCTGTTAAAGCCCCTGGCTTTGGTGATCGCCGCAAAGCGATGTTACAAGATATTGCAGTGTTGACAGGTGCAACACTCATTACTGACGAAGTTGGCATTGCCTTAAAGGATGCGACAGCTGATATGCTTGGAACTTGTGAAAAAATATCTATCACAAAAGATTCTACAACACTAATCAGCGGTGCAGGAACTAAAGAAGAAATTGAAGCACGTATTAAACAAATTCAAGGTGAGCTCAATAATAGCACAAATAAATATGACAAAGAAAAATTAGAAGAGCGCAAAGCAAAGCTTTCTGGTGGTGTTGCAGTGATCCGTGTTGGAGCACCAACGGAACCTGAAATGAAACAAAAGAAACAAATGTTTCAAGATAGTTTAAATTCAACTAAGGCTGCTTTAGAAGAAGGTATTGTTTACGGTGGAGGCTTAACACTTTTACGTGCTAGCGATGCTTTAAAGCAAATGAAGTTAGAAGGAGATGAAAATCTTGGCATTCAATTGCTAATCAAAGCTTGCGAAATGCCAATTCGCCAAATCATTACTAATGCAGGTCTTGAAGCCTCAGTGATCTTATCTCAAATCCAAGAGAAGAAAGGTTCATTTGGTTTTAACGCTGTTTCAGAAAAAGTTGAAGACGTCATGGTAGCTAACGTAATAGATGCTGCAAAAGTTGTCAAAAACTGTATCATAAGCGCAATTTCGGTTGCTGGTATTGTTTTAATTTCAGAAGCTCTCATCGGGGATGCTGAAGACGATTCAGAATAATTTCTTCTTTGGAAAGGGGCTTTTAGCCCCTTCTATAATCTAGTCATTCTATTCATTAAAAGAACATCGACTAAAACAAGAGCTAGCATTGATTCAACGACTGGCACTGCACGAATAGCAATACATGGATCGTGTCTTGATTTAGCGGGTAATTCTAATTGTAATTTATTGCCTTGTAAATCAACTGTTTCTTGAGTTTGATTAATACTCGATGGAGGCTTAAAAGCGACTCTAATATTTAAAGGCATACCAGTTGTAATTCCCCCAAGAACACCACCTGCGTGATCAGTCTTAGTTTTTATATTGCCTTTTTCAAAAATAAATGAATCGTTATGTGCTGATCCTCGCATAGTCGCGGCTTTAAATCCCTCGCCAATTTCAAAACCTTTAGATGCGGGCAGACTCATCATTGCATTAGCAATCATGGCATCTAATTTATGATAGACTGGCTCTCCAAGTCCCACAGGCAAATTAGTAGCAATGGCTTCAACAATACCACCTAAAGAATCACCTTCTTGCATAATGCTTTCAATGTGTTGACAAATAGCTTTTTCAGTGGGCACGTCAGGACAAAATATCGCGCTTTGCCTAGAATGTTTGCGCAATTGTTCAATTGATAAATTGTTAATGATCGTTTTCGGTGCTGCAATGTTACCAACCTGTGACAAATACGCAACGAGCTTAATATTATAGTGTGCTAATATTTTTTTTGCGATAGCACCTGCGGCCACTCGACAAGCAGTTTCGCGGCCCGAAGCTCTGCCTCCGCCACGAAAATCAAAGACTCCGTACTTAGATAAGTATGTATAATTAGCATGACCTGGTCTTAACACTTCTCTTAATGAGTCATAAGCACTCGATTGAGCATCGCGATTCCAGATAATCAATGAAATGGGTGTACCCGTTGTCATACCTTCAAAAACACCCGATAAAATTTCAACTTTATCGGGTTCTTTTCTTGGAGAAGTCCAAGGTGTTTTTCCAGGGCTTCTTAATTCTAATTCGTGGTCAATTTCTTCAACTTGTAAGGGTAAACCTGACGGACATCCATCAATAATGACTCCAATGGCTTTACCATGCGATTCACCCCATGTTGTGATGCGAAAAACCTCTCCAAAACTATTTCGACTCATACTCTGGCTTGCTTAATATTTTCCATGATCTCGTTAACGATATTATCTACAGTTTTTCCTTCAACAGACACTTCATAATCAGCTATGTCATGATAAATAGGTTTACGACGCACATATAATTCTTTAAGGGCTGGCATAGGAGACTTTTTTGGAACAAAGGATGGCGTAGGACCAGATTCAAAACGATGTTCTAAAGCTTGCCATCCACAATCTAAGTAAACCATTTTTCCAAGCTTTTTTAAATGATCGATGCAGGATTGAGAAATGATGGTGCCACCACCCGTTGCAATGATTGCAGGACTTTGAGGAAGTATGGATTGCACGGCAACTTGTTCAAAAAAACGAAATTTATCTTCTCCATGTAAAGCACATATTTCCCTACAACTCAAAGAAGAACCATCCAGTTCATGAAACTGTTTTTCGACTCTTTTATCAGTATCATAAAATTCCCAACCTAGTAGGTTAGCTAATGCTCGACCTACTGTACTTTTACCACATCCCTTAAAACCTACTAAAATCATTGAGACCATAGATTAGCTCCTTGTTGTCGCATCTCATCGGCGAACTGGGGGTATGTCTTGTCTACACATTCAACCCCTTCTATCACAGTTTCACCTTCGGCTACAAGTCCTGCTACGGACAGAGCAAGAGCTATACGATGGTCTTTAAAACTTTCCACAACCGCCCCCTTTAATTTGGAAGGCTTTATGGTTAAGCCATCAAAGTTTTCCACAATATGGGCCCCCATTTTTTTTAACATCAAGGCCATAGAATGGATACGATCGCTTTCTTTACTACGTGCAATGGTCCCATTTATCAATTGAGTTTCGCCCTCAGCGCAACAACCAAGTACTGCTAAAATAGGTAAAGCATCGATACATTCATTGATATCGATTTTTATTCCTTTCAAACCAGGCCCTTTTAAAACATGAACCCTTTTGTTTTTAGAATCGATTTCAATATTGCTACCCATAGCTTGCAAAAGATCGATAATTTTTTTATCACCTTGACAATCATGCACATCGAGATTGTTAAGAGTTAGCTCACTACCGGTAATTACAGCTGCAACCAGTGGAAAAGACGCGCTGCAAAAAGCGCCGGGAACAATTGTGTTAAAACAATTATACTGGATGTTGCCTTGAATCACATATTTTGAATAATTTTCACAATCAACTTGAGCACCAAATCGTCTAAGCCATTGCAAAGTCATATCAACCCAAGGGGTTTCACCTGGATTTTGCACATGGATGGTCGTCGATCCCTCCAATAATGTACTTGCGATAAGTAATCCCGAAACCGGTTGAGAATCTTGACCATCAATACGACATAGTCCAGATCTCATTTTCCCTTTGATGATCAAAGGGGCTTTACCGTCATTTTTTGTCGATACAGCTTTTCCACCGAGTTGATTAATGCCATCAATTAAAGGTTGTGCAGGTCTTCTATGACGGATCGATTCATCACCAGTAATGACTGTATATCCATCCATCAATCCACATAGTGCTCCGATGAATCGGAGCACTATGCCAGAATTACCAGCATCGACAACGTTATCTAAAGTTTTAAATTGACCAGCGATGCCTGTGATAATTAATTTCTTGCCGTCTTTAATTATTTTTGCACCAAGTTGCCGACAAGCCATAATCATTGTTATTTGATCTGTAGATTCTAAATATGAATCAATTTCACTTGTTCCTTTAGCAATGGATGCAAACAAAATAGCTCGCAATGTATGCGATTTTGAAGAAGGAACTGTAATTGCACCATGCAATTGAGATGGGTGTACAACATAACGCATATTATTCCCGCTTAAGACAAATAAACTTTAAGAGTTGGTGATTTTATAACATTCGTGTAAATTCTTTAGATCAAATAAATTAATTTCCCACGGTCTTAATTATGCTTAGCTTTTTTAAAAATCGACCTAAATTTCTTTCCTATTTCTTTTGCTTCTCTTTTTTAACTTTATTTGGATCGGTTGAAAGCGATAAGTTACGTATGAAAAACGACTTATTTTTTATAAAAGAAATATTTAATGGGCACTATGCCCCTAAGCAATGGAAAGAGTCATTTGCGAATTGGAATTTAGACGCCGAAATACAAAATGTTGAAGCACAAATCAGTCAGAAAAATTTGACAATAAAGCAGTTTCAAAAGGTTCTTAAAGATTTTACGTTGAGTGTAAAAGATTATCACGTTGGAATTTATTTTTATTCTACAGAAGAAGCACATTTGCCTTTTTATGTAAAAAGCGCAAATGGCCGTTACTTTATTTCTTATGTTAAAAAATGGGCCCCAGAAGACTTTCCTTTTCATGAAGGGGATGAAATCTTAACCTTTGGTGGAAAACCCATTGATAAAGTTGTCCAAACTTTAAAAAAAGAATTGTTGGGCGATAATGTCTCCTTGGCTGACCAAGGATTAGCTGAAATTTATCTAACAAATCGATCGGGTAAAACAGGAGCTGACGTCCCTAAAGGAAGTATCACAATCACTGGTAAAGATGGTTATTATGGCTACCCACTATTTTCCACTCTTCAATGGGATTATTCAGCGGAAAAAGTAAATGACCCTCAAGCTCACATAAGTAAGCAGCCCGTTCTTGCCGGCATGTGCGATTGTGAATTCAATCCCCCCTTTATAAATTTATCACTATTAAATAAAGATATGTCAGCTCCTTTTAGCACGATCTTTCAAGATCTATGCAAAAAAGATATGCGCAATCCTCATGCTGTTGGAGCTAAAATTAGCATGCTCCCACCCCTCGGAAATATTTTATGGTCAACAGATCCAGAAGATCCTTTTGAAGCCTATATTTTTGAAACTGCCTCTAAAAAACTCATCGGTTTTATTCGTATTCCCCATTACTCGTTTGGTGAAGAAGAAGCAAAAGAGTTTGGTATGCTAATGGACTTTTTTGAAAATGGTACTGAAGGGTTAATTATCGACCAACAAAATAACTACGGTGGCTTAGTTTTATTCGGTTATGGAGTTATGAGTATGTTGACCGATAGACCACTTGTTTTACCCAAACACCGTATGATGCTGCGGCAAGAAGAAGTCTATAACGCTTACGACATGATTGAAAAGTTTTCATTCATTAAATCCAATTGGCAAGCGCGAAAGTTTTTTGGAGAAACATGGTTTGGTTACCCAATCAACCTCAAATTTGTCGAATCATTAATTGGCTATTGCCAATTCATGATCGATGAATGGGATCAAGGTAAACACTTAAGTGATCCGGGGTACCTCTACCTTGATGCTGTTGATCCCCACCCTAAAACTCGTTACACAAAGCCCCTTTTAATAGTCATCAACCCATTAGACTTTTCATGTGGTGACTTCCTACCAGCTACAATGCAAGATAATAAGCGCGCTAAATTGATTGGCACAAGAACAGCTGGTGCTGGTGGGTACATTGACTTTGCAACATTTCCTAACTATTCAGGTATTTCTAAGTTACGCTACACAGCGTCTATTGCAGAAAGAATGGATAAAACACCAATTGAAAATTTGGGTGTTAAACCAGATATCGTCTACAACATCACCGTTAGTGATTTGCAAAATAACTTCGAACCGTACGCTAAATTTATTGTCGATGAGATGGAAAAGATAATCGATAAAAAATAATACTGATTATTGGCAGGCCTTTTGGCCTGCCGAATGAATTGTTTAAAAAATTATCTATTCCACAGATCTAAATATTCACACATTTTATCTAGGCGTTTTTCATGACCAAGAGCTGGTGGTAGATCTTTAGCAACAGCTACAAATTTGTAATTATCACCAAATTGAGACGTCATCACTTTACGAAGCTCTCCCAAAAATTGAGCGGGAGCAACGACTGCTAACTCATCAAATTGATTATTATTTTTGGCTTTTTTTACAAAGTCAACGAGTTGATGTGCAAATATGTGCTGCTCTTTACGGTGAATATCTTGACCTTCTGCTAAAGAGTGTTGTTGAGCAGGGCCTCCCATTCTAGTCCCTGGACTGTCAGAGACAATTTCGTGTGGTTTTTCGCGACCCTCGGGATGAGCGATCGATTGAACTTCAGCGATCTCTTTGCCTTTATTTTTAACATTAAAAAATTGGGCAAAGCTGCTATTTGCGAGTAAAACGAGTAAAGTAGACATTTTAAACCTCCTTACAATGCGTTCGAAATCCAATTAAACGATAATCTATATAATTATGTCAACGACCCAACCTCAATAATAATTATATCTATTTTAGTTAGAAATAATTGAGGTTATTCATTAAACTCTTTGGCATATGTTACCTATTATCGAAGAAAAAAAAGCCTGGTATAAAGACGGGCTCCCCTTCAAATGCACTGGTTGCGGCAAATGCTGCACTGGATCACCTGGCTATGTTTTTTTGAAAGAGCATGAAATTGATGTTATCGCCGAATACCTAGGATTATCTTTAGAAGAATTTGGTCGCAAGTACTTGCGACAAATAGGCCATCTTTACTCTTTAAAGGAAATTGGTAAAGAAAATGACTGCATTTTCTTAAAAGATAACAAGTGTCAAATATATCCAGTAAGACCTACTCAGTGTAAAACCTTCCCCTTTTGGCCACGTGTCTTAAAAGATAAAAAGTCATGGCTTGAAACGGCTAATGAGTGTGAAGGGATTGATCCCAACGCTCCCATTGTTCCTTTTGAAGAAATCGAAAAAATTCGTAAAGTCCAAGAAAAAAACGATCCAAAGTAACTAGCTGTTCATGCTAACTATTGATTAAAAGAAAATTTAGGAGAAATGTCATGGATCTATCGCAATTTCCATTAGATGATGCGACCAAAAATAATATCAATACTTGGCTAACCGGAAGTTACGATAAAGATACTCAAGACGAAATTCGACGTCTCTTAAAAGAAAACATTAAAGAAATCATCGACTCCTTTTATAAAACTTTGTCATTTGGAACAGGGGGACTTCGTGGCATCATGGGTGTTGGTAGCAACCGCATGAATGCTTACAATGTCAGAGCTGCAACGCAAGGTCTGGCCAACTATATCAACAAAACACCTGGTAAACACTCCGTATTGATTGGATTTGATTCAAGAAATCATTCTAAAGAATTTGCAGAAGAGACTGCAAAAGTTTTTGCTGCCAACGGCATCAAAGTCTTTTTATACAAAGAATTAAGACCAGTACCCCTTGTTTCCTTTGGCTGCAGATATAAAAAATGCAGCGCAGCCGTAATGGTTACTGCCTCTCACAATCCTCCTCAATACAATGGATATAAAGTCTATTGGAGCAACGGTGCTCAAGTTCTTCCTCCCCATGATGTGGGTATTATTAACGAAGTAAATTTAATCACTGATCCTAAGATGGTCAAAATCTCATCTTTAGATAATCCATTAATTGAATATATCACAGACGAAATGGATAAAGCCTATTTAGACGCTGTAAGATCACTTCAGATTTATCCCGATATGAACAAAAAAGACGGTAAAAATTTAAAGGTTGTTTACACAAGTCTTCATGGTGCCGGTATTACACTTGTACCTAAAATACTCAATGATTGGGGCTTTACAAATATTACTTTGGTTCCCAAGCAAACGATACCCGATGGTAATTTTCCTACGTGTGCATCACCAAATCCTGAAGAGCGCGAAACTCTAAAACTGGGTATCCAAACACTAATGGAGACATCTGGTGATATTTTAATTGCCACAGATCCAGACACTGATCGCATTGGTGTAGTCGTTAGACATGAGGGTAAAGAGGTAATTCTCAACGGAAATGAATTTGCATGTGTTGCAGCCTACAGCTTGTTTGAATCGATGAAAGAAAAAGGGACATTACCAGAAAAAGCAGCGCTCATCAAAACCATTGTCACAACAGAACTCTTAGTTGCCATAGCCAATGGTTACGGCAAAAAATGTTTTGATGTTTTGACCGGATTTAAATACATCGGTGAAATGATTGACAAATGGCAACAAGATAAAAATGGATATGAATTCATCTTTGGCGGGGAAGAATCCTATGGGTATTTATGGGGAACTAGTGTCCGGGACAAAGATGCTGTGATTGCATCAGCCCTTGCTTGTGAAATAGCCTTAAGAGCTAAAAATAAAAAACAAACTCTAGTAGACGTTCTTTACGAAATTTATCATCGCTTTGGTATACACCGTGAAAAACTTTTATCACTGACATATACCGGCAAAGAAGGCAGCGAGAAAATGCAAGCTGTCATGCAAACTTTAAGACAAAATCATCCACAATCTTTTGCCAACATTGCAGTCGTTGCAGTCGATGATTACATATCATCGACAAAAACGTTCTATCCTACATTGAAAACCGAGGCCATCCCCCTTCCAAAATCAGACGTTTTGATGTTTTGGCTGGCTGATAAAACTAAGCTTGTCATCCGCCCTTCAGGAACTGAGCCAAAAATAAAAATCTACTGCGCATCATCTTTGAAAGATTTTGAGACCCTTGAAAAAGGAATTGAAGATTGCGACGCCTACGTTGATAAGATCTTAGCGTCGATGAAAGAGAACTTGGGCTAATTCTTTTTTAATAGATTTTGCAATGAGCTTATTAGCTAATTGCCTTGGTAGACAGTGAACAAACCAAACAAGAAGCTGGTAGCGCCAATTATAAACCACAAGCGGTTTTAATGTTTGGATCTGATGCCATAAAGCTTTAGCTGTCTGAACTATTGGCAGTGCCCTTTCATGAGATGGTAATGCACCAGAAGATGCGCCTGTTCTAAATGGTGTTTCCAATTGACCAGGACAAAACGCCAGTACATTTATACCAGATCCTTTAACTTCCATTTGAAGAGCTTCTGACATGGATAAAATGTAAGATTTTGTCGCAGAATAAGGCGCTGAATAAGGCATAGGTATCATGGCTAACACGGATGCGACGTTTACTAGCGTTCCTCTAATCGATTCATTTTTCCAGGTCTTCAAAGCTTGCCACGATAGTTGACTTGGGGCTAGAAGATTGACTGATATCATCTCATTCCATTTCGAATAAGGCGTTTCTTCATAAACGGAATAATGTCCAAAACCTGCGTTGTTAATAATACAATCAGGTTTTTCTTTTTCAATGACTTGAGCAACAGTATCGATTCCGATTTGAGTAGATAAATCAGCAAGAATTGTATCTTTAACTGTTAATTCTTGAGCCACAGTAGTTAATTTTGCCTGATCTCGACCAACGAGAATTAATTGTATTCCCTTTTGACTCATGAGTTTGGCAAGCGCCAAACCAAGTCCTGATGTCGCACCAGTAATCAATGCTTTTTGAATTTTTTTCATGAGTGCTTCAGCTTGGGCGGATATTTAACGCGTGAATGTCCAGCTGTTACTAATATTTTAATCATCGTTTTTTTAACAATTCCCAATTCAATAAAAGTAAGCTGACACTCATCGAATTGTCCATCATCTGCTTTTTCTGCAATCAACCTATCGACTAATCTTGTCACATTTTCTTCTGTAAATTCATCTAAAGAGCGCGATGCCGCTTCTAATGTATCCGCAATCATAATAATTGCTGACTCTTTTGAATGAGGCTTTGGTCCTGAATATCTAAAATCTTTTTCTTCGATAAGTGAGACATCGCCATTAACAAGTTCTCTTTGTTTATGGAAGAAGTAATAGACAAGGGTCGTTCCATGATGTTCTTTGATGATATCTATAAATTGTTCTGGCAGGCCCGCTTTGCGGGCCATCCCGACACCTTCGCTGACATGGGAAATAATGACTTGAGCTGATTCGTGTGGGGTTAATAATTGATGCATATTAACACCGCTTTGCTGATTTTCCGTAAAATACTGCGGAGCAATCAGCTTGCCCACGTCATGATACTGTGTAGCGACTCTACAAAATAGCCCATTAGCACCTATGGCTCTTGCTGCATATTCCGCAAGATTTCCGACCACAATTGAATGTTGGTAAGTGCCAGGAGCTTCTATGGTTAGCCGCCTAAGCAACTCATTGGAAGGGTCCATAAATTCCATCAAAGTGATATCAGTCATCACATGGAATATAGATTCTAATAGAGGCAAGATACCAACGATTAAAATACCTGTGAATGTCATGAATAAGAATGTACTGAATATATCCGTAAGCATCGTTGCAAAAGGACTTCTGACATCATATAAATCAAATCCAAAAACAAGAGGTATGCTACATAGCCAACTATTTAAGCAGATTAAAAAAACAGCCTTGCGCTTATGTATAGCTTTGGCTGTTAAAATAGCCACCATTGACGTCAACAAGTTGACAATCAAAAAGGCTCCTTGATCGACTGCCAAAGTGATACTCAAAATAATCGATAAACAGGCGCTTGTAAAAATGGCCATGCGTGCATTAAGCAGACTGCATATTAAAATAGCTGCAAAGGGCGCAAAAAGTGGGTACCGATATAATGCAATTAGTCGAGACGTACCTTGAAGTAAGAAAAATTCTGTTGCCTTGGCAAGTAGCAACGTCAATACAACAATTGTTGCATACAAAAACAATTTGCGGTTCGAATAAAAAATATCTGCGTGATTTAGCCTTAAGTAAAATCCACCTAGTAAGACAATCATTCCAGCTATTATAATACTGCCAGCAAGTGTTGAGAGTCGCCACAATTCGCGACTATCGTTGAGTGCTTTGCGCATCGATTCGACCATAGAGATATGGCGGCCAGTAATTTTTTGACCTTGTTCAATAATCCTCGAACCAGAACTGACTTGTGTGTATTTATCGGCAACTAGATTTTGCGCTTTTTTTTGCAGCATTTTCTCAGTCGATATATCTTCATTGAACTTCCATGGCACTTGCTTGAAGTAATCGATAATTAATGTAGCAGTTGTTTTATGAATATTATGGTTTGAAAAGGCTTGATCGCTAAGTATATTCCACAAGGCGTTAGGAACATCAATTGGATTGGTTGAATCTTTGGGTGGAATAAATAAATGATAGATATTTGTAGGCTGTTGCAACTCTTTAATTTTTTGAAGAGTCCTAGCGTCCGTGTAGCGACTCTGAATTAAAACATCTTCAAATAAATTCACTGCATAATACATCTCTTCAAGAGTGGTACTAGGAGAAAATTTATCCCAACTAAGATCCGTCACTAAATATTTTTCAAAAGCATCACCGCGATTGTTAACATCATTTTCATCGAATCTAAAAATTTTTCCGATGCCGCGAACAGCATCTTGTTTTTGTATCAATGTCGCTTCTTCATCTAAGAATTGGAAATCGACAGGCGTCACAACATACGATGCTGCTTGCCCATTAATTTCCAAAACAGCGACGCGTGCTTCGCGAAAATGAAAAAAAAGAAAAATACTTAAACCTAAAAAAATGGCTATTAAGCAACGGATACTAAGGCTTTTGTCAAAATAGCCTTGTTCTGCTACGCCCCCTAGCTCTTTAAATTCTTCTTCAGTAGAAGAAGGGTCATTACCTGGAGAATAATCTCCCATGCAGTTACTCCTGCCGTCTATTTAAAAAATGCGTAATACCTAATGACTTCATTAGAAAAACCTTTCCTAAGTCAGTTAT
Source organism: Parachlamydiales bacterium (assembly GCA_016463375.1). GTDB lineage: Bacteria > Chlamydiota > Chlamydiia > Chlamydiales > JAEMRK01 > JAEMRK01. The sequence continues at coordinate 17,563 of JAEMRK010000006.1, read as the reverse complement.
TATACAAACCCACCATTAGTTATCTATTTTACAGTGATTGGCTTAATTTGTGCAGCTCACTTTTTTTAAAAAGAGATTCATAGTATACTTTGCTATTCCTACACCCCCCATTTTTTGGCTATGAAATATCAAGTATTATCTAGAAAATACCGCCCCCAACGATTTAGTGATGTCATTGGACAAGAAAGTTTGGTGGCCACATTAAAAAATGCGATTAAAATGAGCCGTGTTGCCCATGCCTATTTATTTTGCGGAACAAGGGGTACTGGAAAAACTACGCTAGCTCGTCTTTTTAGCAAAGCTCTTAATTGCAAAAACTTAAATGAGGATACAGAGCCCTGTAATAGCTGTTGCTCTTGTCTTGAAATCATGCAAGGAGCCTCGCTCGACTTCTTAGAAATCGACGGGGCCTCTAATCGAGGCATCGACGACATCAGACAACTTAATGAAACAGTGGGATATGCACCATCGACTTCAGCTAGCTATAAAATTTATTTGATAGATGAAGTGCATATGCTCACAAAAGAAGCATTTAATGCCTTATTAAAAACTTTAGAAGAGCCTCCGAAGAACGTTGTTTTCTTTTTTGCCACAACAGAACCTCATAAAGTGCCTGCAACTATCTTAAGTCGTTGCCAAAGATTTAATTTACAACGTCTGTCAGAAGAGCTTATTCAAAAAAAATTAATGACTATAGCGACTGATCAAAAAGTTACAGTGGAATTAGAGGCGCTGCGTAAAGTGTCTAAAGCTGCAGATGGTAGTTTACGTGATGCAGAATCACTATTTGATCAACTTTTAGCTTACAGCGATCAAGAAGTAAAAGAATCCCACGTTGTTGAAATGTTGGGACTGATGCCCAATGAATCTTTTTTTGCTTTAGACGAAGCCATCTGCCAAAATAATCAAGCTTTTGCATTTGAGTTATCGCATCAAGTTGTCAGTTGTGGAAAAGACATCGTCCATTTTATCGAAAATTTAATCGAACACTATCGCTATCTTCTCTTAATACAATTAGCAGGACCCAAAGGTCCTCATGTTATGCATCTTGATCCAAATTTTGTTCAAAATTTGGATCAAATGGCAAAAAATTTCACGAGAGATCAATGCATTGCATTGATCGATACATTAGTTCTTGCACAGCAAGATATGAAAGTGGTTAAACAAACGTCATTAGAAGCGTTGCTTTTAAGGCTAATCAGTAGTCATAAAAAACTGAGTATTGAAGTTTTGGTGGAAAAACTTTTAGAGCTAGAAAAACGCCTCTTAGAGACACCAACTAATGATACACCATATCGAGCAAAAAAACCTGAAGTGTTACTTAATACCACTTTAAATGAGGCTACGCAAACAATTGCTGATGTGGTAGAAAATAGGCCGATAGTAAAACAGACGGCAGCCCAAGATCCAACGCCGATGCCACCGACATTACCTCCTCCTCCCCCGCCACCTGTAAGCATTCCAAAACCGACCGTAAAGCCTATTACAAAAACTACAAAAGGATCAGCGGTTAAAAAATCAGCTGATACTCAAGCTGCAAATCATCACCCGAGCCATTACGACACATTAATGCGTTTTGCAGCTGTTGAATTAGAAGGAACAGTCAAAAATCCAAAAAATCGTTAGGAGACTATTATGGGCAGCGGATTTGCCAAAAAGAAAAAACAAGCACGCATGTTGCAAGAACAATTTAGCAAAATGCAGGACACATTAAAAAATACCGAAGTAATCGGTAATGCACCTAACGAATTAGTCCAAATCACAATCAACGGTGATTACGATATACTTAAAGTTAAAATTAAAGAAGAGTGTGTTGACAAAGACGACGTTGAGGGCCTTGAAGATTTAGTTAAAGCTGCACTTAATGATGCCATGGGCAAACTTAAAGAAAGCTCACCCATGAACATGGATATGCCAAACCTTGGCGGGATGAATATTCCAGGCCTTAGCTTTTAATTGTTGCAAAATCTTTGCGCATTAAAATTCCATTTCGATCTTTGTACCAAATTTCATATTCTATTTCTTTTTTATATATGGCGTACTGCTCAAAATCACTTTTTTGCTGCAGTTCGTCTATTGAATCAAAAACAAAAGCTTTATCATTAATAATTTTAGCTTCTCTGCCATTATTATATGTAATTTTCCAATTTAATTTTGATGTTGGAGTGATTAAATAAGGACTTTCCATGAAAGGTACCGGTTGAGAGTTTAGTAGTTGCCTTTGCGAGCCAAGGCATGTAAAGAAGATGGCTGTTCCTCATACTTTCGCATTAGAGCCTCTTGAATTTCTTGAGCGGTCGCCATTGCTAAAATGTCTTCAGCAAGTTGACTTGCATCAACAATGGACGTGTATCGAATAGCTTGTTTAACAAGCGGTAAATATCGAGAGGCAACGGATAGTTCATGAACACCCAGACCTAATAAAAGAGACGTGTAACGCGGGTCTGCGGCGACTTCACCACAAACTGTAACTGGTATTCCGTTGCGATTTCCTTCTACAACAATCATTTTAATGAGACGAATGACACTGGGATGAGTAGGGCTGTATAAATAGCTCATAGCTGGGTTGCCACGGTCAACGGCCAATGAGTAACCCACTAAGTCATTTGTACCGATTGATAAAAAATCACATTCTTTTGCTAAGGCATCGCATGTTATAGCAGCAGATGGTACTTCAATCATGCAACCTACTTTGAGTTTATCTGCCATGACAAAATCATTTCGTCTCAATTCTTCTTGTACCTCTTTCAAAACACTTTTAGCCTCCATGAGTTCTGGTAAACCAGAAACCATGGGAAATAAAATACTAACATCACCATGGGCACTCGCTCTGACGATGGCGCGTAGTTGACTTTTGAAAGTTTCTCTTTCTTTAAGCATCAAGCGAATGGCTCTGCATCCTAAAAAAGGGTTGTCTTCACCTCTTGTCCTTTGCAACTTACCGAACTTATCACCACCAATGTCAAAAGTACGAATAACAACGGGTAAACCCCGCATATTTTCAACCATGCGGCAATACACATGGTATTGCTCTTCTTCTGATGGAAAAGAATCTTGAGTTAAAAAAAGGTACTCCGATCTAAATAACCCAATGCCATTTCCTCCGTACTCGTGAAGCATATCAAGTTCATTAAACATTTCAACGTTTGCTGAGAGTCGTACTTTATAACCGTCAATAGTTTCTGCTTCAAGATTACCAGTTTGAGCTAATGTATCAAATTGAGTGATTAACTGTTCTCTGAGTTGTTTGTATTTTAAAAGAGTGCTTTTTGTAGGATTTAAAATGACATCACCGCGACATCCGTCAACAATCACACAGTTACACTTAACACTATCTAATACAGGGAAATTGACACTGGCTACAAAGGGTATGCCCTTGGCTTTTGCCATTATTGCAGCATGAGAGGTTTCCCCGCCATTTTGCGTGACAAATGCTTCAATGCTTTGACGATTAGCTTCGGCAGTATCGGATGGTGCTAATTCATGAGCAAAAACAACAGAATTACTAGGTACATCTGCTAATGTAATATGCACAGATTCGCGCAAGTAGCGTAATATGCGCCTTGCAATATCATGAATATCAATTAAACGTTCTCGAAAAACTTTATCGGTAATTTTTTTAAATTTTAGCTCATAAGCTTTTATTGCAGCTTGAAATATCGATTCGGTATTTTTGAGTGTTAATCGAATTTCTTGCTCAATTTTCGTAGTCATTGAGGGATCTTGCATGATTTGCAAATGAGAATCTAAAATAGCAGCACCTTCCCAAGCCCCCTCGTATTCTAGTTGTTTTTTCAATTGTTGCACTTCGTTTTTGCTGCGAAGTAGAGCTCTGCGATAACGACTAATCTCTTCTTCGACTTCTTCAGAGGCAATAGAAAATTCTGGAACATTTTCTTGCGTGAAACTGAAAAGATAGGGCTTGCCAATAGCAATACCCGCGCAAATCGGCGATCCCTTTAAACGTATTTCTTTGGACCTGCCAGCCATATGGCTTATTCTCCAAACTGATTATCAAAAGCATGCAAAAGAGAAGTCATCGTGTTTCCCGCATCCTCACCTTCCACAGTGATAGTTAACTTCGCATTGCGTTTAATTCCGAGCATCAAAATACTCATTATGCTTTTAGCATTGATTGTTTCTCGTTTATAAGTAAACCACACATCGCTTTTGCAATTTTTTAAGAGACGCACAATGACAGTTGCTGGGCGCGTATGCAAGCCCAAAATATTTTTTACACGCACTTGCTTAGATTGTTTCACAAATTATCGCCTTTTTTTCTGTTTTCGAGAAAGATTTTCTAGAAGTTTTGCGCTAAATTCTTTAGCCGAGTGATATCCCATCGCTTTTAAACGATGATTTAACGCAATTGTTTCTAATAACAAGACAACATCTCTTCCAGGTTTTACGGGAAGAATGTGGTAAGGAACCATAATACCTAAGATGTCGCAATTGTTTTCCTCTAATCCCACTCTATCGTAAAAATTTTGGTCATCCCACACCTCGAGTTTTACAACGATATCTAAACTTTTTTTTTCGCGGATACACACTGCACCATATAAATTGGCTACATTGATAATGCCAATACCGCGTATTTCCATATGGTGACGCGCTAATTCTGGGCCAAAGCCCTCTAAGTAACTACCTTCTCTTTTTTTGACCCGAACAATATCATCAGAAATTAATCTATGTCCTCTTTCAATCAATCCCAGTGCCGCTTCGCTTTTACCCACTGCTGATTCACCTTTAATAAGAACACCGACTCCATAGACTTCAACCAAAGTACCGTGAAAACTTGCACTTGGAGCAAATTCTTCAGTCAACAACACAGTGAGTTTGCTTAAGAGCTCCATAGTTGCAGGTTTAGCTCTAAAAAGAGCAATATTTTTTTTATCACAAATAGCAACGAGCTCTTTGGGTGGACGAAACCGTCTAGCAACAATAACGGCAGGTGTTAACGATGAAAGTAATTCATCTAAACGTTTGATACGCACATTAGGTGATAGATGATTAAGATATTCGATTTCAACTTTACCGAAAACGAGAATACGTCTTCTTGCATGCCCTTTAAGATATCCTGCAAGACCAAGACCGGGACGATTCGCCTCGGGTATACCGATACGTCGTTTGAGGCCTTTTGATGAAGTGACCAACTCTAGGCCTAGAGATTGACCATGTTGTTGAAACAAATCTGCAACAAGATACATTTTAAGTCTTTTGTGAACCTAACTAAAATTAGGTCAATCATGCGTCGTTTATTTTTAAATCTCTTCTACACCTTTTAGATAGAATAAAATCCAATCCAAAAAAGTGGGAAATGCTAAATTCTCTGTCCAAGCCTCACGGCTTTGAAAATCAGAAATGGAATGTTCAATACCTGAATAATAAACATTTCCCATTTCTTGTTCTGGATACCAGTCTCCAAAAAAGCATTGGTAACAATGTAATCCAAATGATTCGTAAAATGGCAGTAATTTTTTTGGATTCACAATATCTCCTTCGACAGTAAATAGAGGATCTTGTTTATCCAAAAAATTTTGTAGTTGCTCGTAGTTACTTCTTAACATAGAGCATGTAATTAAACCAGTATCAGTTGATTTTGAAAAGCCATCGTGTATTTGCAAGAAAGCTAAATAATCAGTGGGAAGTAAACACTCACTAAATTGGGCACTTAATCGAGTGATATCTTCATCATCACAAGGTGGGCCACCAGAGAAAAATCCTCTTTCTTCTTGCAGAGAATAGACCATATGAACTTGATATGGACCATCAAAAACTTGCTGAGTCACATAAATGCCAACATCTTCTAAATTAGCGAAGAAAAGAGGCAAAAATGAATGTAAGCGGGTATGGTATGGAAGTTTGCTTAACCAATAATCCCTTGTAAATTCAATACGGTATTGTTGCGGTAAACGCGACAATTCATACCACCCTCGTGGTAAGTCTGGAACTTTTAAAGAGATGTCAAGCCAATCTAAATCAGTCGAATCTTGCAGAGCAATGACTTGATGGAAGTTTCCATTTACTGGACCACCACCTTCAGCTTCTCTATAAAAATTAGATACACGATTATTCATAATTTTTTTCCAATACTTAAACCTCCTTGTAAGTAATTTCTTTAAATTCTGTCAAAAAAAAACGACATTTAGCATCACCTTATTATTAGTAATGATTTAATAAGAATTAAAAACAATTTTATTATAATTTTAAGTTAATAATTATTTAACAGTGCAAAGAATTCGATTAAATGATATATTTTACTCTTTAAAAACACTATAGTTAGGTGCCAAATGCCCTATCTGCCATCTCCCAAAATTGTTATTATAGGTGCCGGTTTTGGTGGCCTTAAAGCTGCTAAGTTACTTGGTAAAAAAAATGTCGGTCAGGTTGTGTTAATCGATAAGACTAACCACCATCTTTTCCAACCTTTGTTGTATCAAGTAGCTAGTGCAGCATTATCTCCAACTGATATAGCAGCCCCTATACGAGAAATACTTAGTCAATACCGCAATACCTATGTCATGATGGGAGATGTTGTATCAATAGATAAAGAAAACCACTGCATTCATCTTCAAAATGACACCAAAATTCAGTACGATTATTTGATTGTTGCAACTGGTGCTCGACATAGTTATTTTGGTAATTCTCACTGGGAAAAATTTGCACCAGGTCTCAAAACATTAGATGACGCATTAACAATTCGTGAACGTATTTTAATGTCGTTTGAACGCGCTGAAGGCAGTGCTTGTGATAAAGAGGTTGAAAAACACCTAAACTTTATCATTATTGGCGGCGGACCAACAGGTGTTGAAATGGCTGGGGCGATTGCTGAAATTGCTCATAAAACAATGCGAGATGATTTTAGAAAAATTAACGTTTCCAAAACAAAAATTTATCTAGTTGAAGGTTTATCCCATCTTTTAAATACCTATCCTGAAAAACTATCCAATAGAGCTAGACGCGATCTCACAAAGCTCGGTGTTGATGTCATTACGGGTAAAAGAGTGACTGATATCACTGAAGATGGTGTGTTAATCGGCGATACTTTTATACCGACACATAATGTTATTTGGGCTGCCGGCAATCAAGCATCTCCTCTGTTAAAAACATTAAATTCTGAATTGGATAAACAAGGCCGAGTCATTGTCGATGCGGACTTATCATTACCAAATCACCCAGAAATTTTTGTAATAGGTGATGCAGCTTGTGCAAAAGATAAAAATGGACAACCCATACCAGCTGTAGCTCCTGCTGCAATGCAACAAGGTCGCTATGTCGCTAAATTAATTATCAAACAGCTACCTAAAGAAAAAAGACCTGCTTTTAAGTATTTAGATAAAGGGTCAATGGCTATGGTGGCAACTGGTAAAGCGATTATGAAAATGGGACCTATTGAACTATCAGGCTGGCTCGCCTGGCTTGGATGGGGATTTATCCACATCTTGTTTTTAATCGGCTTTAGAAACCGATTAGGTGTTTGCTTAGAATGGATCTATGAGCTTATAACAGGTGGCCGCAGATCACGATTAATTAGCAAACCCATTGAAGATTACGAAAAGAGTCATAAAGCACGTTTGGCTGCTATTAAAGACTGAGAAATTTTTTAATATATTCTGGCAACGCTATCCCCTATTGCCATTTGGAATTTGTATATACTTTTCAGCGGCCTGTCTTTTATATCCATTATACCAAATCCTTTTTCCCCTACTTCTTTTTTTCGTATCACTTAAAAAACTAAAAAGAATTGTGCAATGTTTTTTGGTTTTTTCTACAGCAATAATTACATTTAATATTCAGCATCAAGTGATTGTAAAGCCTGAAATAGGCAATGCCGTATTACATATTAAATCTATTACTCCAAACGATCCAAATATTTGCCCATGGATTTACAGAGGCACTGCCAATATTTTAACTGATCAAAATACATATATTAATGTCGCTTTTAAAATGACGAGCCAAAAAGGTCATAAGAGGCTTATTGGAGATGTCACTTATCAGTGTAAAGCTAAAATTAAACCAGGACAAACCGGCGAATTTATTATAAAACTTTTGGACCAACCCAAAGCTATTAAAACAAGCTATGGATTAACAGAATGGCGATACAAATCAAAAAAATTCATCGAAGACACTCTTTTAAAACAGTCAAATTATCCTCAAGCATCTGAGTTTTTAATCGCCCTGTTTTCTGGTGTAATGTATGACGCAAAGCTAACTTTACCTCTGCAAAAAGCTGGCCTAACTCATCTGATAGCTATCTCTGGATTACATTTTTCATTAATTGCATCAATTCTTGGAACTCTTCTCAAAACGTTATTTTCACAAAAATGCTCCTATGCCCTACTCATTGGTTTTGGAACACTTTATTTTTTATTTATTGGGCCAACGCCATCTGTGGAAAGAGCGTGGTTGATGCTCACTTTTTCTTTATGGGGTATTTTTACAGATAAACAAGTGAGGCCTTTGAATCTTCTTGGACTTGCTATGATTGTTGTCATACTACAAGAATTTCATGTGATCAAACAATTAGGTTTTATTTTAAGTTTTTCACTCACTGCAGCTCTTTTATTGCTTAGTCAACCTTTTGAGCACATCCTAAGAAATATAATTCCCAAAAGATCATACAGACAGCTTAAATCTCTTCATATAGTCGATCAACATGCTTATGTCTTACTTGCTATGATTAGACGAATTAGCGCTTTATCAATTGCTGTAAACTGTATAGCTATCCCTTTCATGCTCACTTATTTTGGATCATTTCCAATATCGTCATTAATCTATAATTTATTTTTTCCTGCATGTATGGGATTTTTACTAACTGGTGTTTTAGTCTCATTACCCTTAGTCACTATAACAGGATGGAGTGGTCCATACCATGTCGTAGAATTTTTTACGCATCATCTATTACAAGTAGCTATTCATCCAATTAATTCATTAGCATTTCAATGGCGATGTCAAAGCGTCCCGTTTTGTTTTTTTGTAATTTATATGATATTAATGATGAACTGGGCAGTGAAGAGACACATCCAAAATTTAAACACTCAAGGGATAGTTCCCCAAATCTTTTGGATTTGAGCGAAAAAATTTAAAGGGTCAAAAGGTTTGAAAATCACTCCGGCAGCGCCTAAATACTTAAATCGTTCCACTTCACTATTTTGAATATTTGCTGTTATAAAAATGATAGGAATAGATGCTGTTTGCTCACTTTTATGCAGTTGCTCCAAAACGTCTAAACCGCTCATCCCTGGCATAAAGACATCAAGCAAAATTATGTCTGGTTTAAAAATTAACACTTGTTCTAACGCTTTAATGCCAGAGTTACAAATATTTAATTCGACATTTTCCTTTTCAAGTATTAACTGAACTATATATGAAATGTCTAAATCATCTTCCACATACATGAGCCTATTCAATGGTCGTTGAGTCATCGTAAAATTCCTGATTTTAAATTAAGAAACCACTAATTCTGGAAACGACTTTTGTAAACGACAATACTTTTTGAACCAATCATTAACTTGTGACTTTAAATTCAAAATTGGTTCTTTAACATCAGGAAATTGAGTCAAATTTTCAATTTGGATTGTATAAATTTTGCCAGACCCTTGATTTTTTCCAAGTTGAGTTAGTGAATTTGATAAAAATTCAATTTTTGAGCTAACAGCTTGATCAAATGTTTGCTGAATTTTTGGTGCTAATTCTTGCTGAGCTAAATCTAAATTTTCAAAGTCGTCATTATTTTTGAATACATTCGACCATCCTTTCATTCGAGACCAGCTTTCATTGATACGCAATTGCATTTCCGACAATTCAATTAATGTCTCAAAAAAGGGATGCTTTAAAGACTCGACATAATCAAACGTTATTGCAAACGACGAATCTAATAAATTATCATAGACTTCTTTACTAGCAACAGGCTGATGAAACACGGCAAATAACTTATTTACAACCTTGCGAGTGATTGAAGCGTTAGATTTCAGCTTTGCAGAAATTTCAGGAAGTTTTTTAATAATTGGGTGACCATTTAAAACATGATAAGCCAGTTTTCCATACTTTGACGTCTTAAAAATTTTTGAACGATACTGCGCTTTTAATTTAAAGCGATTATTATCTAAAACTTTATAGCTTGAGCCCTCAAGATGACCTATCAAACGAAAGATCGCAAAGGCAAAACCATCTTTATTAAACTTTGAATGAATAGGTACTATCCACCGGACAAATTTACCAAGATTAGTTCCCCAAAACCCTTTTTTTCTCACTTCAAAATTGCCATACAAATTCGCGCTTATAAAATAATCGGAGATGTTATTCTTATTTTCAAAAAAATTTAAAAATTCATTACCGTCGAAAACACGCGTTTTATGTATTAGCATTTATCAATCCATCTTCCATTATCTTTAATTAGCTGAACAAGTCTATCTGGAGCTTCAGCGAACTCGATATCTTTTTCTACACATTTCTTTCCAACGTAAAGATCAATTTTATTAGGTTTTGAACCCACATACCCAAAGTCAGCATCAGCCATCTCACCTGGACCATTAACAATGCATCCCATGATGGCAATCTTAACACCTGGTAAATGCGCTGTACGCTCGCGTATTTGCTCCGATACTTTTTGTAAATTAAATAGAGTTCTTCCACAACCAGGACATGATATAAATTCTGTCTTTGAAGTACGCATACGAGCAGCTTGCAATATATTAAAACCCATAACACGCAATGGATGGAGACTCAAAGGACCACTAATGACAACACCATCGGCTAAACCGTCACATAAAACAGCCCCCATTTCCATACTGGCTTCCATGATAAGATCATCTCGTTCACACTGATAAGCAAAATGTAAAATCAATGGTACAGATACATCATTATCTTTTAACCAGTCTGCAAAACACCTTGCTTGATGAAAGGGATTTAAAGTCGGAGTGAAAAGAATGCAATCAGGTTTAAGTTTAAGGATTTTTTGCCATTCTTCTGATTTTTCATCCTTTACTTCGATGATAAAAATATCACCTGGTTTTGCAATTTTTAAGGCCGATGGTTTAGTAGCTGTTTGCAAAGACTGAATTTTTAGGAGTTTGTCTTCACAACCTCTAGACCAAATGGCCACACCCAATTGTTGTAGCTTAAATATTTTATCTTTAGCTTGTTCATCATCTGGCAATTTATCGATAATAACGAAATCCACAGTATTTAGTTGCTTTTGTAACAATCCGGATTTTTCAACTAATCCTAAATGTTCAAAAAAGTTTTCGCGCAAGATCATCTCTTTTGTAGAGATAAAAACACCAACACTGCCGTCTCTGTGGAGACATGTTTTAGAAGGAACTCCTGAACAGCGTCTTTCATAGCGTTCTATACTTCGGTGTTTTTCTTCAAAAAACGGACCTTTTTTTATTTCATGCTTTTGAGCCAGTCTAACAAGCCTTTGGCAAGGATCAATTTCACACCAGGGGTCTTCAGTTAAGGAAACTCGTATTGTATCCCCAAGGCCATCTAACAAAAGAGATCCAATACCCATAGCTGACTTAATTCGCCCATCTTCACCCTCACCAGCTTCTGTCACGCCCAAATGTAGTGGGTAGTCCCAGCCAAGTTCATACATCTCTTGAACGAGTAAACGATAAGCTTGAACCATAACTAAAGGATTACTGGCTTTCATCGAAAAAATAAAATCATGATAATCGTTTTTTCGGCAAATACGGGCAAATTCTAAAGCCGATTCAACCATGCCTTTGGGAGTATCGCCGTGATAGTTCATGATACGATCCGATAATGAACCATGGTTTGTCCCGATTCGTAAAGCTCTTTTAAGACGTTTACACTTTTCAATGAGCGGAGTGAGCTTTTCTTCAATGCGATCAAGCTCTTTTTGATAAGAAACTTCATCATATGTCAAAATTTTAAATGAAGCTCTTTTGTCGACAAAGTTACCTGGGTTAATCCGAACTTTATCGACAAATTCAGCAACTGCTAAAGCAGCTGGTGGATAAAAGTGGATGTCAGCGACAAGCGGTATTGTGTAATTTTTCTGTATCAAACTATTTTTTATGTGTTCACAGGCTTCAGCTTCTTTAATACCTTGCACAGTCACTCGCGCAATTTCGCAGCCTATGTCAGATAGGCGTATAATCTGCTCAACGGTTGCATCTACATCACGAGTATTTGATGTCGTCATCGATTGGATACGAACCGGATTGCTACCACCAACGCCAATATTTCCAACCATAACCTCTCTAGTTGGCCTTCTAATAGTTTGAAAAATTGATTCACAATACTTTTTCATTATTCACCCGCTTTAAGACTTAAAGATAATACCAAAAAATAATAATAAGAGCAAAAGCCAAGGTGTTTAACATTTTTATTTATAATATTCTTTTTAAAGATGTTAAGTTTTGAATTGAATTGTTAAACAACATTGACGAAAAAGTCGATTTTGAGTTAAATCTCATCCTTTTCGTGGCGATCGTAGCTCAGTTGGTTAGAGCGTTGGATTGTGATTCCAAAAGTCGCGGGTTCGAGCCCCGTCGATCGCCCCATTTTCTCTTGAAGCTCTCTCTGTAAATAGGTTGTCTAGAATTTGTCGTCACGTTATGGTTCAAGCGAATAGACGCTTAAGGTCAAACCATGTCCATTTATGAGGCAATCCTGCTAGGTATCGTGCAGGGAATCACAGAATTTTTTCCAGTTAGTTCGTCTGGGCATCTCATTTTGGGTGAACTCATTTTCGGAGTTAGAAATTTAAGTCAGTTTATCCCTTTTGATCTAGTTTGTCATTTAGGCACTTTAGTTTCGATTGTTTGCTTTTTCTTTCGTGATTTCATTCAACTTTTAACATTTTCTGATCGCCGTTTATTTTTAAGATTAAGTCTGGCCATATTACCGCTTTTCCCACTTTATTTCTTACTAAGGCCTATTAAAGAAATTTATAATCAACCAAAATATTTGGGTTTCTTTTTTTTAACAACAGCTTTAATTTTATTTATCGGTGAAAAGTTACGTTTTAAACTAAAAACAAAACCGCAATCATTTCGAGATAGTTTGATCATCGGTACCATACAAGCGATTGCTATTTTACCAGGTGTATCGCGCAGTGGATCGACTATATCGTGCGCTTCAGTTCTGGGCTGGGAACGCAAAGACGCAGCGCGATTTTCCTTTTTGATGGCCCTGCCAACAATAATGGGCGGTGTTGTTTTAGAAGGAGCGTCGATGCTTCGGCATCCACAAGAATTACCTAATTTACCCATTAGTTCCTATTTTGCAGGCTTTATATTTTCCTGTATTACTGGTTATCTCGCTCTACATTTTATTATGAAATTAGCTAATAAAGGGTCATTTAAACCTTTTATGTATTACTGTGTGGCTATTGGTTTATTTACAATAGTATATGTTAATGGTTTTTCCCAAGCGGCTTGAATTATGCCTAAAAAGCGCCCTAGTGCAAAAAAACGAGTAGAAAAGAAAAAAAATAAAAGCAAAGCCAGTTTGCCAAAAGAACTTCATGGCATTCCTTTGGTCGCTATTTCTTTATTGTTTCTTTTGAGTTTGTTGAGTTTTAAACAAGGATTACCTCATAGCAATTGGCTAGGTCTTGTTGGCTACGGAATCGCTTACGCTTTAAATTACGTTTTAGGAATTTCGAGTTATATATTAGTCGCCTTTATAGGTTGGACAGGCGGTCGTTTAATGCTTGCTAAGCCTTTAGAATTCATGCGCTTTAAAATTGTCTACTTTACCATTTTATTATTTTCATGCTCGATTCTGTTTAACCTCTTTGCTGAAACTTATCCAAAAGTCGCTGCAAACTTCGATAAAGGAATTATTACTCAAACGGTCGAATTACAAACACCTGTCGTTTACAAAAAAATTCGCTACTATTTAGGTGGTATTCCAACATATGCACTTTATTGCGACTTACCCCTTGTTAGTTTACAGCACCTGTTGAGTAATGTCGGCACGTTCCTTGTATTTTTCACAACGCTAAGTGTCGCAATTTTGCAATTAGCTAAAACAAGACTAGCTGCTTGGTTTACCCAATTACTCGATAAACTCGCTGAAGAAAAAGGCGAGGAAGACGAACGTGAAGGAAAAACGCCATTATTTGCGATGGATGTACCCCCATTACCATCTTTTTCTAAAGAGATAAAAAACCCATTTTTAAATCCTGCCCCCTTACCTTTTAAAAAGGCACCCATCATCGAAGTATTCGATGATGGAGATATTGAAGTGGAGGATGAATGGGATGCACCACCTCCTCCAAAACAACCTGCAAAACTGAAAATTAAAGAGCCCTCACTTGAATTAAAATTGCCCAAACGCGATATGGCTTTACAAGCTCAAGCAATCGTGAACGGAGATTACACCAAGTATCAGCTACCCCCGTTGTCTCTTTTGCAAGATGCCAAAAAATTTGATCAATCCAGTTTGAAAAAAGATCTTAAAACTCAGGCTGAAATTTTAGAAGAAACTCTGATGAGTTTTGGCATTGAAGCTAAAGTAGGACATATTCAATGCGGTCCTACGATCACTTCATTTGAAGTGCATCCAGCAATAGGCGTAAAAGTTCAAAAAATTAAATCCCTTGAAAATGACATCGCTTTAAATTTAAAAGCTAAATCGATACGCATTATTGCGCCGATTCCCGGTAAAGCTGCAGTTGGTGTAGAAGTTCCCAATCCACTACCTCAAGAAGTTAGCTTTAAAGAGATGATGGCCAATTATCAATCAGGTCAACGTAAATACCAAATACCCATTTTATTGGGTAAAATAGTTAATGGTGATGATTTATCAACCGATCTTGCGAAAATGCCCCACGGCATTATTGCAGGGGCAACAGGATCTGGTAAATCGGTTTGCATTAATACAATTGTTATGACAATTGTCATGAACGCTAGACCGGACGAAATCAAGCTATTAATGATCGATCCTAAAAAAGTTGAACTTACAGCCTACAGCAACTTACCTCACATGATTGCTCCAGTAATCACTGAACCCCATGGAGCTGCTGCTGCACTTAATTGGTTAGTTAAAGAAATGGAACGGCGCTATGAGCTCTTAAAACAAGCTGGCATGCGCAATATTATTGGATTTAATCTACGTGATAAAAGCCGCGATCCTGAAGAAAACGAATTCCCTGAAAAGCTATCTTACATCGTCGCCATTATCGACGAATTAGCTGACTTGATGATGGTATCATCTTCAGATATAGAAACACCTATTGCTCGCATTGCTCAAATGGCCAGAGCTGTGGGTATTCACCTCATATTAGCAACTCAAAGACCTTCTCGTGAAGTCATTACAGGATTAATCAAAGCCAACTTTCCAACACGTATTGCCTTTAAAGTAGCAAGCCGCGTTAACAGTCAAATTATATTGGACGAAGTTGGCGCAGAATCGTTGCTTGGTAATGGCGACATGTTATTTTTACCACCAGGTTCATCTTCCTTAACTCGAGCCCAAGGTGCCTTTATACGCGATGAAGATATCTATCGCGTCGTCGAATTTATATGCAACCAAGCCCCTGCTAACTACCTAATACCCTCTTTTGACACCATGAATTACTCTGATGCAACCTCTGGCATTAAAGATACGAGTCAATTAGATAGTTTGTACGACCAAGCTTTAAACATTGTCATCGAAACAGGTAATGCGTCCACGACATTTTTACAACGTAAACTTAAAATTGGTTATGCTAGAGCTGCAAGTGTAATGGATCAACTGCATGAAAATGGCATTATAGGCCCTCAAGAAGGTGCTAAACCCCGCAAGGTTCTCCACACTAAAAGACCAAGTGAAGATGCACTCGTTGATGAGGAGGTCTGATGCAACCTTATTTAAAGTTTTGGGGAACGCGTGGATCAACTCCTATTTGTGAAAAAGAGTCACAGCATTATGGCGGTAATACGTGCTGCTTAGAAGTGTCTACTCCATTGACGTGCTTAATCATTGATGCAGGTACTGGTATCAGAAAACTTGGCGATGAGCTTTGTAAAAAAAATGTTGATGAAATCCACATTTTTTTTACCCATGCTCATCTCGATCACTTAATTGGGCTTCCTTTTTTTAAACCACTGTATTGTGAAAAAAAAATCATTCATTTTTGGTGTCCTCAACAAGAGCGCTCATTTAAAAGCATTATCGAAACTCTATTTCTTCCAGAAACTTTCCCAGTGGGTTTAAATGACTTTAAAGCCCAAATTCATTTTCACGATGTAATAGAGGGACATCCTATTTTATTAAACGATGTTCAAATCGAGTCTTACCCTTGTTTCCATCCTGGTAAAACTCTGGCTTACAAACTTGACTATCAAAATTTTAAAGTTGGCTACTGCTCTGATAATGAATTTTTAGGCGAACTTGAACCATCAAATAATATTACAGACTCTTTGATTGAACCCTATCAAAGCTTTATCGATTTTTTTAAAAATTGTGACTTACTCATACATGAAGCTCAGTACACGGTTAATGAATACAAAAAAAAGAAAGGATGGGGCCACTCGTCTTTAATTAATGCAGCGTGGTTAATCTATTTAACACAAACAAAACGATGGGTTATAACCCATCACGATCCATCTTATGATGATAAAACACTCGATGAAAATAAAAAATTCGCGGAAGTTTTTTTAAAAGAAAAAAAATTAAATTGTAAAATTGAATTAGCTTACGATGGTTTTGAAATATTTTTGAACAACAAATCTGAACACTAATTCACTATTTATAAAGAGTATAATCCTATATTCTATCCATATATATAATAAAAATATGGAGATTCGAATGATTTCCCCAACTGTACATTCTCTTACGACACATGCAAGCCCACCCCCTAATATTATTGTAAAAGGTAACAAACAACATGTGGCTGACAGCAATTACACTTCAACCATACAGTCCTTAAAAAAGATAAATCAAAAATCGGCTCATTCGGTTAAAGAAAATTTATTTGAAAAAATACAAGGGTTAATTAACCAATGTGTAATCAGTATTAGATATCTTTATAAAACATTTAGAAATTTTCTTAGGCCTCCTACCATTCCTGTACCCAAACCAACGATGATTAATCCCAACATTAACTCGCCCACTCCAATTCATCGAGGTATTGAACCGTTAGCACACTTAGTTACAAATCACTCTATCCAACAATTAATCAGCCAGATTGATAAAATATTTAACAGTTCCAAGGCTTTAATTTTGGAACTTCAAACACATTTAAATGCACATGTTGTGAAATTTGAATCTTCGATTAAATTTGAGGGTCAACCCTTTGTAAAAGCATTGGGAGATAACATCTCGGAAAAATATGATCATTTTATTGTGGAGTACCAAAATCTCAGTCGTACAGTTTCTAACTGTCAAAGCCAAATTAAGGATATTTTATTTAAGTACTACACTGAAAAAAACTACAACTACATACCCCCCTTAAAAGAAGAGCAAATTAAAGATCTCCAATTACAGCTTGATTTAGTTAAAGAAACTATCTCAAATTTCCTTGAAAAATCTCTTTTAGAACTAAAGTGGGTCGAAGAAAAAAAATGCGAATTACTCAAAAAGTCGATTGAGAACCTAGAGC
>JAEMRK010000040.1 GCA_016463375.1 Parachlamydiales bacterium | reverse complement strand
TTTTTAAGCAGTTAGCAAGAAAAGTATCATTTAAAATATTTAATGGAGGCTTGCCGGCAGTAGGTAAATTCATGTTTTCACAAAGATCTGCACAAGCGGCATCATAAATTTTTGAATCAATTTTTAATTCTTTTTGTAAACTGGGTGATTGGCAGCTTATGAAATGGGCTGGATGTAAATGCATTAAAACTAGCTCTTGCATTTCTACACTTGGTACATTTTTTAATGTAATTCGGCGGCTAATTAAATTTTTAGCAGTTTCTGTTGCAGCTAAAGAGACTAAGGGTGGAGGAGATTTAATTGAGACTACGTGGTCGCTTCTTAAATTAAAAATTGATTGGTTTGTTGGTCTGAGAGGATGTATTGAATTGGCCATAAACTTAATACTCATTTATTTGAATGATTTGAGCTCTGCATGATTTGACAAAAAGAGTGGTTTATGTGACTATCATGTCGCCTAATTTTTGCATATAGATAAGTTATCCTACTGATAGGTAGGGCTAGACAAAATGATTAATCAGCAAAAATTATGCATTCTATTTTTTGATCTTAGGCAAAAATGTCAAAAGCAAGTCCATCTTTTTCTTCTGATTCCCAACATCAACAAAAGATTGAGGAATTAGTTGCTATAGCCAAAGACCAGGGCTTCCTCACATATGAGGAGATCAACGAGGTCTTACCTATGTCGTTCGACTCTGCAGAGCAGATCGATCAAGTTCTTATTTTCTTGAGCGGCATGGATATACCCGTATTGAATCAAGCGGAAGTCGAGCGTCAACGAGAACGTAAAAAAGAGGCTAAAGAACTCGAGGGTCTAGCCCGCCGTGCTGAAGGTACACCAGACGATCCAGTTCGCATGTACCTTAAAGAAATGGGTTCTGTCCCCCTTCTTTCAAGAGAAGAAGAGGTGGAGATCTCTAAGCGTATTGAAAAAGCGCAAATACAAATTGAGCGCATTATTATGCGGTTTAGATATTCCACTCGCGAAGCTATTTCAATTGGTAATTTTTTAATTAACGCTAAAGAACGTTTTGACAAAATTATCGCGGAGAAAGAATTAGAAGATAAAGCCGAATTTTTGAAACTGATGCCAAGGCTATGTCAACTTCTTAAAGAAGAAGATGCGATTCTTGAAAATTATTTGAGACTGCTACGTGATCCAGAACTTAAAAAATTAGATACAGTTAAAATTCAAGAAGACATTGAAAAATGTCGCGTCAGAACACAGGCCTACTTACGCCGCTTTCACTTTCGCCACAACATTATCGAAGATTTCGGCGAGGTGATCCTTCGAGCTTATGACCGCTTTTTGGCTTTAGAAAAAGAAATACAAGACCTGTCATCTCGAGCAGAAAAAAATCGCTTTGCGCTTGCTAAATACGAAGCTGCTAAACGAAAACTCTACAAACGAGAATTAGCAGCAGGACGTAATTTAGAAGATTTCAAAAAAGACGTTCGCATGTTGCAGCGTTGGATGGATAAAAGCCAAGAAGCTAAGCGTGAAATGGTTGAATCCAATTTGCGTTTGGTTATCTCAATCGCAAAAAAATACACAAACCGCGGATTGTCTTTCTTGGACTTGATTCAAGAAGGCAATATGGGCCTTATGAAAGCAGTTGAGAAATTTGAATACCGTAGGGGTTATAAATTTTCAACATATGCTACATGGTGGATCCGCCAGGCAGTAACAAGAGCTATTGCTGACCAAGCTCGTACAATTCGTATTCCTGTGCATATGATCGAAACGATCAATAAGGTTTTGCGTGGCGCTAAAAAACTCATGATGGAAACTGGCCGTGAGCCAACTCCAGAAGAGCTTGCTAATGAACTGGGGATTACTCCGGAACGTATTCGCGAAATTTATAAAATTGCGCAGCATCCAATCTCTTTACAAGCTGAAGTGGGTGATGGTGGCGAAAGTCAATTCGGTGACTTCTTAGAAGATACTGCTGTTGAGTCTCCAGCAGAAGCTACCGGTTATTCGATACTTAAAGATAAAATGAACGAAGTTTTAGCAACGCTGTCTGATCGCGAGCGTACTGTTTTGATTCAACGTTTTGGTTTGCTAGATGGTAAACCTAAAACATTAGAAGAAGTTGGTGTCGAATTTAATGTCACTCGCGAGCGTATACGTCAAATTGAAGCTAAAGCCTTGAGAAAAATGCGCCATCCTACCAGATCAAAACAACTTAAAGCGTTTTTAGATCTTCTGGAAACCGAATAACCCGAAGTCAAATAATGACGCAACTCTCTTCTGAACCCTTGCCTCCTCCAATGGAGGAGAGCAAGGTGCTCAATTTTTTAGAACCTAATGGTTGCGTCGCTAGATCTTTAAAAGGATACGAACCGCGACAAGAGCAATTAGCGATGACAGCTGACATCGTAAATGCTTATAACAATGGTGCAATCACCTTAGTTGAAGCGGGTACGGGAATTGGAAAAAGCATGGCTTATCTTTTGCCTGCTCTGTTATTTGCTAGCGAATATCAAGAACGTACAGTCATATCCACCCATACCATCACTTTACAAGAACAACTTCTTAATAAAGATATTCCTTTCTTAGTCAAATCTTTAGGACTTAATGTAAAGATTTCCTTGGTTAAAGGTATGAATAATTACCTTTGTTTGCGAAAACTTGAAGATGTTCAATATGAAAAGGGTCTGTTACCCGAACAAGAAATTTTTGAACTAGAAAAAATTATTGAATGGTCACAAGATACAGAAGAGGGCTCTAAATCATCACTGCCTTTTTTGCCTACTCGCACAACTTGGGAGAAGGTCGGTGCTGAGGGCGATGCTTGTAGTCGGGTTGAGTGTCCACACTATAAAAGTTGTTTTTTCTTTAAGGCACGAAAAGAAGCACAAGATTCTCAGATATTGATTGCCAACCACCATTTATTGGCAGTTGATTTATCCTCTAGGCTAAACAGCCCCATTGGTAGCGATGGAGGTATTCTTCCTTCCTATCGGCGTTTGGTTGTTGATGAGGCGCATCATTTGGAAGATGTAGCAACTGAACATTTTGCTAGACGCGTAACTTACTGGGACCTAATTCTCCTCTTGGGAAAACTGGGTACTGATAGAAAAACTGGACATTCAGTTGGTAAAATTAATCAATTACGTCAAAAGCTCTTAGAATTTTTCCCCGTGTCTCCCGATCAAGCAATTACATCTTTGCTTAACAGAGTAGAGATTGATTTGTTTGCAGATAAAATTCAGCTGCAAGAAGAGATGAAAGTCGCTTTTGAAGCGGTCGTTGTATTTATCACTCAAGTGATGTCAAGCCAGGTTGCTAAAGAAGAAACCAAGCCGTCAGAACTAAAATTGCGTATGTTGCCAGAGTTTTTCTTAACACCTTTTTGGGTACATGAAGTTAAGCCTCGTATTGAGAGGTTAATTGAATCGATGCGACATTATGTGGAAACGATGTCAGGGATTGAGGGCGATTTAAGATCTTTAAAAAATGATGTACTAAATGACAAAACTAAAAGTGTCCGTTTAGATCTTCAAGCAATGACTTCACGCTTAGAAAAAATGGCAGATGTATTAGATCAATTTATAAAACCTAATACTCCTAAAGAGATTGTTTGTTGGATGGAAGTTAAGCCAATGAAAACGATGACTAATGTTCATTTTGTCATGGCTAAGTTAGACGTATCTGAGGAGCTATCTCAAACACTTTTCTCGCAAATGTCGACAGCAGTGCTTTGTAGTGCAACACTTGCAAGTCATCGTCAATTTGATTTTGTAAGAAAACGTTTAGGAATAGATATTGGCATGAAGCGTTCTGTAGTGGAGAGGATTTACGACTCACCGTTTAACTACAAACACCAAGCTTTATTAGCTGTTCCAACAGATATGCCCAATCCTACAGACATAAAGTTCAACCAAGCAGCAACTGAACAAATTGCCCAAACAATTGAAGCTTGCCGCGGGCAAGCTTTTGTGTTGTTCACATCATTTGCTATGATGCGTTCATGTTTTTTCTCTTTAAAACAAAGATTGCAAAATGGACAGTTTCCTCTTTTCTTGCAAGGTGATGAACCAAGACAAATTTTATTAGAAAAATTCAAAAAGACCAGAAATGCTGTTTTATTTGGCACTGATTCTTTTTGGGAAGGCGTAGACGTCGTCGGTGAAGCTCTTAGATGTGTTATTATCGTTAAGTTACCTTTTCGTGTACCGACAGAGCCTTTGATTCAAGCAAGAACTCAAGCTATCGTCGAGTCGGGTGGCGACCCTTTTATGGAATATACGCTACCAAACGCCATCGTTAAATTTAAACAAGGTTTTGGACGACTGATACGCAATCGCAATGATAGAGGCTGTATCGTTTGTTTAGATCCCCGTTTAATTAAGAAGGGGTATGGCAGAATGTTTTTGAAGAGTTTGCCAGATTGTAAAACTTATTTTGGTGAAAAAACGTCTTTGATCGAAGAGGTCGCCAAGTTCTATAAGAAAAAGGCGCGCTAAAAAGCGCGCCTAAAAAGTTTAAACGATCCAACTATTCCATGTGCCGTATCGCTCTTTGATGCGTCCTCTTGGTATGCTCAATAAAATGAGCAAAAGTCCACAAATGATTCCGTTCCATAAATAACTTTTGCAATGTGCTGCAACTGGAATTACGTCTTGCATGCATTCTGGTAAAGGCATCACTAAAGGTGAAATAATGATCCAAATGCCAAATAATATATTTACAAAGCGGAATGTACGTACAACTTCTGCCATGCTAATAATGGATACAACAACAGTTAATGCCCCAACGATATAACATGTGTCAGCAATATTTTGGACAACATTGAATACAGATGGTACGCATAGCATCCAAACACCAATCAATAAAGAAATAATCAGTGTCCATGGTATGGATGTCCCCCAAGTTAAGGAACCCCACATTCTATTTTCCCCAAAACGAGCAGATCTTGTATCAATTGTACCTTCCACTTCACCGCCGTACCAAAATACGCGCCAAAAATGTTCTCTATGGTGTTTGCGTACCTTATTTAGATATTGCAAAGTTGCTACAACTTCATCGATTGATAGGGCAAGCATAATTAACATGCAAAATGCCATAAATAGGCAAGGCCCACACCATGCTCCAACAACAGATGGCTGTAATATAACTAAACAAATACTGACAAAGCCTAATGGGACAACGAGTAGACCAAATATTAAAACAGTCCAAGGCATAGTGTACCATCTTCTTGAAGAGCCTTTCAAAGCAAGTAATGCTTCTAAGCTATAAGCAAAAGCACCAAGTCCGGCATCCGATACTGGGAACATTTTTGATACGTTTGAAGTGATAACTTTCATTGTACCATCACCAAAAATTGGATCATATACATAGTCAATGTATCCCAATTGATAAGCCGCAAGATAACGAGCAATAAACCAACCTAAAAAGCCAAATAGGACTATAGGGGCTCTTTGAAACCATGATGATGGATTGTAGCTCCAGCCTTGTGGTATTTCGGCATCTCCAGGATTTCCTTCTGGTCGGAAAGGAACGATAATACTAAATGCAAGAGTCAATGCCCCAATGATTGTATCATTAAGGTAACCTGTTGCGGTCTTAGACCAAAGTGCTAAAGGCGCAAATCCCAGCCAAAGACCCATGATGGCAATGAACCAAGTTAAAAAACGGAAGCGGTAGCTTAAAGCCATAGCACTTAGTATAACAAGTATCGCACCGCTAATGATGTCATTAAACATCATCGGTCGATCGATTGTGTATCCAAATGTTGCGGGGCTCGTCATGAGCCAAATTCCTAATATTAAGGTCGCTAAGCGAGCCCATATCGTTCGTTCATGGTGTTTTTTTAACACCTCGAGATCTATCATAGGTTTCATGATCATAATGTTTCCTTAAGAGCTATTTCATCCCTTTGGGCATTTCGAGCTTTTGTTCTTTGTACCAAGCGGTCGGATTGGCTTTGAGATCTTGGATCATCAGAGGCAACTTATCGCGTAAATTATTTTTAGGAACCCAACCTAGAACGTCACGAGCTTTACTAATATCTAATGTGTAATTAGCATCAGCAATATCGATCATCCAAGGCTTAATAAAGGTCTTGGGCATAAACGGTAAATGGTTCTGCATCCAAGCACCAACTTTTGCACCCAGTTTAGGAATGCGCAATGTCATCATTTCTTTTCCAGAAATTTCTTTAGATATGATTTTTTGCAAAGTGTCATAACTGAGTGTTTGATCTTCACCAACTAATAAAACACATTCTTTTGGCAGTTGAGCACGTTTTTGAACACAAAGTTCAATACAGTCAACTAGGTCATTCATATGTAAAAAAGAAGCGCCATGTGTTAGGTCTCCTGGAAAAACAATACTTGCGAACTGCTTTTCGTAAATGCGCTGGATCTGATTAGAAATAGGTATTGAGTGACAATGGTCATCGTAAACGCCTGCAATACGCAGCATGACAATTGGGATTGATCCTCTGTATTCATGCATGACGGCTTCTGTAGCAATTTTTGATTTGGGATAGTCCCATGTGCCTTCCAATGGCCATTCTTCGTTGATTTTTTCACTAGGCTCACAAGGTTTATGGACGAGCATCGTGCTTGAAAATATGAACTGTTCACATTGGAAATCTTGCATACCACGGATCATTCTTTCCGTGCCTTTAACAGTGATTGTCTCGTATTTATCAGTGACTTCACCAGTAAAATTATAATATGCCGCTAAATGTATAACTGATGCGACTTGATTTCCGTGCTTTTCCTTAACTGAGATCAAAGCATTTCTAACGCTTTGATCAGAAGATAGATCAACATTCATCCACGATAAATTAGGGTGATTCATAGGGGGTTGGTAAATATCAAATCCAATAATTTGGTATTCATTTACAAAACGATTAATAGCAGCTACTCCGATCCGTCCACTGCATCCAGTAATAATTAATAATTTTTTATCGCTCATCCTTAAGACCTTCCTTGAAAACGCGTTAGTCCGCGTAACATAAATTTAAATTTTATATAACTAAAACAAGTTAAAAAGTTAATAAAAAACTTTAAATATTAATGGATATAAAGCTGAGATACAATTTATTAGGAATTCTGAGATAAAGGGGGGAATGGAGCGTACCGGGTTCGAACCGGTGACCTCTACAATGCCATTGTAGCGCTCTACCAACTGAGCTAACGCCCCAAAAAGACGAAGGTGAGTATAGAAACGGGGTGGATTATTAGCAAGGATCAAACGTGTCCCAACGCTTGGTTATTGACTCATAATAACTTCTTGTTAGATCCATAAATTTAACGCGTTCTTTAACGTCTTTGATTTTGATAACCAATTGTTCATCAAAATCAAATTTGATCAACCAATTTGCTTTTAAACTGTTAACTTTTAATGCATGTCTATACTCCATTGGATTAACATGAGCTTGTTCGTATTTTTCCAAGCTTTGAAGAACATCTTTTCTTTCATTTTCACAATTGAGCAAATTACTGATGCAATTTTCATATTTTTCTACAGCTGATTTGTAGTCGTTTGAATTGAGTGTTGTACTGTAAATAATGTTTTTCATGGATGTACAATCATTAGCCTGCTTTAAAATGTTAATGCGAAATATTTTTTTATATTCAGCGTAATAGTCATTGCTTAAGTTGAGTAGAAGCCTTCTTTTTGTTCCATCGGAATTAAATTTTTGTGAAATTTTTTGAATATAAATACCCATTAGGCAAAGTCTTTTTAATACGAACAATTTCACTCTCTCTTCAATTTTGCTTAAAAAAGTTCTCTTCTCGAGATGGCAATTTAAAAAGTACTTTTGAAGACTCAACCCGAATTTTTCACCACGATTTAAATGATATACAGGCGGTTGTTGCTGATCTAATTCTTTAATGTGTTCTTCTTTACTTTGATTTTCCTTTACAAAACTTGCATATTCGGGTTTTTCAAAGTGTTTAAAATTATTTTCGATGTAAGTTTTTAAAAAACGTACCCGGTGTGATTCTGCAATTTTATCTTGGTATAATTGATGCAATTTTCGCCTTTGTGCTCCAAGCGGATTGTATAATTGAGAGAAATTTTTAATAGTCTTTCCCAGGATAATTAATGCTCTTATTGAAACCCGTCTGACTCGAATTTCAATTCTGCGAATTAGTGATTTATTAGAGTAACTAAAATTCTTATAGGACTTTTGTAGGGTTATGCCAAAAGTTTCTCCTTTATTAAACTTATAAAGGTTTGGACCCTCCTGATCATAATCTGTTGATATGAGATGAAGCGGGCAGGCAAATTCACAATTAACTGAATAATCTAAAGCACTTCTCATTTAATACCTTACGATTTTTAATTAAATACATTCTTTTAAATTAATTAAATTTGGTTATAATTAATTTAAATACGACATTGCGGTAATTGTGCCTATTATAAAGTTTTATAAAAAATTTTATTTCCAAAGTCTTTTATCTTATTCTACTCTAAATCTAAAACTTTATTATGGTTTAATGAAAGAGTACGAATGGGACTGGTTGACTGTTGAGCAAATTCAAAACTTACAATGGCGTCATCTTTTCTCATCAGTACCTATCTCATCAATTCCGACATTAATGAATAAAATCATAAAAATGGAAGGCATAGTTGGGGTTTCAGTATGGAAGGTGCATCTCTTATCCGAATTTGTAGATTCACAAAGAGAGATAGGATTTCCAGATATCATTAAAGAAAGACTTCTAGTTGGACTTAGATGTTGTGATAGCTCTTTACTCATTGAAGTAGCTAGATGGTTATCTTTAGATGAGTTAATTATGTTGGAGTCTTTGTATTGTCCAGCATCAAAACTAGCCTTTTGCAATGAATTTTTAGAAAGAATTGGGCAGCAAGAAAATTCGAGCATTAAATCCATCGATTTAATGCATTTGTTTTTAATTGCCCTGCTGTGTGATGCAAAAAAATTCTCTTCTGTAAAAGATTTGATTATTGAAGATTTTATTTTACCTAACTGCGATTCAGAAGACATAGGAGAGTTTGTTTCGATATGCTCTAAAGAAACTCAATTGCAAAAAGACCTTTCAAACCTTTTTTCTGACGAGAAACGTAAGTTTTATTTTAACTTAGTGGTTGAGAGTTTGTTAAGGAAAATGCTGAGCTATTTCTACACTAATCAAACATTGCGTGGCCGTCATTGTTTATTTTTAACGCACCTTCTTTGTAAAGCTATCGGAGATACATCACTCATTGCTACCTGGCTTTACAAACATAGCGCCTAACTACCCAATAAAGTGGAAAAGATATAAAATCGATCGTTTTAATTAAGCGGTGATTTTATGAACTGGCTAGATTCTGTTATTGAAGCCCCCGTAGATCCAATTTTTGGTCTTAATACAAGGTTTGTCGAAGATAAGCGTCCCCATAAAGTTAATTTAGGTGTGGGTAGCTATAAAACAGAAGACCTTCAATCTTATATTATGCCAGTAGTGTTAAAAGCCGAGCAGTTAGTTTTAAAAAAATATATCGACAAAGAGTATCTTCCCATCGGTGGAGATCCTATTTATGGAGCCAAAGCAGCAGAGCTTGCTTTGGGTAAAGATGTAGATAAAGATCGGTTAGCTATTATCCAAACAGTTGGTGGAGAAGGGGCCCTTAGATTGGGAGCGGAATTCTTAATTCGCAATAACATATGCGATACAATTGCAATTAGTGATCCTACTTGGCCAAACCATCCTCCAACTTTTACATCTGCTGGTTTAAAAGTTGTGACATATCCCTACCATGACAAGGAAACCCACCAACTTTTATGGGAACCTATGCTTGAATCTCTTAAGAAATTACCCAAAAAAAGCGCAGTATTACTTCATGCCTGCTGTCATAATCCCAGTGGGTGTGACTTATCTGAGAGTCAATGGATTGAATTAGCAAATATTATGTTAGAACATGAATTGCTTCCATTTTTTGATTGTGCTTATCAGGGTTTTGGAGAGCACGAATCAAAAGACAATTTTTCCATGCGATATTTTGCAAATAAGTTTCCAGTCGTTCTTTATGCCTATTCTTTTTCTAAGAATTTTGGGTTATACGCTGAGAGAACTGGAGCTTTTTTTCTAATTGGAAAAAATCCGGAAACAACAAAAAAAGCTTATTCTCAATTATTGACTGTTGCTAGGTACAGTTATTCTAATCCCCCTTGTCATGGCGCTCGTATTGTCAAAGAAGTGTTAACTGATGAAATTATGACAAAAGAATGGCACGATCAGATTAAAGCAATGCGTGATCGCATTGCAGATATGCGAAAAGTGTTTGTTCAAAAGATGAAAGCAAAAGGTGTTGATTGGAGCTTTTTTCAAGCCGATAAAGGATTATTTACCCTCACCGGTTTAAGTAAAAATCAAGTCGAAGAGTTAATTCAAGAGCATGCAATCTTTATGCCAGCTAATGGCCGTATTAATGTGGCGGGTATATCTCATAAAAATTGTGACTATATCGTTGATGCCTTTTCATCATTGAGTTAAAACTCTAATCGACTATGGAAAGAAAATCGTATAGACCCTACCTCTTTTTCTTTGTGGCTGTCTTGGCATTATTGAGTTTTCCTCGCTCTAAAACAGAGTCTATAAGAGGATCAATTGTGGCAAGTACTGCTCCTTTGTGGAGAGGTACTCTTGCGACTAAAACTTTTTTTAAAGACCCAATAGCAGCTTTTCGTCCCCACCTTGCCCATACAAATCCAAAAGGCAATCAGCCTGAAGCTTTATTAGATTTAGAAGTTGAAAACGAGCAGTTAAGGCAAACGATTCAAAAACTTAACGATGTAATCATGCATGAATGGGAAGTTGAATCAGAACTTTTACAAGCTTTAAAATTGGCTGATATTCAAGAAAAGGGCAGCGCCTTTTATCAACGACGACAAGAAGAATTAATGCGTTTGATTGATAATCAAGTTCAAGCTTATGGTGCCAAAGTCATATTTCGGGATCCAGCTTCTTGGTCAAGTTCCTTGTGGATCAATGTTGGAGCTATTGATAACCAAGCTTTGGGACGTATGGCTGTTAGTAAAAACAGTCCCGTAACAGTTGGTCTGAATGTTATAGGAATTGTCGATTATGTGGGACAACGGCAAAGCCGCGTTCGACTCATTACTGATCCTGGTCTAACTCCATCAGTTAGAGCATGTCGTGGATTTCCTCACGATTTGTTGCTCAGGGAACGCGTCGATGCACTGGTAAAAGCTCTAAATATTTATCCGTCAAAACAAGTTGAGTCTGTAGCTTTACAAGCATTAGCTCTGGCAAAAACTTTACCTTTGCCATACCCCTCAGGGTATTTTGCAAAAGGGGAACTTAGAGGTAGCGCACAATCATTATGGAGGTCAAAAGCTAATTTGCTCAAAGGCGTTGGCTTTAATATGGACTTCGCTGATGAAGAGGGTCCTGCAAGAGATTTGCGTACAGGAGCTACAGCTCAAAATAAAACGCCTATACCTCTTTTACAGGTCGGTGATTTATTAATAACTACTGGTATGGATGGCATTTTTCCAGCAGGTTTACGCATAGCAGAAATAGTGCGCATTGAAATTCTGAGAGAGGGTAGTTATACTTACGAAATTCAAGCAAAACCATTGGTGCCCAACCTTAATGACATTTCTACTGTCTTTGTTTTACCAGCTATCGGCTATGATGAGGATGATAAACCTCAGCCTTATGGACGGTGACCTTTAAGTAAAGCAATGCGTTTTTCAATTGGTGGATGTGTTGCAAATAAGTTACTTAACAAGGATCGGTCATTAAAATATAAATGAGAAAATGCAAGTCCTTGTTTTGGCATGTCACTGATCTCGTCCTTTTCAATTTTCTTTAAAGCACTAATTAACCCATCTGGATTACGAGTGAACTGAACACTTGAAGCATCTGCTAGATATTCTCGTTGACGACTTACCATACTTTTCAAAATAGCACCCGCTATCCATGTAACTGCTCCTGCAACGGTTAAAATAAGACCTGCAATAACAATGCCATTACCGTTGCTGCGACGATCGTCGCGGTCACCTCCACCAAAAAATAACGATCCTTCCATCAGACGAAAACCTAAATAGAGCATAAAGAAAAATCCCATAACTAGTGCTGCAAGTCTCATGCTGATGAGTACGTCTTTGTTGTAGATATGGCTACACTCATGGGCTATTACACCTTGCAATTCGTCCCTGGTTAATCTATCAAGAGCTCCTTGAGTAACTGTAATGACACAATTAGTCGGATTAGTTCCTGCCGCAAATGCATTAATTTGTTTAGATGGCATTACATACACTTTAGGCATTGGAATTTGCGCAGCAATTGTGATTTCTTTAACAACATTGATCAATTGAGAGTACTTAGGATTTTTTATATCTTCAGGTACCAGAACAGCTCCTACAGAATCTGCAACAGCTTCGCCTCCGCTTCTGCAAAATGTTATATAGTGAAATCCTGCGACTAGAAAAGTTACAGCTACAAAACCTATCCAAACATATGGATATGGTGGATTGTAGCTTTTGGGATCTGCGTATAAACGCACAGCCCATTCGCTCAATCCACCAATGATTAATGCAAATAGTGAAAAAGTTGAAATGTAAAGCGCTGTACGCCATCTAGCTGAGCGCTGGGCTTTCCAAAAGTCGAAAGCCATTAAAATTTAACACTAACAGGTTTTTTAGCCTCTTGATCTTGTAAGTCGTACATATCTGTTGGTTTGTGACCAAAAGCTGTTGCCATTAGAGATGATGGAAATTGTTGCTGAGCGTTATTGTATCCCATAACGCTATCGTTGTAGGCTTGTCTTGCAAAAGCGATTTTATTTTCTGTTGATGATAGCTCTTCTTGAAGACGTTGCATTGTTTCGTTCGCATGAAGTTGAGGATAATTTTCAGCTAATGCAAATAAATTACCTACAGCGCCTTTCAATAAAGACTCAGCACCAATCAGATCTTTTAATGAACCCTCCGTTGGTCCGCCACTTGCGTTAACTTGAGATCTAGCACTTGATGCTTGATTTCTGGCTTGAATGACTGCTTCTAATGTACCTTTCTCGTAAGTCATATAGCCTTTAACAGTTTCAATCAAATTAGGTATTAAATCATAACGTCGTTGAAGCTGAACATCAATCTGGCTCCAAGCATTTTTAACCTGATTTTTAAAGCGAACTAATCGGTTATATATTGAAACAATCCAAATAACAATAACTGCCAAAATAATTACAATAATTCCAAAAGCCATAAGACCTCTCTTTTAATTGTTATTATAACTATTTATGTATTTTCAAGCTAGTTAGTCAGATTTTTCAAAAAAAAGAGGTTCAATCTCTTTTTTTTGCTGACCAAAAAGTATGTAGGACTATCCTAGACGAAAATTTGCAGGAACGAATATGACATTAGATAAACTAACTCAATTTGGACACATAAACTACTTAAATTTAAAGGATAATGTAAATAAAATTGCTCATTATATGGGCCACAAATTTGAATATTATAACCGAGGTATAAATTCATCTATCAATACCCATATTAAGCAAGAACTTGTCACAAAAAAAATCGCTTTAATTTTTTTAGCAATAAGCGTTATTTCATCAGAAATTGTTTTAGGTTATTGCTTTACAGTCACTGTTATGCCAACTTTTGTAGCATTAGGCATCATAGCAATTGTAACAACAGGAGCTATAGCAGGTGTTTTATACTTGAAAAATGAATTTTGGCATGACCCGAGGTTTGTATTTAGAGTGCAAAATTTCATTGATCAGGATGTCAGAGAAAATAACTTAACGTTTGGTCAGCTTTGCTTTAAATACCCTTTAGAAATGCATAGAGAGATTTACTCTAGTAGAGATTTTGATGAAACTGTAAGAGATCGATTATTTAATATTCATTCATTTGAAGAGGTGATCAACAGTTTTGGTAAAGAATGTATTCATATTATTAATCACAGAAATAAAATTTTTATAAAAAATCATTTTAAAGATTCATTTGTCGATTACCTATTGACTCATCGAGTTTCAAGAAGAGAGATACGACAAGATTACCTTGATTGGGTTGATCTTTTTGATGTCTCAATAAATCATTGCAGTTACTTTGTTAAAGAACACAATGAAAAAATAAAAAAAGAGTTGCCAGACATAAAATCATTTAAGGAACTTATCGATAAATTTGGTTTTGATATTCCCCAATTATTAAATGAAGAAAATTATTTAAGTATCCAGAGTCTTTTAAAACAAAGTTTCCTTGAATATATTTGTAAAAAACATATTAAACACTCTGAGCTTCGCAACAAATTTTATTTATGGATGGTGTTGTTTGATCCATCTGTTCAAGAATATGAGGGGATCTTGTTAAAAGATCTCGAAAGGGTGGGGATTTTTTCAAGATTTATTAAAAGACATGGTTTTGTCAATCATCCAATGTGGTTGTATGGCGATATATTTAGTGAACATTTTCGCAATGTCTATTACACATATCTTTTAAAAGAAGCATCTTCAAAATCTATATCAATTCTAGAAGGTATTTTCGCAACAGTCGGGAGACCTTATGTAAAAAACTATGAATACTTAAGAAACCAAATAGGCTTAAAATGTCTTGAATTTATGGTCAGAAA
>JAEMRK010000101.1 GCA_016463375.1 Parachlamydiales bacterium | reverse complement strand
CCTTAAAAAAAGTCAAAGTCCAATTAATATAAAACCTTCTTTAGAGTTAATCTCATTAGACTCTACTAGTACTTCTATATCTAAATCAAAAACTTCTGATTTGACTATACCGGCTACTCCATCAAAAGAAGCTAAAGTCAAAAGCAAAGATATAGGTACAAATGATCGTATTGAATCTTTAGTTTCGCCTACAGAGATAAGTGAACTAATTGACGAAACTGTCGAAAATGATGACGCTAATAAAATCATAGCGAGTTTAAAACTGACAAACACATTAGTAATTCTAGAAGATAAGAAGCTTCTAAAACAATCTACAGAATACATTGATACACTTGAAACCAAGATTAAAAATAAACCAATTAATTTTTTTATATTTGACGATTTCATTTTAATAATTATTAATAAAAAATTTGATGGTAAGAAAGCAGCTTTTTTAATGAAATTAGAACCCGTTGATCCACAATTTCTTATTGATAAATTCTCCAAATCTAAAAAATTTACTTTAAATCGAATTGAATCTGCTTTTACGATAAAAGCTGATTACATTGATAGATATAGAGAACTCCAATACTATCAATTTTTAAAAAAGTCAGACACTGTATTTACACCAAAATCATTTGAAACAGTTAGTAAAATTTCAACTTTCTTTGAAACTCGTATTAAAGAGATAAATACTCTTTCATATAAACAATTGTTTGAAGGTCTAAATTTACCTAAGGATTGGTAATATTTGAAAACTATTACATTATCTGGCATATTACTCGAGCTGGATTGCTTCCAAAGAGCAATAACTTGAAGGATCATTATGAAGGCTTTAGTTAAACGCCACGCCAAGCCAGGTCTTTGGCTTGAAGAGGTTCCAACGCCGGAGATCGGCGATGAGGACCTTCTTATTAAAATCCATAAAACAGCTATTTGCGGAACAGACGTCCATATTTATTTGTGGGACGAATGGGCTCAGAGCATTGTACCTTATCCAATGATCACAGGACATGAGTTTTGTGGTGAAGTCGTTGCTATGGGTAGTAGGGTAAAAAACTTTGAGATTGGCGATAGAGTCTCTGGAGAGGGACATATCGTATGTGGCAAATGCCGTAACTGTCTCAGAGGCATTGCTCATTTATGTCCAAATACAATAGGAACAGGCGTACAACGTCCTGGTTGTTTTGCTGAATACCTTTCATTTCCTGCTTTTAACGCCTTTAAAATACCACACT
Organism: Parachlamydiales bacterium; assembly: GCA_016463375.1. Classification (GTDB taxonomy): domain Bacteria; phylum Chlamydiota; class Chlamydiia; order Chlamydiales; family JAEMRK01; genus JAEMRK01. The sequence continues at coordinate 2,497 of JAEMRK010000101.1, read as the reverse complement.
TTGTTGAAGACAGCTTAGCTGCCTTTTTCGATCCTTTTGGTAATGCTGTGCATACAGCTTTATCATTTGATATGGTTGGAGAAGATGTTTTGATTACTGGTGCTGGACCAATTGGTATTATGGGAGCAGCTATTGCTGATCATTGCGGAGCTAGAAGTGTTGTTATCACAGATATCAATGATTACCGTTTGGATCTAGCGAGAAAATTAGGTGCTACCAGAACTGTTAATGTATTAAACGAAAGTCTATCAGATGTAGCCAAAGAATTGGGTATTGATTATGGTTTTGACGTTGTTTTAGAAATGTCTGGTAGCTCACAAGCTATGAACCAAGCCATTGATGAATGTGCAATGGGCGCTAAAATAGCTCTTTTAGGAATACTTCCTAAAAATGCGCCTATCAACTGGCCGAAAATGATATTCAAGGGCGTTACCCTTAAATGTATTTATGGAAGAGAAATATTTGGTACATGGCAGAAAATGGTTCGTCTTTTAGAAAGTGGTTTAGACATTTCAGGACTTATTACTCATGAGTTGCCTTATCAAGAATTTGAAAAAGGGTTCCAGGCAATGATTGATGGTCACTCTGGAAAAGTCATACTGAATTGGGAATAATGGAAATATATCGTCAAAAGACACTCGAACTGATTGAAAGCACTTTACAAGAGCTTACCACTTTTCAAGAATCACCTTTTGATCGATTACATCAAGCTGCGCGCTATAGCCTTTTTTCTTCAGGAAAAAGGTTAAGACCTCTTCTTGTCATGGCTACACAGCAAGCTTGTGGCGGTCAAGAAGAAATGGCTATTCGTAGTGCATGTGCTCTTGAGATGGTTCATACCTATTCTTTGATACACGATGATCTTCCCTGTATGGATAATGACGATTATCGCCGAGGTAAACCAACTCTTCACAAAGAATATGATGAAGCAACAGCAGTGCTTGCTGGAGACTTTTTATTAACATATGCTTTTGAAGTCATCGCAACAGATTCAAAACTATCAGATACAAAAAAAAGCCGTTTAATAGCTCTACTTGCTAAAAGTTCTGGTAATAACGGAATGATTGGTGGTCAGATGCTAGACCTTATTTCTGAAAATACACAAGTTAATATTCAAACACTAAAGCAAATTCACTGCATGAAAACAGGTGCTTTGTTAAATTGCTCAATTCTATTTGGAGCAATTATTAGTGACGTTCCTGACGAAATACTATTTAAGCTAGAACACTTTGGCCAGTGCATGGGGCTTGCTTTTCAAATTGTTGATGATGTACTCGATGTGACAGCCTCTTTAGAAAAAAAATGTCGAGTTATTAGCTCCGACACTGCAAATCAAAAAAGCACCTATGTTTCACTACTCGGATTAGATGGCTCAAAACAAGCAGCTCAATCTTTATATAAGGATGCTTTAGTGACTCTTGATGATATTCCTATATCTACACAAATTCTTAAAGAGCTAGCGTCCTATATAATCGAGAGATCTATTTAAATTCTTTAATAACATTAAAAGTCGCTAACGCAACTTTTAATGCCATACAACCTTTATCCTTAGCTCGATCTAAAATTTCTCTGATACAAACATCAACGTCCGATAATCTATCCGCTATACATTCTAATTGTTTTGATGGATCAGACTCGATCGCAGTCAATTCCTCTTTTTGATTTTCTGATAAACCTACATTATGAATCAGTCGATTATGGATATATTGAAGTCTTTCACGTTTATTATACAACTTCGACATATCAATCTCATCATTAGCAATTACTCCAGATTTTATGCCCGGATATCTCCCCTGCTGGCTAATGACTAACGTCCATTCATCTAAATAAGCATCTAAATTTTCAGGTAATTTCCATAGAATATTTGAGTCTAGTAAATATTTATCCAGCATATTTACTAAAAATTTAATATCATGGATTGTTTTAAGCTTTACATGCGAACCCGATCTTGAAACCTCTGAAAATATTTGGTGTTTATCACTTCGTTCTGGTAACGCAATTGGTAAAAAATTAATAACGAGTTTTAAAGCTTGTTCTAAAAAAATAGATGCTCTGTAATATACCGCATCCATTAAAGCCATTTGATTATTATTGTTAGATTGATCCCATTGAGAATATATAAGCATTAAGCAGTAATTTAATGTGCCTAAACTTTCTCTAACTTGTTTTTGGCGTCTACCTATATCATTTATATGTTCGTTATTAAGGGGTATTATTTTAAGTTTTTTTACATCTTTTAACCATTGATGACATTGTACTAAAATGGTTAAGGGATCATTTTCGATTATCTTTTGTATTTCTTCAGCAATAACTTCTTCTGTTATTTGACTTTGAATGTCTTTTGATAACTCATCCAAAAATGAATTTTCCCTTCCTTCTTTCAAGCTGTCGTTAATTGAATGGATGTTTTGAATTTGCTTTAAGCTATCAGGTAATTCGGTAAAATATAATCTTGCAATAATCGGCTGTAATGCTAATAAAAAATAATTGTTAATAT
>JAEMRK010000100.1 GCA_016463375.1 Parachlamydiales bacterium | reverse complement strand
TCCTATATATTTAGCCCTTGAAACACAGGTTTTTAATTCAAATAAATTATTTATCTTTAAAATATAGTGTTAAGTAATTAAAACATTTAAAAGACTGTAATTTGCAAGGGGGAAATATGGCACAACCTATTACACAGATTGGCCAAATTTTAATGCAAAATTTAGGACTTAATCTCGAACAAATATTGCAAAAATATGACCCAAAAGGACCTGGCCTTCAAAAAATTGAAAATAATGGTAAAAGTTTTGATGTTGCACAACTAGTTCCACAATCAGGATCATTAATTGTTAAAGCAGAACAAGTTTACCTTTTAAAACTTCATCAACAATGTGACGAATGTTTTAAAGTGAATAAACGTCACAAAGCTTTTTGCGATTACGGTTTATTTAAGTACCAAATTTCCGACGGTAAAAGTTTAGCTATTATTGATGAAAAATTAGTTCATTATTTAATTGTTCATCCCAAGTTAGTACCAACAGACATATCTGAGAGAGTAAAATCGCTTTTTTTTGATTATTTAACTAAGAGTTGATAATGTCTTTGAAAATATTACAAGATCGTAAACGCTCTTGTGCTTAGATAAATTTTCTAATATTAAAAAATTCTAACATTTAAAAGTCTCTATCATCAAAATTGTGGAGTTTTAACATCATTGAGACCTGCTATGACAACGCCCATTTCAACGCTATCATCTTATGACTATATCTCATCATTTAGTCCTGAGATAATTTTAGAGATAGCTCAACATTCTAATGCAACTGATTTATTCACAGCAACATTAGTATCTAAGGGTTGGAAACAGGTATTTGAAACTTGTTATATTTGGGAAGAATTTCTCAATGACATGCCACTGTTTTGTAAGAGAGATCAATTAGTTGAAAGTGCATTTCAAGCATTTGTACGTGAAAAAAAAATGAGGCTTTCTGTTATTAAAAAGGCTCCTTTTGTTGCTAACTTAGGCAATAACTATTATCGAGCATTAGATGCATGCAAAGACGGATTTGTTGTTCAAAACAAACATTCAGGTGTATTATTTGTTGAACATTCATTAAATATTAAAAAATATCAGCTCTCAAAAAAAAGAAATCCATCTTATTTCCCACTATGACAACCAATGGTATGTGGCTATAGAATGCAGTCTATTTAAATTAACTGATTTTAAATTGTCTAAAGTTTACGAAGCAAACACTGATATTGATGATTTTTTAGCTTGTGCATATGGATTTTTTATTAGACGACAACAGACAATTTCTTTACATTCCGCGAATTTTTTGGAATTTAAATTCAAAGAAATTGAGTGTTTTAAATATTCCCGCATGACTTTTTTTAATCATCAATTAGTTGTTGCAACCTCTAGTTTTACACTCGAGTTTTTAGATCAAGATTTTAATTGTTTAAAAAAAATACCAGTTAAGAACAAAATTCTCTTCTTAACTGTTTTAAATAATGAGCTTATCTCAGCTGATAACTGTAACTACATCTGTTTTTGGAGCGCAAAAGGAGTCATGCGTAAACAATATGGTGCACACTCGAATTGGACCTTAACTTGCCTGACTACAATGGGAGATTATCTTTTAACTAGCAGTTTTGATAAGACGATTTGTTTTTGGGAACCTGATGGAACATCTTATAGCATTAACCTAGAAAACCCAATATTACAATTAGCAACAAATCAAACGCAAATTATCATGAACCTTCAAGATACAAGCCTCATACTATGGGATTTGATGGGGACAAAACCAAATCCTAATTATAGCAGTGCAGACCCTCTTACATTAACTGATCGATTGAGAGATGCTCTTAAGAGAAAATTCAGTATAATTAGCTCCTCCTTAACACAACGATTAAACTTCGGCTTTTTCAAAACATAACCTGTCAGCTTAATTGGTGTCATTTTAAGGCTCAAATAAACTTAACAATTTTAATTAAGAATTTTCATGAAAACAAATCTTGTCACCGCCAATTCAGATCTAGCATCTTTGCCACCTCAAATTATCAAAAATCATTTAAGCCAATTTATAGATCCTTTAGATATTTCAAAAATGAATCGAGTCAGTAAAGCTTGGAACCGCATTTTTGACAGTAATGACTTTTGGGGACAAGTCTTGAAGAGCTTTCCTTTTCTTAGAAATTATGAAGGCTCCAATTTCAAAAAAGCCTATCAAATAGAACTTAAAAACAACATCGACCATGTGCATTGTGAATCCAAAGAACTGAAAAAATTTGACTCTATTAAATACAATGACTTCAAAATAGACTCCTTACAGTGTTACCGCGATCAATTTACAATTATATCAAATAACAGGTTGTACAAAGTTAGCGATCAAGGAGACATTACAGCTATACCATTAACCTATGACGTCATAGTTGCTCAGACAGTTTTAGATAACAATCTTTACGTACTAGATGCTGTGGGTGAAATTCGTATGGTTGAACTCAATGGCTCATCCACTGAATTAACGTCTACTTCAATGGAAAAGTTAGACCGTAATCACATACGCAACAACTTTCTTAGTTGTTTAAACGGTAAATTTGTGTTTTCCTCTAATTTTTGGCTGAGTGTCATTCGCCCAAGAGGCTCAGAAACCTCCCTTAAACTTCATTCGACTGCCGTTACAATTTTTGATAAATTAATCGTTGTTGGAACCAGAAAAGGTCATATTGAGTTTTATAACGAGTCATTAGACCTCATTAAAACGTTTAAAAGTCCCATTAAAGACAAAAATGAACCTCAAGACATCTATTGCTTCACAAATTTCCAAAACAAACTTGTATCGACTGGATATGATCTTGCCATAAATGTTTGGGATTCTAATGGTCAGTGCACAGATTTGAGTAGTGACCATTTACGCATCATACAGATGGAACCATTCCACAATAACTTGGTCGCATTAGCAGCCAATAAAATTTACATTTTTAACAAAGATGGCTTATTGAAAAACATCGATGTCCTTGGTATGCGCATTGATGGTTTCAAAACTCTCTACGATAAAATCATTGTCTTTGGTGAGAGTGAAAACACATTTAAAGCAAAATATTCTTTAACGCCCATTCGCTATTTAGATTTTTCACCTCAATGCTTTCAACATGAAAATAATCAACCAGATATCATTATTAATGAAGGCAATGAAACAAAGTTAATTAATTTAAGCGGTATGAAAAAAGGTGGACTTGTCAGATCCCCTCTTTAAAAATCTGATATTTTGGAATTATTAATGCTTTTTCAGGATATTTTAAATACAAAAAGCGCCTCGTATTTATAAAATCTCTTAAGAATATCATGTACTTTGAAAAATCATGCCTTAAAATTAATTTTCTTTAATTTTGGCCAATTATAGCTAATTTTAAAATCTAGGCAGAGTAAAATTTAAATATTAAAATATTAATTATTTTCGAAACTGATTTTTGTTTATTTATTAAATCAAACTCGTACTTCTATTAAAAACTCATTCAACATTAATTGACCTAATCGATTATCCCAATTATAATTATTACGTTAAATATGAGGATAAATATGAGTATTCAATTAATTGATAAAAGAGATCCAATACAATTTTTACCTAAAGATATTATAAAAAGTTGTTTCAGTGATCAACTAGTCGACCCTAAATCGGGAATCTTTAGAGTCAGTAAATTGTGGAACAAAACATTAAATGAAGTAGGAGCTTGGAACAACTTACCGAAAAGCTATACATTTATAAAACAAAATGATCCGTTAATTAAATCCAATCCTCGCAAGGCATATATTTTAAACGAACTGACACGATCTAACA
>JAEMRK010000099.1 GCA_016463375.1 Parachlamydiales bacterium | reverse complement strand
TAAAAGACGATAAGATTTCATCCCAATTTTCATCACAGTCATCAACTCCAACAATTGAAAGGGTAGCCCCATATTTTGTTGAGTCATCAAGTGAAGAATCGATTGTACCCGCTGCTACAACTCCAAAAGTTGTTTCACCAGTAATTAGTCCTGCTCAATCTGATACTAAAGTCGTTGCACCCGTTATTGAATCATTACAACCGTATATCAAAACCGTAGAACCATTAACCGCGGCCGTAACTGACCCCTTATTAAACAAGTTTAGTGTGCCTAGCTTTGTACTACCTACAGCGCCAGTTATTCAACCTAACATTGAAAAGATTGTCCCTTACGTAAATCCACTGGCAGATAAAACATCTAGCGCTCCTAAAACTGTAATAGGCATGGAAGATTATAATGTAGGTGAAGCATCAAGTAATGAATTTGTACCTAATACGATCGTCGATAAAGAATTAGAAGAGCTCGAAGAACTTGAAAGACAAGCTATAGCTGATAGTCTTAGAGAGTTTAAATACTCCCAGCCAAATTTACCAAGCGGTTCGTCAATCTTACCGAAAAAACCTTCTTTGAAAACTGAAGTGACATCTGATGAAACAATTATCCCAGAGGGTAAACAAGAAGTTACACCATTAACTGAACCGATTTCATTAGCTGATCAAGAATTATTAGACATGGAAAAGGCTATAGCGCTTAGCTTGCAAGATGACCCAACTAATAAAGTCTTGGATAAAATAGCTTCATTAACTAATGATTCCAAACCAAGTGTTAAGCCTGAGCCTAGTGTTTTTAATTTAGAAAAACTAGGAGAAGGTAAATCTTTAGATTCGGCTCAAAAGCAATGGAGTAACCCTGTCACAAATGAAGACAAAATAACTTATAAAACAAGATTTGATAACTATAACAAAATCAAAAGCTATAGTGAGTCCAATAAAATTAATTTAGCTTTTAGAGAAGTTAAAGGTGATGGTAATTGTGGTATCTCTTCATTTTTACTAACACTATTTAATAAGCTATCAAGATCTGAATTGATTACAGAATTTAAACATTACACTAACACGGGGATAGACCCTGTAAAGTATGAGAAAGTTTTAGCCAAGTATAAAAAGTTATCTATTAGCGCTTTCAGCACTTTTAAAAATCTTGAAAACGACCCAAGTAAAACTATAGACGATAATTCTATTAAAATTCTGTCTCACTGGTTGCGCTTTAGAATATTAGTTGAAAGTTTGATATGCCATAATGACCCAGTGAAAAAGAGTTCTAGCGAATTTTTCGCGACAGAACATAATATGAGAGATTTTGTAGACAACTTTTTTAACGATCCGAAAAACAAAAATGTCAAAAAAGTCAAGAGTCTGCTTGCTAATTTTAGTGTTGCAATCAGCACTCTGGATAACCCTATAAATATAGAACACTTGATGTTATTAGGATCGAGCTTTAATCACTCTGTCACTGTTTTCAATATTGATGGTATAGGTGATAACGCTATCATTAAATATAACACAATACCTGGTAAGGATCTCCACCTAGTCTTAAAAGGTGGCAATCAAGATTCTGCTCATTTCGACGCACTGTTAAAGCGTTAATAAGTAAAACTTAGATAAGGTAGCATTATTGCTGCCTTATCTATTTTTTTTGATCGATTTAAGCCCCCCATCAACCCTCTATTATTTGAGCTATTTCTCATAAGTTATTAAATTCAAGCTTTTTGTTTAAATTAATTATTATATATTTATTTATAAAAATAGTTTATACTAATTGTAAATATTATTGTAAGGCTTTAATTATGACTATGCGTCCTACTTCTTCACATATCCAAGATTATGATAAGACCCTAAGTTATATTGAATCGACACAAGAATCTAAAGATCAAGACTTTAACAAAAATATAATTGGCAAGACTTTAAAAAAAGAGTTTGGCTTGGATATTAAAAAATTAAAGTTTCGTAAGATAGTTGAGATTGATGGTGAAAAGTTAAACTATTGGTACCCAGTAGATAAAAGCGAAGTAGAATTGATTAAAGGATCTGATAAGGAAGAATTGATCAGTCGAGCTAAATTTTTATTAGGTATATCTCAAGTCTACGATAATGTTTTAGCTGCTACTGAAGAACAATCTAATCAAGGCGGGGAGTTGACTTTTTATGAAAATCGCAAGACGGAATTTACCAATTTAAGTAATGCCAATATCCCATTAAAAATTAATAAAGATGAATGGGCTGGGAAAGTGCAGGATGTGTTTTTTCAAACTATCGGTTTTGAAAATCCTAAAGTTGAATCAAAAATCGATGCAAGCCAAGAGGCTGTAAGATCAGAGCTTGATGTAAAATCAACGACAACTGATCCCACTGATTCTTCGCCAACGGGCCCAATTGAGCCAGACATGACAATCTCACAGCCGATTGTTTCAACCGCTAAACTATTTAAAGAGGAAGTAAAACAGGCGCCAAGTAGTGATGTTAAATCGATTGAATCAAAGTCTGAAAATATCACTATGGATGTTACAGGTAAGACTATTCCTTTGTCAGATGTGCAAAAGTATTGGGAAAATTTAGCCGAAACTTCAACAGACTTCAAACCACTTTATCAAAAAAGAGCTGATAATGTTGGTGATGTCATCAAATATTGTGATGTCACTAAAACTAATTTGTCTTATAGAAAAGTGAGTGGTGATGGAAATTGTGGTATCTCATCATTTCTAATTTCACTTCTCAGCAAAATTTCTAAAAAAGAATTTCTAAAATATTTAAACCATGCCAATGTAATTAAAACCAGCGCTCTTATTAACCAAACTACACTGAATAATTATAAAGGTATAACTAAACAAGCTATAGAAGCATTTAATCTATACGATGAAGTTATAGGTCTTGACAAACGGTCGATATTGTTACTGTCAAAATGGTTACGCTATAGAATTCTCATCGAATTTCTTATCTATATACCAGACTCGAAAAAACATCCACGTGACGGATTAGATAATGTTAATGCTACTATGCAAGAATTTGTTAACCGCAATCTTACAAAGAGCCCAATATTTAGTGAAAATAATTTATTCGCTGATTTTTCTCGTGTAATAATTGATTTGAAAAATCCAGTTAATATTGCGCATTTGTTGGTTTTGGGTGACATTTTCAAACGTCCAGTTATTGTATTTAACCTTGATGGGGGACCAAACCAATTAATTCAAGGCAAGAAATCTCCAACTGGACAAAACTTGTATTTAGTGAACACTGGAATGGATGCTCAATCGGCCCATTTCGATTCATTATCTTATGATAAAGATATAATAATAAAAGATACTAAACCTTCCTTAGTTATCCCTGAAAAGGCTCCTATACCTGTTAAAAAAACCGTGCCATCGCAAAAAAAAGTCCGATTTCAAGTCTCGTCTGAGCCTTTATCAAACGCGTCAAAGATTTCCTCAGAAAATTCAATAAGCACAAAACCAAACACATCTTCTTTTATCTTGGAATCGAATAATCCTATTTCCCTAGAAAAAGAACAGAGTAATTGGAATGAAAAATCAGAACGATCAGTGTCATCAGAAGAAAAAGATTTATATGTAAAAAGGGCTAAAAAATTTCAAGTCATTATAGATTTATCCAAAACATTCGGCATGGATCGCAATCTATCCTTTCAGAAAACTGAAGACAATATGAATTCAGCCGAAAACTCATTTTTAATGGCTTTGATTAATAAATTAAATCCTGAAGATTTTTTAAAAGAATTAAAATTTTATGAGAATTTAAAAATTGAAAATGTACATCTGCAAAGTTACTTAAAGTCCTTTTCAGATATTTCTTTAATGACTAAAAATTCCTACGAAACTATTAAAAC
>JAEMRK010000098.1 GCA_016463375.1 Parachlamydiales bacterium | reverse complement strand
GTGTTAACAACAATAAGCATTATAATCTACAAAGTCCTCTACAGTCTCACGAAGGTCAGCAAACTTCATCAATTAATTTTATCAACGATACTGATCATTCAAAAACTGCAAATTTAAAAGACGTAAAGGTTGTGCTGGTCAAAGATTCTAGCCTTGTAAGTAATGATAAACTTCTTAAAACGGTTGATCAGGCTTGGGAGGAGAATGGCAGCCGACCTGCATCTCCGTTAACACCTGTTTTATCATATGATAGCCAAGAACGATATTTGTTTAGTAATGCAAGAAATGAACTAAACTCAAAATTTCCTATAACCGGATTTAATGAGCGTTTAGTTTATACTGATAAAGCTTTAAAACAGTTTATTGCCAATTCTTTATCCATAGATTTTAGTTCCTTAGTTTCGACACTTAAAAATCCTAAAGTGACCTGGAATTCATTGGCAATCAAATCACGAGATGAACTTGCAACGGCTATGAAAACAGCAGTTGCAGCAGCGACTTCCGGTGCAATATCTCATGAAAAACTTTACACATACCTATTTATAGCTTCATTTATTTATGACTACAAAGAAGAGCTCCCATCTGCCAAAGTATCGTTCATTGATACAATAGAAGATTATCCCGCATTGGATGACTATCTTTTAGGATCACCTAGTCGAATTGAGTCTTTTAAGATTCGTTTAAGTGATGCTGATGACTTCGACCGAAATGTTGTCAGGGTTACATTCAATGGTAAAGGAAAAGAATATTTTCATCTGTTTGCTCAAGACCAATTTAATTTTGGTTTGTTTAGTCCCAAATACGATGAAGTTAAAATGCAAACAACTATTGATATTCCATCATTTGAAGTGTTAGTCAATGCGCTACAATGTCGTTATGGTCAGCACGCTATGGTCCCAATTGGACAATTCAGTCTTTGTTCCATCGCTGATCTTTTAAAATTTCATAAAGACAATTTTCATCCCCTCGCCTTTTCGTTACCAAGTGTTATTGAACTCAATGGATATGATGGTAATTATCCCAGTGGTATTTATGGCGCGATTATTCATGATATTTATCACATGAATGATTACGGAATAATTCCTAAATCGCATCGTATGTTATTTATTGAAATGGCTCAGTATCTTTTAGAACGCCACAGTGAGTTTAAATTCGAAGACCAATTAGTTAAAACAATTCATCAACTTGTTGAGGTTGAAAATCATTACCGATTAAATCATACACCCTCAATCGCTTATTATTATAATTTGCGAAAAAATGGTAAAGCTGAAGAATTAGATGATAAAGAAATGAACATTTCATACGGATTATTAGAAGAAGACGATTGCTCAGATACAGCAGCGCAAGTTTTACTGAAAGTTTTTGCTGACATTGAAAGCAATAGCTCTTTAAACGGCTTGGATATTTTGGAACGATTTAACATTAAATATAATGGTAAAATTGAAGTTGAAGAGGAAAGTGACGACCAAGTCCCGATCAACTTAAATTTTCAAGATCTTAAATCTAAGATTCTAAACAAAATGCTTAAAAAGTCTGAATCTTCAGAAATCAAAAATATCTAATAAATAGGCTTGGTGGTAACCCACCAAGCCTATGTTTATTTTTTCTGAGCAATGACATGTAGCCATTTTTTTGAAGGGCTTGGACCTACTGTGCTTCTTGTATCGTCACTTTGCCAAAGCTTAATCGCATTAAATTTTGGGTTTAAAAATTCCATCATATGCTCTTCATCCATATCATAGAATGTTCTATCTTCTGACAATCTCTTTCCATAGCCATACTTGAAAGATGCATATAAATAACCATCTGTTTTTAAAGCTTGATGCATTTTGTCAAGAATAGCGCTTAATTCTTCATAGGGGACGTGCAAAAGTGAGGCTTGTGCCCAGATTGCATCAAATTCTTGGTCATAATTCATTTCGTGAAATTGAAGTAGTTTTGTCGGTTGCTGGAGTAATTCCGTTGATAATCGGACCATTTCACTTGATCCATCAAAAGCTTCTACGTGATAATTTTTATTTTTAAAATACAAAGCATCTCTTCCGCTACCGCAACCTGCATCTAATATTTTAGAACCGTATGGAAGTAGGGGAGTTAGTGCTTTATAAGAGTCGGAAATGTCTGCATTTATTGTTCTTTCAAAAAAGGTTTGAGCTTGGGTGTTATAATAAGAAATTGAACTCATAAGAACCAATCATTTACGATATTGAAAACAATATATTAAATGATTGGTGATTTTGTATAAATTACTTTTTAGGCACGCTATTGCTGTATTTATAACAAAAGCATAAGAATCGACCGACGAATATTCCGGTAAAAAATCCTGAAAATAAGACATAGACATTTGCGTATAGAGGATCATTTAATCTTTCTGGAAAGACTGCAAATGAATACCCAAAGTAGTATTTCACAACAAAAATGATTAATACCATGATGAGGGTAAACCAGCTACCTGGTAGAAAAATAGCTTTTTTCTTTTTGTCGACTTTGATCGGAATACGATCACCGATGATCCAACCTAGCACAGATCCCAGAGCTACTGCTACTAACCACTGAATGATTCTTACTCGATTAAATCCAAAGTATTCAGTAACTGAAAAAATAGACCATGCTGTGAATAAAACGGGAATTAATGACGTTTTAAATAATGGTACATATCCAGAGCGTGATGCTTTTATACCAATGTAAATAAGGTAGGCAAAGATAATCCATACCCACCAAGGTGTGTGCGTAATCAGTTCCATAAATCGTCCTATTTAGATGCAGTCAGTTCAAATCGACCCCAAAAAAGCCTTAAAGTATTATCTGGTCCTCTGGCGTCGGGGCATAAGTTTGTATAAATTTTTATAATGTCATAGACAAACTCATCTTGCAAATCTTTTGGCAAATATTGTCGATGGGGCATCGTTCCTTTGAACCAATTTACAAATTCGGCGTCGTTGACAAAAGGATCGATCGTTTTGACATATTTTGCGCTGTCTAGCTTTAATCCAGCATCTATAATCGCTTCTTTATAATCTTCTAATTGAGTGAAATGAAATCTTGGAGAAAACGTTTCAAAATACGATTTCCATTTATCCGTTTTAATTACATCACACACAGCTTGAAAATATAACATGTTTGAAGTGGGAGGAGGAGGCGCTACACATATAAATCGCCCGGATTCTTTTAATACACGGTAAACTTCTTGCATTGCTTTTTTCTTATCTTGTACACAATGAATGCTAAAGAAAGATGTGACAATGTCGTAAGACAAATCATTTCCAAGATTGTCAAATGATCCCTTTTCAAATGTTAAATTGGGGAAGTCGATTGGGTGATATTGTTTTTTTGCCCATGAAAGCATGGCGTCATTGGGATCAATTCCATGAACTGATCCATTTCTTACCGTTAAAGCCATCCAAGCAGAATTGCGGCCATCGCCACAGCCAACATCTAGTATATTTTCAGATCCTTTCAAGTCTATTGTGGATAAAAGCTGCCATGTAGATAGTCTTTGCAGTTCTGAATGATGTATGTATTCTTGGACTTGAGTCTCATCCCAGTGCATGGGAGATACAGCTAAACAGACCGTGTTAAATAAAAAGGCTAAAATTTTAAGAGAAGAAAGATAACGGATCATTTTGCGTACCAATTGGGGAATTATCGAAAAGAGATAAGGGCCGTTTAAAACGGCCCATAAATGTATTTAAATTGTTGCATTTGAAAGATTAGAAAATGAATGTTTTGTTACAATGTCTATTTCTTTTCTTGCATTTTCATTAATAATTCCATGAAAACCATTCGCAAGAGATGTAAAAGCAACTTTAGCATTTTCTTTGCAATTATTTAGATGAACTTTTTTATTATCTAAAAAT
>JAEMRK010000097.1:440-3859 GCA_016463375.1 Parachlamydiales bacterium | reverse complement strand
TCGTTATTTATAAGTATCTAAACGATAAAAACTTAAAATTAATTGGCTCTTCTTTTAAAAAAATCGATAAATTTTTGCCGTTTGAAGATAGTTATTTAACAATAAGCGAGAAAAAGCTTTGCAAGTACTCAAAGAAGACGAAGGATTGTGAGCCTTTAGATATTGGTGCAGTAAGTATGGCTAAAATTAAAAATAAACTAGCTGTCACGAGTTTTGACGAAGGGTGGATACTAACTCTTTATGATAAAAATCTGAAAAGTATTTGTTTTTCTAATAGAACAGCGACTCTTTGGTTTGATATGCAAATAACAACGTTTGAAAATTACATAGTCTCGATTAAAGATTGGAAGTTTAACGGCTCTTTAGCATCTGAAATTGCTATTTATGAAGAAAATGATAGAGACGGATCCCTTAAAATTGATCTTGTAAAATCTGAAGAATACAACGGTGAAATTAGTGGGACGTGTATCAAAGATGGATTAGTCCTATTTTGGGGACCAGAGTCAATACTTTATGATTTTGATTGTTAAAGTTAAGAATTAAAACAGTCAAATATGACCCCACATACCACTTTGAGCGATAAAACACTTTTTTAATTCAACCCTATGACTTTGAAACTAGAATGTGTATGATGCAGCAGCTTATAAGCAGCCTTCCTTTTAAAGAGTAAGACCTTTTAAGGATATTGAAGCCCATGCTCAATTAATTTATAACCCACCTCTTAAGACATGATTCCATCTCATCAAACACAAGATATTCTAAAAACGGATCCCCTCTTTTATTTAAATCAAGATATTACAACCAGGGTTCTTAATCAGTTTTTAGGAACTCAAGATGTTCTAAATGCAGGGCTTGTAAACAAAAAATGGCGCGAATATTTTACAGACTCAAATATTTGGACAAATAAACTCAAAGAGATCGCCAATGTTTATTTCAATGACACTTTAAACAACGACAATCCATTTAAGGGTTATTTAAGGCAGTTATCTATCAAAAGGCGCATTGTTAATAAAAGCCCGTTAATTAAAAACATACCTATATTAGATCCAACTTTCTGTTATTCTTTGGGAGTTCACAATGGAGAATTTATTGGGCATTTTGAAAACTCTATAGCTAAAATAACGGCAACAGTTGAATTACCAGGCCAACTTTACGATTATGATAAACAGGGTTTATTTCTCGGCGTGAGTTCAGGGAGCATAAAAAAAGAGAATTTTGAAATCATTGAAAATCGTTGTCATCAACATTTTTCAGAAATGTATGGCATGCACTGGAATTATTTAAGCAACCCTCGCGATGTCATTAGGCTCGATGATGTGTATTTTGTTAATATGCAAGATTCAATATTTACCATGAACTTAGATGGCTCCAAACGAGCAACAATTAAAAATTCTGATCTTTTCCCTGGCGAGCCCAAACAATATGTTTTTAAAGCTGTCACACTTTTCAAAGATCAGTTCGTAGTCGGTTACTTAAACGGAGGTATAAAGTTTTACGATAAAGATTTAAAATTGATCGCGTTTTTCCCATCAGAAACTGTTGTGGCATTAACCGTATGTGGAAACAAGCTTATATCTGCTCATACTGACCACTTAGGTTTAAACTGTGGGATACGGGTTTGGAATGACGATATGACTTATACAAAGCATTTAGTAAATGGAAGCCGAATTAGCAGACTTGATCCCATGGGTGATTACCTTATAGTTTCCACTGAAGATCGCATTAAGATATTTGACTTAGACGGTCAAACTTATTTCCTACCCTCCGACTATCAATTTGTGAATAATTTGGCTATTAATGGCGCACAAATTTTATTTGAGTGTGGTAGATCTTTATGCCTCATTGACTTTCTGCGCGATCAAAAAGACGTCAACTCTATTCACGAATCCCTTGATTTAAGCTCGCAATCGGACATTATTAATGATAAAAGACGCTTATCCCTTAAAACAAGGATTACTGAACGCCTTAGGCGCCTTAAAAGCTTAATTATGAAGATTAGGGATCTAAAGCCTCAAGGCTATCAGCATTTGCACAAGCAGCTGCAAAAAACTTCATTAAGTTATGATTATTAATTTAAGCAAACTTGTATAACGGTAGTTAATCTAAGTCTCAATTAATGCCATTAGTCTTCATTAGATTTTGGAGTCGCAAGATGGCTTTTGCGACTCCAACCTACAAGCCAGAGTATTATTTAATCGTCAAAGCCATAGCTTTAGCTTTAGCAATGTCAGAAGATTGAGATTTTTTATCTCCACCTAATAAGACAGTGGCGTCTGAGCCTGTATATTTAAAATAAATGCGCAGACCTTTGTACTGGTGAATCTTGAGCTCATATAAACCATCTTTAAGAGATTTAACGCCTTTTTGACGCTCTGTTAAATGGTTAAGGTGAGCTTTTACAATAATAGACTGCTCTTGAGTAAGCCCATTAAACCAATCCCAATAAGAGCTTCCACTTGCGGGCTTATGATATCGGATTTTGAGGACAGATTCCGATTGAGGTTTTACCGCATCAAGGACTATTTCTTTTTTCTCAGTGAACTTAAATGGCTTAACAAGAGATTTCTTCTTAGGAGCGTTAAGTTCTTGAAGTTGCTTTTCAAGATCAGAAACATGCGTCACTTTAGCGTTATGAGATTCAGGTGAAACAGCGGTGTCAATTTCTTCTTTAGAGTGAGCAACTTTTTGAGGAACGTAAAGTTCCATTTTTGGCGCTAATGGTTTTAGATTAGGATTATATACTTCGCGAATGACACTAGCTGGAATCATTTCAACTTTTTGAATCCATTCCGCCTCTTCTATTTTTTTATTTAACATACTCAATAGATCTGGAGTAATGATTTCAGTAAAAGCTGATTCATTACACTTCATGAGTTTGAGATCGAACATTTCAGGACCTAATGCGTCTTCAGAGTTATAACGCAAATATCCGTCATAATTATACTTCACTACTTTATTTCCGAAATCAACTGTAAATAATTTTTTTCTGGAAAATTCTTTTTGTGCTTCGTCGTAAAGTTCGTCGTAAGCGACTTTATTAAAGTGATCTACTATTTTAGAAAAATCGCGAGATTTTTCTAAGGAATGTGCAACTTCACTATTACCTCTTTGCTTAAGCATTTTAATGATAATATCTAAAAAGTCCGAAGAACTATGATCTACTGTTCTTTGGCTAATAAAATCAGATGCTAAACGCTTGTTTGATTCTAATATTTTGCTATTAGTTACATAAAAATCATAATCACCCATAAAGGCGTTACATTCTACATATTTTAACAAATTATCAAATAATTTGATTAACTGATCGAGGTCTCCTTCTAATTGATTACAGCTTCTTTTAAGGGTTAGAATTTCCTCAATGATAGACTCAACGTTGTCAATATTGACAACTTTTGTTAGTTCTAAATTAATTCTATCTA
>JAEMRK010000097.1:0-430 GCA_016463375.1 Parachlamydiales bacterium | reverse complement strand
ATCTATTATAACTTTTAATTTTTTTCTATCTGAAGGATTTAATGATTTAACTTTGGTTAAGCAGCTTAGATTGTAATTATTGACGTTCAAATAATCTGACTCTTTCTTTAGATTTTTTTTACAATGGCTTGTTAAAAAATTTCTAATTTTATCTACATTGTGCACGTGACAAAGAAATTTGCTAACACCATGTAGGGTATCTAATTCTCTGTAAATTGAGATCATTAAATTTACATGTTTTCGCAAATCTAAAGTATGGGCTTCTTTCTTAGATCTTACAAAATACTCATTTGCAGAGTTTTTAACTTCAGAAGGCAAAGCAATTTGCTGCTTAATCCAATGACATTCGATATAGTTAGCTATTTTGTTATCAAGCTCTGTGATTTTAGTACAGCCAACCATAGCTTGTTTATAATCTACGTCCCCGACC
>JAEMRK010000096.1 GCA_016463375.1 Parachlamydiales bacterium | reverse complement strand
CAATTTAAAATAATGGGGAAAAAATATGTTTGGAAAAGTTGGAAGATCATCGGGATCTTATGTTAATAATACAAATGTCTCACAACCAAGATATGAAACTGCATTAGAAAAAAAAATTGATGAATTTTATAAATATTTCCCCAAAGATGCTGAACGTCCTATACCTGGTGCGCCTCCGCTAGAGCCTCTAATACCAGCAGAAGTAGGTCAATATATTAGATCAGCTTGCCATGTAAACAATACGGAAATTTTTTTCCAGTTCAATAGAGATCGTGCTATCTATAAAAAGATATTAGAGTCAGATAGATAAATCCATCTAAATATTGCATCTGATGAGTTATAAATCAGATGCATACCATATAATTTGATATGGCAGAAATTTTTTAGTGAAGTAAATAATAAACTAGCTAAATTGTATATCCGCTCAACTCTAAGTTTAAATTATAGGATGTTCAATGACATTATATCCAATAGCTCAAAATCCGAATCTATACGTACAGGTTAGTCCAAATGGCAATTCTTTAAGATCTAGTAATTCTTTTAAGAATCTAACCAAAAAATTTATGCTTGCGCATGGAGTGCATCAAAATAATCAGTTGATATACGCAGCCAATTCTTCATTGTTAGATTCTAAAGCATTTAATATTGGTTCTGGGGTGGTTTTAGCAAGTATTGCTGGCATTTGCCTATACAAATTATTAAATGGCAGTGGCCATAGCGGCCACAATAGTCATTATAAATATAATGCTAATGTTAAAAAGAGAGACAGCGATACTTTAGATACAACTTATGTTTTAGGCATTTAAAAAGTATAAACCATTGAACTGTATTTTCTCAGATTTGAGATGATCTGGTAGTTTCATGAGTAACTTAAAAGCATTATTAAATGTCATCTTATAATTTTTTTTAATTTTCATATCAAAAGTCAGGAATATCAATGAGCACTATCAGTTTTTTTTTAAGACAAAATACTCCTTTATTAGCCACCTCTCAAAACACAAAATCATATTCTGAAAAGTTCAATTGTGGAAATCTTAACTCACGTAAAGTTGTAAGGATTGGTCTAGCAACAGCTGCGGTGGCATTTTTTATATCATCTATAACTGTTATGGTGTCTTCAAATTCAAAAGATTCGATTAGTGAAGTATGTAAAGAAGCGGCTAATTGTCAAAATGCTCGTGATTTTTCTAAAGAATGCTGTGTACTTGTCGAACGATGTAATACTAATACGAATTCGAGGGTTGACGATTTAGCTTCAGGTCTATTTTTTGCATCTGTGGTTTTTTTTACAGCTTTTTGTATTACTTTCAAAAAATCTTCAACAGAAGCACCAGATTCTGGTTCTGAAGTTTAAATACACTTCTATCTAAAATCCCTCTGAAAAATTGCAAAGGGATTTTTCCCCCTTACATAGTTTTCACCTAGTTCTTGATGCTTTGCTGATATCAATCACGTGTATAAGCTTGAAAATGCTCTAAACTGAGTGGGCTGGAAAAGTTATAGCGTTGAGGCAATTTTAATTTTTTACAGTTGAGTAGTTAATTTTATCTTTAAAAATTAAGTCTGTGATATATGTTTTCAAATTTTGAAAATAGCCAAATCCCCTTAGGAAGATTATGACAACAATACATACTGTTAGTCAAAACACACATCACATGCAAAATTATCACGAAGACTTTCATGGCTACAAGAATCACGTTATTTATGCTATGCCTTTTGTTAAACATAACTCATTTCGTCTTGTTATGAATAACTTTGGTAAAATAGTTAGGTGCAGGCCTTTTGGGATACATTTAGACAATAATTCATCATTGTCTAAGAAGAAGGTATTGTATCTTGTGACAGCATTAACACTTTCTGTGTTCGAAACTTATGAAATTTCTAAATCAATTAAACAAACTTTAATTCTTTTAAGAAATCAGGCCCAGTTTGAACGATCTGATAGTTCTCAAATCCAAAATTCCCGAAATTTTGAGGGTGCTCTTGAAAAAGATCAATCTGCCATTCCAACTTATGAAGATTTTCTAAAAAAAGTTTCTACCGATGAATATGATAAAGATGTCATCGTTGAATACATACCTAAAACAATAAAATTCGAAAAATCAAATTTTCAGAATATTAAAATGGCAAAGCATAAGCTAAAGTCTAAAGGTAAAGAAACTAGCAAAAGAACACACGATCTTTTAAAAAAAGAAGCTGCCGATCATATGATTTTAGATAAAACTAGCTTGTCAAACTCCAGTAAAAATCATAGCTTGAGCGAACATCTTGCTAGAATTCATATGAGTAGTTTGTAAATTATCATAATATTTAGATTCACACCAAGGTATGCGATGTACAGACGTGTAATTAATGAAGTTGAATTCCATGTCTTTCAACCGTTTCAAAACTTTCTCAACGATCATCGCACGGGTATTCGTAATACTTTCATTGTTACCGGCTTCATCTTGACTCAAATTGGCACAATTTTTTTTCTAGATAAAACTTCTTGCAAGAGTAAATTCTACAGTGACTTCAAAAAAAGAGACTTAACTTTAGAAGAATCCTGTGTGCTTAAAGACCATTGCCTAAGTATTAATCAGGCAAAACGTGACGATGTAGATGAAATAGTGTTATCTCTTGCCATTAAAATAACTTCAATCTTTGCAATATTTGTTGGAGCATTGTTGCTAAATATAGGTTTTGGTATAGCTAATTTAGATTAATAGCATTAAATGAAAAAACGACCAAATTACAAAAAGGGAAATAATTAATGACCAGCATAACAAAATATGGTTCGATAGATTCGGGATCAACTGATAATACTGCTATCGAAATTCATTCAAATAATAAATTTTGCTGCATTAATTTAAGTTCTCGAAAGGTTAAAGTTTTAACCTATTCTTTTATAGGAGCTGCTGTCCTCACTGTTATAATTTTGTTCTTTAAAGCTTTAACTAATAGTGCTTATGGAGCACAAATATGCCTTGAAAAAAATAGAGCCTGTGAAATAGATCCACGATCACTTGAATGCCTAACATTGACTAATCAGTGTAAAGAAGCAGATAGGACAACTATTGAACTTCTATCTTCTGGTTTTGTAATCGCAATAAGCTTGCCAATCTTATTTGCTATTACTAAAGCCATTAAAACTTATACAAAATGGTGTAACACTCGGTCTTATGCTGTCATATGATTAGTGTGCTTTGGTGTTAACCATATAGCTTGAGTAATTACAGAAATTCGAAGTTTTTCGTAAAAGGTTATGAATTTAAAAGCCCTGAGTTGTTCTAAGGAGCTTAAAGCGTTTAATATCATATAGGAGGCTAAGACAATGAGCACAATCAACACTTACGGATCTATAGAATCAAGAAGCACACAAAATCCATTAAATATTTCCTATTTTGAAAAATTCAAATGCAAAAATCTTGATAATCGTCAGGTTAAAATTTTAACGATATCGTGTATTGGCACGGCGGTATTTTTAGCATCTATTGCTTTGTTTATCAAAGCAGGCCTTAGTAGTACTCATGCTAGCATTTTGTGCGATCAAAGAGATACTAAATGCCAGATAGATGCAGGTTCAATTAACTGCCTAGATTTAACATCCAAATGTAATGATGCAAAAAATAAAACTGGACGATTAATGATTGGAGCTATTTGTGTTTTAGGGGCTATGCCATTGATGTTTATTGTAGCAGAGATATTCAGATGCTATCAAATGAACTGCCAAACAAGGCCCTATCATTCAATTTGACATGTTAATTAAAAAAAGAGTCAGGATATAAAAATTTTCAAAAGAGGTTTTATGGGATTAGTTATCAGTAAATGCAATGTAGGACATAAAATTAATAATTCTGTCGTACAAATGACTAATGTAA
>JAEMRK010000039.1 GCA_016463375.1 Parachlamydiales bacterium | reverse complement strand
TAACTTACTGCTTTGATACAGTCTTGTTCAGAAAGTGGATTAGGACTCAAACAATCGCTTTTTAAATGGCCTTGTATATTCTCAATGACGTAATCCCTGAAGTCTCCAGATCCATGATTAAGGTTTTTCATCCACAAAGACCCATTTTCATCTATTCCGGTAAATTGAGTACTCCCCCCACCTACATCCCATACAACGACATTTTTAGGATCAGCATCAATTAGACCTACTGCTGCTTGATAAGCTAGTAGGGCTTCTGTTGATTGGTCAATGATGTGCACATGAATATTTGTATGGTACTGAATGTAATCTGCAAATTCCTGAGCATTGTCAGCTATTCTAAACAATGAAGCTCCGACAGTCACAATGCCATCAACTCCGTATTCATGAGCGACTGTAATAGCTTTTTTAAAAGCTATGAGTCCCTCCTCCATAATCTCTTGAGTAATACAATTGTTCTTATCTCGTGCAAGAGCTGTTTGAAAATTTACTGGGAATTGTTGGCTATGTAATAGCTTTACTATTTTGTTATTTTCTAAATCGATTTCAGCAATACGTAATTTGGGACCAGCAGTTCCAAAGTCAATAGCTGCTCGAATCACATTTGCATTAACTTCGACGCTTAAAAGAAAAAAAATAAAACTAATAAGGAAAACCGATTTCGATATTCTCACAATTGTGCTCTCTTATTGCATTTTAGATAGATATCTAAAGTGAACTAAGCTTTAAATTTTTCTCAATATTTTTTGAAAAACATTGAGAGCTTTAAAACATGACTAGATATGAAAGTGAAATTTGAAAAACATGATGAAAAATAAAAACCCTCAAAGGTTACCCTTGAGGGTTTTTAAACGGAAGAGGTAGGATTCGAACCCACGGACCCTTGCAGGCCTTCTGTTTTCAAGACAGACGCATTCGGCCACTCTGCCACTCTTCCGGACAACTTCTAAAATTGTTCTAAGAACCGCAAATCATTTTGCGTTAATATTCTTATATCTTTGATGCGATGTTTAATTAAAATCATCCGCTCTAAACCCATGCCCCAAGCATACCCTGTATAGGTTTCTGGGTCAATACCTCCGTTGCGTAAAACTTCTGGATGTATCATACCTGCACCCAAAACTTCTAACCAACCGGAATGTTTACAGATCCCACACCCCTTACCACGGCATAGTAGACATTGGATGTCTACCTCTAATCCTGGTTCCACGAAAGGAAAATAAGATGGACGAAAACGGGATTTAATACCAGCACCAAATAACTTAACTAAAAAAGATTCCAATGTTGCGATCAAATCACCAAACGTAACACCCTTGTCGATGTACATAGCTTCCACTTGATGAAAGAACACATGTGATCTAGCAGAAATCTCTTCATTACGATAAACACGCCCTGGAGACAACACACGTATAGGTGGCTTTTGTGTTTCCATTAAACGCACTTGCAAATTCGTTGTATGTGTGCGCAAAAGCATGTCTTCAGTAATATAGAACGTATCTTGCATATCGCGTGCAGGATGGTCCTTAGAGAAGTTTAAAGCTTCGAAATTATAATAGTCACTTTCAATTTCTGGACCTTCTTGAATGGAAAAACCCATTTCAATAAAAATATCAACTATTTCATCCATAAATTGATTCACAATATGACGACGACCTAAATGGTGCCGTCGACCTGGCAAAGTGACATCAATATTTTCGTGGCTTAAACGCTCTGACTCTTCTTTTTGCTCTAATTCATTTAATGATCGCATACATGCGTTCATTAAATCTTCTTTTAGATCATTAATCCATTTACCAACATGAGGGCGATCAGCATCTGTAACATCTTTCAATCCACGCATTAAGTCTTGTACAGGGCCTTTTTTGCCGAGATATTTAACTTTTAATGCTTCGACATCTTTAGCGCTTTTGGCATCTTCAATATCTTTTGAGAATTGATTTCTAATCGCTTCAATTTTCGATTTCATCAATAGACGGGATTGATACTCTTTAAGACAGTATCTTAGAAAGAGATTCCCGCTCCTATTTTAAAGTTTAAAAAACGGATGACTTGTTTTGACGGTGAACCGTCACCTCAGCGAATTTGATTCGCGGGTAATTAACAATCAAGTTCAAAAGCGACGGAGATAACTCCGCCGCTAAACCACTTTAAATCTATTAAGCTGCAGCCAATTTATCTTTAGCTACGCCAGCAATCACTGTGAAAGCTTCTGGATCACACATTGCCATCTCAGAAAGCATTTTGCGATTAATCAAACAACCAGCTTTATTTAGTCCGTTGATCAATTTGCTGTAAGAAAGTCCATTCATTTTTGCAGCCACACCAATACGCACAATCCAAAGTCTGCGAAAATCGCGCTTCTTGATTTTGCGGTGGTGATAATTGTAAGCTAAAGCTTTCATCACAGCATCTTTAGTCTGTCTTAAGTGATTACGGCGGTCGCCCACAAAACCTTTTGCAAGCTTATGTAATCTCTTACGACGACGGTGCGCGGATAAAGCATTCGTCACTCTTACCATAATATTCCTCGTACTCTTTTATTAATCTGTTTTTATAAAACAGCCATATAGCGTTTGTATGTCTTCAAGAAAGCATTGTCAACCAACGCTGGTGAAGCCAAATGGCGTTTTCTCTTAGAGCTTTTTTTCTCCAAGATGTGCCGTCTTCCTGGGCGTGTCCTTTTAAGCTTTCCTGTTGCCGTGAGCTTGAAGCGAGAGGCAACTGCTTTACGTGTTTTCATCTTAGGCACTGTAAGATTCTCCTTTATCTTTTATATATCTTCATTAGGCTTACTCAGTCTTTTTTTTCGCGCCTGGCGCTAAAACAGTAGACAGTGATCTCCCCATCATTTTCAATGGTGCTTCGGGAGATGCAATATCTTCAACAGATGAGCAAAACTTTCTCATGACCTCATGACCGATTTCAGTGTGGATCATTTCTCGACCACGGAAGGTACATGTAATTTTAACTTTGTTGCCTTTTTCAATAAAGGTGCGCGCTTGCTTGAGTTTTGTCTCAAGGTCGTGTTCATCAATATTAGGCTTAAATTTAACTTCTTTGACCTTAATATGGTGCTGAGCTTTTTTATTCTCTTTATCTTTTTTCGTCTGATTGTAGCGAAATTTACCAAAATCAATGATCTTACAAACTGGTGGATCTGAATTAGGAACAACTTCTACTAAATCTAGCCCCGCATCCTCAGCCATTGATAGTGCTTCGCGAATTGGCAAGATACCTAGTTGGTCACCTTTTGATCCAATCACTCTCACTTTGAGTGCGCGAATTTCTTTATTAATTCTCAATGTGTCACTTCCTATGCTAAAACACTTCTAATGGTTAGGAACAGCGCTTCTTTTCAGCTAAAACCATTAGTTTCAAATCATTTCTATTTTAATTCTTCTAGGAATTGGTCAAAAGACAGGCGTTGCGGTTTTGCTTCACCACTTCTTCTAACCGAAAGCTCTCCTGCAAGTTCGCTTTCTCCTACTGCCAGCACAAAAGGCACTTTGTGCCATTCAGCATCCCTGATTTTCAACGCCAACTTAATATTAGCGCAATCTAATACAACGCGGATGCCTTTTTCTTTTAGCTGAGCAAACAACTGCTTAGCTTGAACATTATGCTCTTGACTTACACTAACCACACGAACTTGCTCATGTGCTAACCAGACAGGCCAAGGTTTATGTTGCTCTAACAATAATGCAACTAAACGTTCAAATGATCCAAGCAGGGAAAAGGAAATGAAAACATTTTCCTGCTCTTCTTCTAAATTTAAAAAGGGTCCAGGCCATTTACGGCCAGCTAAATCAAACCAATAAATTTGAAGTAAAGGTTGTTTTAAAGACCCTTTAGCCACCTCTACGTTAGAAAAACCGTTCGCGACAAGCGTTTCAGCTATACCTTTTAACGTAGGTGATCGTCCTTTTTTTTCGGATGGGGCAAAATATGTTGCGCACCATTCGAATTCAAAGAGTTTAATAAAATGTCTAATGAATTGCAAGGAGGAAATCAGGTACTGCTTGCCTTCTATTTTGGGACAAACGACCGTGAGTAAATCTCGACTAAAAGGAGTTTTTGTCAACAGGCCTAAATCGATCGGATATTGACTAGGTTCATCAACTAATTCTTGCCATTGCGCAAGCTTTAAAACTCCATTAAAATTTTTAAATATAACCTTACATATTGCCGAGCTATCAAATCGCTTAAACTGATGATTGCCAAGCAGTTGCTTCCATAAATTTAAAAAGTTATCTTTAAGTATTAATCCTTTTTCTTTCCAGTAAAGCTGTCCATTTTCTCTTTCAAGAATTTCTTCTTCTTCAATGCGCTGAATAGCAATAAAGCGCCGAGCATGGTCATTTTTTTTGGTAAATGCTTTAAGAGCCATCTTGCTACTAAAAACAGACCCAAATACGAAAATTTCTTCATCCTTCACTTCCATTTGATAACAGGTCAAACCGCCGATGTCAGCCAAATCAGCCACATCGTCATTTTCTAAAAGGCTATAAAAAGAGCCAATCTGTATTAAATCTATAATATTTTTTTCAGATTGCATAGCCTTATCAGCTAAAATAGGCAATTTGTGGTGTTTTAAAAAAGCTCCACAATTTTCACGCATCATATGCAAAACTTGAATTTCAGGATCTTTTTTTATAATATCCCACATTTCTCGCTCAATGTGATGAAGAAAATCTGGAGGTAGTGAAGGTAATTTTTTAAAGCAGGCAAAAAAACCGACAGATGTCGTGCCGCAATGGGAAAATTGACTAGATGGGAATAAATTTTTTAATGCTAATGATAATAGCGATGCCCCAAGTTGTTGGAGAGCATATACTGATTTTTCAGACATCGGACATATTCACGACATTTAGCATTGGGATATAGCTGACTCGAACAGCTGACCTCCACGATGTCAACGTGGCGCTCTAACCAACTGAGCTAATACCCCTGAAACAGGTTAGAAAGGGAGAAATCATACTGTACAAATAGCATTTCTGCAAGCATAAAATTAGTTCAAATTTAAACCATCGCAATCTTGGTTAACATTGATCGCATCTTTAGCTTCTTTCATGATAAAAAAGCTTCCGAGCACAACACCAATACTTCCCTCAACAGCAGTGTTTAACAGTTTATTCATGCCCTCTTTAATAGATTTTACAGCTGTCGCGTTGTAGTAGGGATAGCGACTTAAGAGGTCATTAGCTGAAGATGCTCGGTAATGGTTGGCTTGACCGAAGATAATATTAGGCATGTAATGACTTAAAACCTTTAGACACGAATCAACATCTTTATCCTGACTCAGACCCACGAGACATGTGATTGGCTTATCTGGAAAACGAACAGTTAGGGCCTCCATGACTTTTTCGATACCTTGGCAATTATGGGCCACATCAAAAAAAAGATGGGATAAATGGGTTTTAATATTTTGTAAAAGAAGCATAGCCTGAGTCCATTCCTCAAAACGGCATATAGGTCTTTGCATCAAACCTACATCTAAAGCATGATCATTAATCTTAACTGACTGACTTAAACGATTAAGCGCAGACGCTGCAATACTTTTATTTTCTTCATCATAAAACGCAGCATGAGTTGAGGCTACAGGATAAACACTAGCACCCTTTTGCTTCGCTAAATCCAATAAAACATTGAGTTGCGCTTGGGGACCAAGCACAACTGGAACTCCTGGTTTTATGATACCACCTTTTTCCATTGCAATTTGATCAAGTGTATTTCCCAGCTGATTCATATGATCATATCCAATCGATGTAATTACTGATAAAATCGGATTTAAAATGTTAGTCGCGTCCAATCTTCCGCCGAGACCGACTTCGATTACAGAGTAATCGACTTGTCTTTCGCTAAAAATCTTAAATGCCAAAAGTGTTGTTAACTCAAAAAAAGTAGCTGGAATTTGATGTGATTCAACGAGATGAAATAAAGGTGGAAGATACTTTACAATTTCCTCACGAGTCACAAGACATCCATTGACTTGTATTCGTTCTCGAAAAGAGGCAATATGAGGAGAGGTAAACAGTCCGACTCTGTGACCAGATAGCTCTAAAACTTTGGCAATTTTTGTGGCTACAGAGCCTTTACCGTTAGTGCCGGCAATAAGAATAGATGAGAATTTTTTTTGAGGGTGGTTTAATAACTCCGACAGAGTCATCGCATTTTGTAATCCAAGCTTCATTCCCCCGAAAAATTGGGTTGCAAAAAGACGGCGGACCAAAGCACTGTAATCATCCATAACTTTAAGATACTGCAACGTTTAATAAATTAGTTTGATAGTGTTTAAGCAAGAATTCAAAAGTCGATTCTGGTGCCCATGAAGCACCTAATGGATTGTGGGGCTTAACAGATCCATGAAAATCCGAACCACCAGTCATAAACCATCCTTTTTTTTCAGCAAGCTTTTTCCAACGCTTAACTTGAACTTCTGTGAAACGCGCATAATAAACCTCAATACCGTCGAATGGCATTTCAGTCAGTTGATTAACAATTGAATGATTATTTATAAGATGAGGATGAGCAATGACTGCCTTGCCATTAGCTGCATGAATACATTCCAAAGTTTGTTCAACATCAACTGTATCACCCGGTTCAAAACAGCAATGTCCCTCTCCCAGAAAACGGTGAAAAGCATCTTGTATTGAAATGGCAAGACCTCTTTGAACCATAGCCTGAGCTATATGAGGACGCCCAAATGTACCTTTATTTTTATTGCCTTGAATTAAATCGTCTTCAGTTATTCGTACACTGTGGTATTTGTAAATCCGGTCTAAAATAGCACGGTTACGCTCAATTCGTCTTTTAGCGTGTTTTTCACAAAAATTTAAGATGAGAGGATTTTCAGTGGAAAAACCATAAGCTAATACATGAACAGAAACGCCTTGGTGCATTGTGGAGAATTCAACTCCACTGACTAATTGGATGCCAAGAGATTCAGCAATGGGTAACGCTTCTAAATAAGATTCGACAGTATCGTGATCAGTAATAGATAAGCCTTGTAATGATCTATCATGAGCATGCTTTAATAACTCTTGAGGTGTAAAAGTGCCATCGGAGCAAGTTGTATGACAATGCATATCAGCTCGAAAAGCGTGGTTCATAATTCTCCTCCTTGACAAATTTCCACGTTATTAATGTTTGGCATCATAAGGAATTAACCGTATTTCAGCATGTAACTCATAACCCGTTGTTGATTTAATTTTTTGCTTAATCAACTCCATTAATTCTAAGACATTTTCTGCGGTAGCATCTCCTTTATTTACGATGAAGTTCCCATGCTTCATGGAAACTTCAGCGCCACCGACCTTTAATCCCTTAAGTCCCATTTTATCAATTAGTGCAGCCGCAGATGGGGTGTTATCTTGCAGTTTATCAGGATTGCGAAACACACAACCCGCCGATTTATCGCTGTAGGGTTGAGTTGCAGTGCGATAGTGAATAATCTTAATTTGTTTTTGCCTAGCTTCAGGGCAAGCATTTAATGCAAAGGTAGCAGAAACTATAGCTCCCGATCGTGATTGAAATGAAGATGTACGGTAAGAAAACTCGATATCTTCTTTCAATAAATTGTGAAGCTCCCCCGATGCATCAATAAATTCAACGCTCTTTAAACTCTCACATGTTTCTTTTTGGTTGGCACCTGCATTCATATAAACAGCCCCACCAACACTTCCGGGAATACCGGATGCAAATTCAAGACCTGCATACCCTTTTCGAGCCGTTTGAGTGCCTAATAAAGAGAAATTATAACCAGCACCAACATAAAATTCCCCGTTACCTTTGTCATGACAAAATTCAATTCGATTTTGAATAACAAGACCACAATACCCTTTAGAATCGAATAAGCAGTTAGACCCTTTTCCTATAACAATGTAGGGAGTATGTGATTCATTGCAATAAGTTATAACTTCTTGCATTTGTTCAACTGTTTGAACTTTGAGGAAGTATCGGGCAGGTCCACCAATACCGAATGTGGAATATTGACTGAGTAGTTGATCTTTTAAAAATGTTTCTCGCATGTCCCACGTCTTTTAGTCAAGACTTGGGTGAACCACATCCTCAACAA
This sequence comes from Parachlamydiales bacterium, assembly GCA_016463375.1. Classification (GTDB taxonomy): domain Bacteria; phylum Chlamydiota; class Chlamydiia; order Chlamydiales; family JAEMRK01; genus JAEMRK01. The sequence goes on along the minus strand of JAEMRK010000039.1, from coordinate 7,702 downwards.
TAGCTTCACTTTCAATTAATTCCTGAGCTGCTGCTTCAATTAAAGTCGCGTCTACATTCTCTCCAAGAGATTCTTTATAAACAGTATCTAATAAAGCATTCACATACAGAGCCGCTTCAGGACTGCTAAACTTTCTAGCTAATCGCATTCCTTCACTTATCGCAACTTTTGGAGGAATCGAATTATCTTTTAACAACTCAAAGATAGCTAATCTTAAAATATTGCGCTCGACTTTTTGAATTCTATCTAAAGCATATTCTTTAGAAATCTCTGAAATCCTCTTATCAAGTAAATTTTTATCTTGCCAAATGCATTGCATTTTCAACCAAGCTTCGCGTACGCTTTTCTTAGATACACATAACTCTGCCATTAGCATAGGAAGTAATACTTCTTCATCACCTCTTGAAAGGTCATAGCTAAATAATAATTGAAATACGATTTCGCGGAATTTTTGCTGGGGCAAAGACATAAAATCGGGTGATCTCCTTTAGAAGACGAGGATAATAGTATAGTATATTGTAGTTTTTTTTGATATCTGAAAGAGCTAATTTTTTATTAATGAATTAAGAATTAAAAAAATTAGTTAATTTTAGAAAGCTAATGGCCAATTAAATGAAATCATCCAACTATTAGTTTTGATAGGCCCGTTTTTAACATAGAAACGGCGACTATATTCAAGCGAAAAAGAGCCGCCTAAATCAAATTCATGGGTATATTTTGCCCTACCCATAAAATACTCATAATCAAGCTTTGCATAACCTGGAAATGAATCGAGCCATTCTTTATGGCCAAGACCCTTGGAAGCAAAAGCATAAAAACTCAAAATATTTCTTTCAAATACTTGTTGTTCAAAGGCAATTTGACCATCCAACCAAGGATTACCTTCAATACCTTGTCCAATGCCAACGTATGCCCAAAAACGAGCGAGCCATTGATATCTATAACTAAACTCTTTACCAAGACAAAGTGTAAATTCTGTATCTAAATTCGAATGATGGACTACTGAATAATCCTTTAATCCTATATGTAGCGGAACAACAGTCATCGTCAATCCAGTTGATAAACTGATCGGATCCCCAACTACATCTTCCAACCAAAGATAATTACCTAAAAAAGCCACATCTTCCCAATAAAGATCACTTTGCTGGGTATGAGCAAAATCTGTCTGAATTTGAAAATTAAAGTTAGGTAAGGCTGTAAGTTGAGTCCAAAGCGATAAGTATTGATCGTTTTGAGTTTTTTCAAAATCTCCACCATCCGTTTTCACTTCATGAAAACGGCTGTAAGTATATTTCAAACCTATCTCAGGCTGAAATGTTTCACTATACCAAGGTGTATAATCTAATGAAAAACCTATATTACTTATAGCAAGCAGACTTGCAACTATTGTTTTTTTTAGCATGATTTCTCATGGTGTTGATGAGCAATATAACGCTCTGCCTCTAGAGCTGCAATGCAACCAGAACCTGCAGCCGATACAGCTTGGCGATAAACAAAATCTTGAACATCGCCTGCTGCAAATACTCCATGTACAGATGTTTGAGATGTACCAGGAACAACTTTGATGTACTGATTTTCTAAAAGCTCTATTTGACCGTTTAAGAAACCTGTATTAGGTTGATGTCCAATTGCAAAGAACACTCCGCCAGCATCTCTTTTATCAAGTCTACTAGTATTCAAATTTTTGATGGTTACAGAGCGTACAACTTTATCACCTTCCACCTTCTCAATAACTGAATCCCAAAGAATTTCAATTTTCGGATGGGATTTCGCCCGTTGAGCCATAATTTTCGAGGCGCGAAGCTCTGACCTGCGATGTACAATAAATACTTTAGATCCATATTTTGTTAAAAACATCGCTTCTTCAACAGCTGTATCCCCACCACCAATCACATAGAGGTCAGTATTGCGAAAAATCGGTGCCGCACCATCACACACAGCGCATGCAGTCACACCTTTTTGCCAAAATTCTCCATCTCTAGTGCCAGGAATGTCTAATCGTTTAGCTGTCGCACCAGTTGCGATAATTAAAGAATCTGCTTGGCAGTTATACTCAGCCCCTACAACCTTAAATGGATGAGAGGACAAATCAACTGATTGTACGTCTTCAGTAAAAAATTTTGTACCAAACTTTTCAGCCTGTTTACGGAATCTATCCATTAAATCAGGACCAGAAATACCATCAGGAAAACCAGGGAAGTTCTCAACTTCAGTTGTTGTCATTAACTGCCCACCAGCTGGTCCAGCAAAATAGCCTTCGTAGATAACTGGTTCGAGATTAGCCCTTGCAGCATAGATAGCAGCTGTATATGACGCCGGGCCAGATCCGATAATGACTAATTTATGCCTTTCCATTAATACTTCCTAAAATTCATAGAAGAACTGATTTAATCAGAACTAACCATAAACTCCAATATTTTTGGTTATTTTATAAGCATTTTATTAAGCTGGAAGTTACAATCTTTGTAACGCCCTTTTTTCAGTGCAATTGCACGCCCATAAAAAGTCTTATTAGTTGGGGCGTTTTAGTGAACAAAACCACATACTTCAAAGGTGGCTTTTGGCATGAAGGGACTCTTTCATCGGATATTTTATCTCTACGCGGGCGAAGGGACAAATGCATTATTATTTGTTTCTTTAGCGTTTATTTGGGCCATTGGAGCTTATTGCGGCCTCACGCTTTTTGACGGTCTGTTTTTAGAGAAAATTGGTGCTCAAAATCTACCTTACGCCTATCTTTTAACAGCTTTTGGTTTATTTTTTTCAGCCTCATTATTTCTTTTTACCCTTAAAGGGTGTAATCCTTTTCGATTATTTAATACCGTATTAATAATTGGAACTACTGGTTACAGCTTAATATTATTATCTTATCTAAGTCCTTCACTTCACGACTATCGAGGGTTCTGGTTAGCGGGCAAAGTTTTTGCAAATATTTTCTTTGTTTTACTAACTACGTGTTATTGGTTTTTTATTGACCAATACTATAATTTACAGAATGCAAAAAGACTTTACAGCTTATTTAATGCAGCCATCTTCTTAGGTAATGCAGCTGGTGCTGCTATATTATCATTGTTCCTAAACCTTTTAGGAATAGAGGGACTGATTGCGATCATTATATGCTGCTTAATTATAACTATTTTTACTCTATACACTATATCATCCAGAGTTAAATGTGTTCATGATGAAGACAGTAGCCAGGAATTACAAAATGAACGATTTAATTTAAAAAAATTAATACCCGCGATTATGTCCTCAAAATTCACATGGATTTTGATGACAACATACCTCGTCATACAGCTTTTAAATATAACAACAGAATATAGTTACATGGATGGTCTGCAACGTCACTTTTCTAAAGAAAGTGACGGCGGGCAACTCACAATATTTTTGGGTGAGTGTATGGCATGGATAGCTATCATGAATATGCTGTTCGGACTATTTTGTTATTCCAGAGTTATTAATAGATTTGGCGTCAACAATATCGTGATGATATCTCCTCTATTTTTTCTTAGTACATTTATTGGATGGTCATTTAGTGATGTTTTGTTATTTGCAGTACTCGGTGTTGTTGCTGTAGAAGGAGTTTCATATCTACTCGATGAAAATAATTCTAATCTTCTACTTAATGCAGTCCCTACTGAATTAAAAAATCGAGTTCGGATAGCTATTGATTCATTTTTTGAACCACTTGGCATGTTAATTAGTGCCATTATCTTTTTGTGCATTGATAGTAATTTGATAGTGCTGGGTCTTCTATTGTCACTGATAGCATTAGCATGCATGATTATGCTCCGCTCTCAGTACCGTGGTGCCGTTTTACAGATACTGACTAAAAGCGCCTTGCAATTCCACATGAAGACCAAAGACTGGATTCTAAAGCTGAGTAAAAAAGATAAGCGACAAGCTGAATTTCATTTGATGTCAATTTTACGCAAACGTGATGAAACATCTCAGCTGATGGCTTATGAAGCCTTGCTTCACTTTGACAATCCAAAAATATTGCCACGTCTTTTAACACACATGAACAAAATGAGTTACCGTGGTAAATTGAAAGCTATTGATCTGTTATCAAAATGTCTTTTTGCATTGGATCCTAAAGTGCTTGATCATTTGGGTCGTTTAATGCTTGAAACAGCCCATCCTTCTCTTCGCAGTTCTATCCATTTTTACTTCGCGCGAAATGGTCTATTACACCCTTCAAAAGTCGCATCAGACCTTAAGAGCTACGATTTGATTTTACGTGGCGCTGCCATTATCGCTTTAAAGAAAAACGTTTCTACAGAAGAAGCTAGCGTTAAAGAAACTTTAAAGTTAATTCCGCATACGGACTGGATCAATCATGTACATACTGCGTGGCTTCAATTACCCACTGCAAAGATGTCATTTTACCGTATTCAAGCAGCTACACAATTGCAACAACTTCTTTATTCAAAAATCGAAGAAGAAATTTGCATGGGTTTAAAAATATTATCTTTAGACCATCATTCACGTCATGTTGAAATTTTATTGAGTCTTCTCAACCACCCCAAACGCAAAGTGGCAAGGCTTGCTGCAGAAGGTCTTGAAAAATGCATCGATTCAAATAGTGTTCGTCATGCTCAATTTATTTTAGAACAGCTAACACGATCGACTGATAGCACTTTTAGACTCCATTGTATTGGGGCTCTCGGTAAATTAAAAAGTTCATTAATTGTTCGTGATCTAGTGGCATCTAGCGCACATTTTAGGCCTGTAGAGAAGCGGTTTTTAGAGCAAGTGATTAGCTCGATGGGTTTACGCACAGTTCCAATACTTTTATCTTTGACCAAAGATTGCCGTTTACATGATCGCTGTCGAGTTCTTGCTGGTAAAATTCTTGGACGTGTTGCATTGCCTCAGTTAAGAGCTAATCTTTTTGAAATTATCGTTGCTGAAATTGAAAGAGCTTACTTTTATTATTTTCATGCAAACAAAAAGCATGAAGATTGGCAGTTCACCCCTCTTATACAAGAAGCTTTATTAACTGGTTATCACTCTGTCATTGATTTTATCATCCAATTACTGGGCGCTGCAGGATCAATTGAACGTAGTGAATTACTGGCTCACGCTTTGCGTAGTAAAAACCCTAAAATGCGCGGCAGCGCTATAGAATCGCTTGAGAAAACGTGTGAATCAAAAATATTTCGTCGCTTAAAACCACTCATTGATGATCGTCCACTCGAGGATAAATTATGGCAATATATTAAAGATGGTAAACAAGTCTATTCATTTGATGAATTATTAGAGGCCATGGATAATTCTCCCTCTTCTCTAGATCGAGTCGTTGCTTTAACAATCAAAGCAAAACTCAACCATCCAGATTGGCGATTGTCTTTACAAAAGCAGATGGAACAAGGTGAAGAGTTATTACATAATGTTGCATTTGATTTACTAGAGGTTACATAATGACATTTAGTTTAATAGACAAAGCCTTCATTTTAAAAAAAACACGTTTATTTGGGGAGCTTGATCTCGATTTACTTTTAACTATTGCTGATAAAACAGGTCTTGCTCATTACGAAAAAGGGCAACGTATATTTGAAATTAATGAAGAAGCCCACAGACTCTACATTATAGTTGAAGGTATTGTTGAGATTAAAGATGAACAACAACAGCGCTTAGCTCTTTTATATACTGAAGATTTCTTTGGGGATGAAGCACTATTTAACGATAGACCACGAGCTTACCAGGCTACTTGCCAATCTAAATGCACCCTTTTGACTTTAACAGAAACAAATCTGCTTAATATTATTTCAGAGTGTCCAAGCGTCGCCGTTGGCTTACTATCTGTTTACACCTCGATTATAGGATTTCGTCATAGATGAGTATTCGTACAAGGCTTCTCACTCTTTTTATGCCATTACTTCTAGTATTCATTATTGCTTTGTCGATACTTTATTATTTCAACTGGAAACAAGAAATTATTGAAATTACCCATAAAAAACTAGAGTCTGTCGTATCATCTGCCGCTGTATTATCGAAATCGCCCCATCAATTAAATCAATTAACAGCACTACAAATTTTAGAAAAAAAACTGGAGCTATTAGATTTATACGCAACGGACAAATTAGAAAAAGATATCCCTTTAAACGAAAATACAAAAAATAGACTTCTGCAAGATAAGGAATCCGTTGTTACTCCTATTTATCACAAACCTGGCAGCTCGATTGAACGAATCACGGCTATAGCTCCAATAATTAATTCAGATGGTTCAATTGCAGGCTTTGTTATAGCCGATGCCGATAGTAAAACTCTCAGCCGTTCACTTAATGAAGCTTTATCATTATTATTAGTTAGTGTTGCCCTATCAACTGTCGTTGTTACATGCCTTGCAACATTAATTGCCCATCTTATTAGCAAGCCTGTTAGACAGCTAAAAAATGTTGCGTTAGCTATAGCGGCCGGTGAATACGGCCGCTCGATAGAAATTAAAGGTCCTAAAGAACTTGTTGAGCTTGCCAGTACACTGAATACTATGAGTGAATGCCTGCAAGAAAATGTTATACAACTCACTGAAAATGCATTGCAAAGAGAACAGCAACATAGTGAATATGACTGCTGCTTACTTTTACAAAACCAAATGCTTCATGCAGCTGATAATAAAATGACAGGTCCTTTTTATATTCGTACGATAGATTTACAAGCAAATCCATTGACTGCTGTAAAACTTAATATCGATCAAAAAGAAAACCTCTGGAAAATTTCCTGGTCAGAAGCTGTAAAACCAGGGTTTAATGGGATGTATGACCTACTGACAAACTGTGCTAATACTCCTTTTCTTAATACGCAGATGGTTTTTGATGGGCTTGATCAATCTTTAAGAGCTCAAGAATTTGGTCTTCCCTCACCCATTGTTTGGCTAACTCAAAAAAAACAAGCTGTAGTCGTGGGTAAAGATCCTGTGCCTTTGCAAAACGGGGACCTTATTTTCTTATATAATACAGGGCTTGTTAAACTACTGGAAAATCATGAAATGATTATTCAATGGTTAACAAGAACACTTCGCCATTTTGGTCATGAAGGTATTCAAAACTTTGGAAGTCTTCTTGAAAAAGAACTCCATTATGTGTCTCGAAAACTATCATTAAAAAAAGACGTACATCTTATTGCTTTTCAAGTACATCTTTAAAGGTGTAATGAAAATAATCAAAAAAACCATCAAAAGCACTCCTTAAAGAGTTAGCACTAAATATTGACATTTATTTTTATCAACTGGATATGACAAACTAGCGTTCATTTTTTTGGAGGTTAATTTTGTCTTTAGAAATTGATTATTTAATTATAAATACTCCTACAAGTACCTGGGACTATATCAGCAACAATATTTTGGAGGTTGAATCATCCTTTAATACATATAAGTGGTATTATAATGGATTGATTACAAATATTGATCCTCAAAAGCTTATTGGGAACTATTGCAAAAAAATTAACTACAGCATTTACATTTTCGAAAAAATCCAAAAACTTTTTAAATTGATCTTGCCTGATCAACCATACACAGTACAATATCAATTGGGAATATCTCCAGGAGGTATTCATTATATGATACCTAAGGCATTATTTCTGAATGAGCGATCTTTTAATTTATTAGTTGCTCAACTAAGTTATATTGCCGATTCTTTCTCTGAAAGGGTTTGAAACAGTTCGTAGAAATCTATACATATCTAATACTATCTATACAAAT
>JAEMRK010000095.1 GCA_016463375.1 Parachlamydiales bacterium | reverse complement strand
TAATAATGGTGCATTACACATGACTATTCATAATAAACTAGATCCATTTACTACTTTACCCGTAAATATCATAAAAAATGAGTTGGCTCCTTTAATTTGCTTAAGTAATCGAAGCGCTATATTGGTGTCTAAAACTTGGAATAAGGTATTTACTGAAGATGCTGTTTGGTCAAAAGCACTAAAAGATTATCCATTCTATAAAGATGACCACGCTAAATTAAGCTTATCTAAACCTTATAAAGCCTATTTAGAAGATCAAAAATTCAAGTCAACATTGTCTACAAAAAACTATGATACATTTGATACGTGGATTGAAACATTGCCACCTGCTAAAAAAGAGTTTATATCAGCTAAGATCACAAGTTTTGAATTTTTAAAATCAGGTCAACCTATTACTCCAACAATTTATATGGCAACCTTTGCAGAAGAAGACGTGAATATCTATTTCACGATCATGCCATCAAAAAAAGGTTTTGAATACGTTTTAATTTGTGGTGGTAATCAAGCTTCTCTTCACAATGATATCTCAAAAGCTAAATCTTCACTTCAATCAAAACTGAGCCAACAATAATATCCTTTAAAAGACTCCAATAATTTTGGAGTCTTTTAATCTTCAGAAAAATCCTAGCGCAATTAATAGCTACTCGGTCAATAGCAACAATTTTGTGCCTCAAGATTATCGCATAATGTTCAGGAGATAGTGTCTTAACCATTACCTTCCCAACTCAGACTTTACAAATATCTTTTTTTTCTTATTAAATCTGGAAGTTATTTTCGTAAAAGATGTTTTCAGATAGCATCTTCGAGCTATTTCGATGTAATATTTCGATTTTAATGAGCTGATTATTTCCCTCGACATCAAAAATTAGTGCCCCCATTTTTGATGTGATAGTAACAATTTAAAGATCGGTTCTTTACCATGACCACAAAAATAGCAAATTTTAAAAACGCTTTTTCCAGCATATTTACATCAAAGAAAAATGAATTACCGCATGCTGATCCCTCAAAATTACCCAACGACACATTAATAAATGTCTTTAGTCAATTTTTTATACCACAAGACATTCCTACTTTAAGGCTGGTTAATAAGTCTTGGTATCAGATTTTTGGAAATGATAAATTCATTGAAAGGGTGCTTATGAATCATCCTTTTCTCAATAATGATTATGATCACAGTTCATTAGACTCTTGTGATACTAAAAAAACTCCACTCGATCATTTAAAACAAGCCTACAGCAATGACAAACTGACTAGGCAAAACATACAAGATGGTAGTTATACCCGTAAACCATTTGTGTTTACTCAAAATAATCAAATTCCAATAAAAATGGTTAAAACTTTCGGCAATAGTTTAATAGCTTTGGTAAATCAAAAATTACTGCATATCGTCTCTTCAGATCTCATAAAAAAGATCGACTGTCAAGTGCAAGTTTTAATGTTTACTGTACTTAATGATCGTTTGATAGCAATTAATAATGACAGAGAATTCTACGAAATAAAGGTCGATGGATCATCCACACTGCTTTTTAAAAGCGGCATAGAAAAAGATTTCTTAGGAGATTTCGACTACTTTTTCGAGTCTATAGATGCCCATTATATTATTTCAAATTATCGTAGAATTTATGTTCTGAATGAAAATGGAGATCTTATTTCAAACAAGTTGACAAAACATTTAAAGATTCATGCCATGACCATTTTCAATCATTCATTAGTTTGTGGTGCTGCAAGCGGAAACATTGAATTTTACGACAAAAATTTAAACTTTCTGCACAGCATAGATTATAAGAAGCCTAAACGCTATTTCTTTCAAAAAAAAACAAGTCTTGATGATTATGAAAAAAGACCTGCTAATAGCTTTACGATTTTAAATAATCAATTAGTTTCGGGATCAGATAGAGGGATAGCTATTTGGAATGCAGATAGAACTCTCAAAGAGTATATTCAGGCATATTCAATAACATATCAAATTCAGGCTATGGGTAATTGTATCGTTTCTCACGATAACAATGACTCTTTAATAATATGGACTTTAAAAAGACGTCCTAGTGTTTTAATCCATAAATTCAATGGTGAACTTGGATTTGTCACTTGGAAAGAAAAAATCGTTATTTTTGGCAAAGACTATAGACGAGGTAATTACATCGATTTCTTAACCTTTAATAGCCAATCTAAATAGTAAAAAAAACATTAACTAATGTCCCGCTAATTTCTTGAGAATAAACGACGGGCCTTTCGTTCTAAACAAATTAAAAAAGACTCAATTAAATGCTAAAAAAATTATCTCAGTATCTTCATAATTTTACCTATGACATTTTTAATAATTTTAAAAAAGATAAATATTGCGATCCTTCGAAATTACCACGTGATATTTTAACAACTGTTTTAAATCAATTCCTAAGACCTGAAGATATCTGTAAAATGTGCCTAGTTAGTCGATCTTGGAAACAAGCATTTGGATCTGAAGAGTTTTTAAAAGGGTCGCTTAAAAACCACACATTTATTAATAGAAATTCTCAAGACGATGATTTAAAAGCTTTTGAAATAGACATTAGTACGAGAAAAAATATTCTTAACAACATTTATGTCGTTAATGATATTGCACTGGGTAATCATGCTTTTGAGCATATAAAATTAATTAAAACTTTCAAGAACGGATTAGTAGCGCAAGTAGGCAAGAATCTATTTCATATAGACACATACAGTAATTTTCAGAAAATTGAATTTCATAAACAAGCCCATTTATTTACGGTACTAAACAATAACATTATGGTCTTAACGGAAGACTGCGAAATTTATGCGATAAACATCGATGTTTATTCATCAAGACGTGAGATTTATTCTTTCAATATTAATGGGTCCACATCAATATTTTTTCAAACTAGTGAAGAGATTAGATATAATGGACCGTTCGATTATTTTGAGGTCTTGGCCAACGGTTTTATATTGGCAGCCAAAGAGCATATGTATTATGTGGATCATGTAGGCTCAGTGTTAAAGTCGATCACACTTTGTTCACGTATAATGTCTTTAAGTATAATCAATGAGACCATAATTATCGGTGACACTGATGGCGGCATACATCGATATGATAAAAATTTAAAAAAATATGGTTCTATATATTATCCACGGGTTAATCAAGCTTTTAGTCTGTTTCAAATGGATAATTGTATATATGGATTACGATTTGGTTCTTTGTGTAAATGGTCTAAAAATAGTCTTCCCGTAGAACTTGAAAAAGATTTGTTTGATGTTAATGGCATGATTGTTTTCAAAGGTATAATCGTCGTGCACGGGTTTCAAAACCGTACGAAGAGCTTTATTAAATTTTTAGATTTTAATCAAAAATCAATAATTAATTTCAACACTAAATCAATACTTGATTAGAACACTTAATGTTGTGGAATAAAGTTGCATGTCATTTTAATCTAACGAATCACTATATATGAGTCCAATATGTCAATTTCACCTCAAGTAGATCCCCTAAACTACTTATCTCAAAACATAATTACACAAGAATTATACAAGTACCTAGATGGGGATGATCTTATTAACACAACTCGCGTCAGTAAAAAATGGCAAAGAGTTTTTAAAGATCCGACCATTTATACTGAAAAGCTCAAAAGAATTGCGCTCGTCTACTTTAATGATCCACTCAACAATAACGATCCTTTTAAGGCTTATATTAGGGAGTCGTCAATTCGTAAACATATTGTCAATTCATGTCCAAAAATTACTGAAATTCCATATAAAATTAAAACCAGTTGTACAGGATTAGGGACATATGAAAGACAATTTGTTGGACATTTCGAAGGAGTAATTGCATTAATAACTTCAGAAATTGAATTGCCTGGATTACAAATAGATTTAATGAAACAAGGACCATTTGCAGCTCTTGGCTACCATGCGCAAGCAAGGGAAAGCTTTGAAGTGTTGCCAAATCGTTATCATCAACGATTTGATGAGATTTTTAATCCCCATCATCATCCAGCCCTTTACCCTCACGACATCATTAAGTTAGACGATGTATATTTTGTGAATATGGGTGACTCTATTTATACTCTTG
>JAEMRK010000094.1 GCA_016463375.1 Parachlamydiales bacterium | reverse complement strand
AACGAGTACTGAAGATCAACTTGACGATATGTTCATCAACTTAAAATAAAGATAATTATGTTTATTGCTTCGCATTTAAAACCAAATATTGGTTAAGAAAACATTGTTCAAGATGATTTAAAATGAATAAGGTTCGGAAAATTATTGTGGAACTTCTCCATATTCGTAATGCTGTAATTTATAAGCTTCGTCAAAAGCCAAATAGAGATTACGAAGTTCGCCTTCGGCTTCTCCCATATTAAAGATACTATTTTTTTCAATAGCTTCTAACATAGTTTCTCTAACGTTTTTCAAGTGGCTTTGATAATCTTCAGCTTCCACAGATTCTTTAAATATTTGTAGCATGGCATTTTTATTGGGTTGATCATCAAAGTATTTATCGGCAAATTCAATTAGATAATCACTAGACGTTGCTTTTTCAATAAAGTTATCAATCGCACCTACAAGATAAGTTCTGACTGGTTCTTCATAAAGATAGTAACGGCCAACTCCCCTTTCAATAATTTCATGAATAAGACCGTCAATTGGATTATCCTTAAACCTTTGTTTGGCAACCATTCTTTTGAGTATTTCGACTGATTCATCATATCCAAAGTTTTTATCAATAAATTCGAGCACTAACTGTTGACCCAAGTCAAGTTCTCGATGAGGAGCCGCTCCCCACAAAGTAGGTGTTGGGCAATTATCTCTAATACGCATTTAATAAACCTCAGACTTGTGCTAGTGCATATTTGTAATGTTTAAAATATCTTGATGTATTAAACACTTGGTATAAGTTACGAAGCTCATGTTCTGGTTCATCTAAATCTAAAAAATTACCTTTTTTAATCGCAGCATCAATAAGTTCTTTGTTTTTTTTCAATCGCTTTTGAAAGTCATCAGTATTTACAGACTCTTCGAAATACTTAAGCATTGTATTTTTGTCTGCTTCATCTTTAAAGCGGTCTTTTGCTAATTCTACTAGATAATCTGTCGAACATGCTTTTTTAGAAAAATCTGATATATAATCCATTACATAATAAATTATCCAATCATCCGTGCAACATCGATTAGGGCCTCTAATAATCATGCAATTAATCAAATGTTTTGTTGGATCATCAATAAATTTTTTATCTAGAACTATATCTTCGACAGGTTTTCTTGGATCACCACAACTTCCGAAATAATAATCAAACCTTCTTAAAATTTCTTGAGAAATTGATCCATCATGATTGTTATGAGAACTGGTAATTCTTTGGGTAACTGGTGATATAGACAAATAGGTGCAGGTGTAATAATTTCTACCAAGTTTTGTGACAAATTCACCGTTGGCATTTTGAACAAGCGTTGGTAAATAGTCTAACCAGTTGATTTGACTGTCTTCAAAGTTTTTTTCCAATGTAAAAACAAGGCTCACACCATTTTCAGACCAAACAGTGACTGGTGCATCGACAGACTTTCCATGATTTTGTTCAAAATGGATTTTTTCGCTAAAATTAAATAACTTATATAAGTTTTGAACATGGTTTTCTAAATCAACCTTCACCCAGATATCTCTAACCCATTCCATTTGTTTTGAAGGTGTCAAAGTTTTGGAGTGAATCTTGGGATCATGTGTGTTTCTTATACACCCCATCATTTGGATAGAGTCTAAATCAAGACCTGTTTTTTTAAGCTCTTCAGGGAGTAGCAAAAAGTTAAAACCATATCCTAATTTCGAATAATCTAAGTATTTACTGTATTGACCACCCACTAGAATTTGGTTAATGCGATCAATGTTATAAGTTCTTTCGATATAGCGACACGAATCATCCATAAATGCTTCAAACTGTCTAGAGTACAGTGGCGCGTGTTCATGCATTTTTTTATCAAAGTCTTCTTCACCACCAAATAAATCACATAAATAGCGTCTTTCAAGAAGTTGACGAGGAGATCCGAGCTTTGTTGTCGTGACATACCCAGACAACTTTTCATAAAGAAAATTTTCTGCCCACATCTCAACAGCAAATATGTTTTCAGGATCAAGTGCGACTGCATAACCAGTGCCCCAACCAATCGTCACACAAACTAATGGAAATTTTAAGTCATAGTTTTGCTGATTTAAGTATAAGAGTGCACCATTAGCATAATTAACAGCATCACCTTCAATGAGCACTTCTTTTTGTGTTTCTTTTTCAAGCACAGATTTTAAGTGTCGAGGAAGTCCTTGATGTTCTGCTAAAAAATGCTCTGAATTGATTATTGGTCCAAATATTGAAAGAGATAACTTTGAGAAGTTACCTAATAATGAAGAGATAGGATTTGTATCAGATTTTTTAAAAAACTCATGGAGATTATTTTTAAGCCACGGAGTAATAGAGCCTTTAATTATTTTTGATTCTTTAATGTCTTTTAAAGTCACTGGATGGGTGTACACAGAGCACTGAAATGTGGAATGACCTATTTCACAACAGAGAATTGTTTCTTTTGAAACAGTTTTAACAATAGGCTTAATTGATTGGGGAGAAAAAGATTGGGGAGTAATCGCTAAATTCGACACGTAGAACCTTAAGTACAGTTTTAATATTTGCTAAATCAATGATTTAGCAAATATTAAAACAAATAGCTAGCAAGTTAACTTTTGTGCTTCACGACTTTTTCCCAAGAAAATAGAACGATGTAACCAATAGTTCCAGCACATAAAGCGATGGGTATAACACCAACACCATAAATTAAGGCTTTTTGCACTGAAGGTCCACCCAAAGCATTAACAGTGCCTCCAATGATTGAATGGAATAAGTATCCAAAAATCATAATGATCATGTTAGCAACAGCTGTTGTTAAACCAGCTACTTCTTCCCTAACATATGTAGACGCTTTGTAAATAGCTAATATCTGATAGGCACAGCACACACCCACCATCAAAAAGCTTAACGTGAGTATGCTTGATGACAAATGGAACAATATTAAAAATGCAAAAGCAACTGTCATCAGTGTTCCAGCACCAATGATAGTACCAAGGTAACTACGGCACTTGTCAGCAATAAAGCTCAGCATGGGAGCTCCAAAACACATCCCAATAAAAATAAGCGATGGGAGACTTGCTGCTAATGTACCATCAAATCCATAGACTTGTTTTAAAAAGACTGTGCCCCAAACGTCTGCAAAACCCTCTAATGGTCCAACCATCAATCCAGCAAAGAGGCAGAACCAAATCACTTTTTTGTTACTTAGCACTTCTTTAACGTTTGATAAAACACTGTCTTCTATTTTTGATTTAACATTGGGAACAATCAGATAAGTAACCAAAGCTAATACAAGTCCTGCTACTGCAAATATCTTGACGACAGTTTGATAACCTAATATCTCTCGCATATAACTGACTGGACCACCCCCATAGATAGCTCCAATCAACCCAATAGTTACAGAGAAACTCAACATACGTGGAAAACGTTTTTCACTAAATGTCATGCGAATGATTTTAAAAACACCAAGTACCGCTGCTGATGATCCAATACCAATCAATAAGCGTCCAAAAATTGGCCAAATCCAGTAATCAGCAAATATCAGAGGCATTAATCCAACTACTGTTAAAAGGATACATGATGTCATCACTTTTCTGGGTCCAACTCGATCTAATAAAATACCAATGGGTAAATGCATCAGTGAATATCCGATGTAGTACACACCTGAAAATTGCCCGAATGATGTCGCATCCATATGGAATTGATTCATAATATCATTCAGCATGATGTTAGGCATGACTCTTAATATATATTGATAAGCGTAGAAAATAGATGCGATAAGCCAAACAGCCCACACAACTTTGCGTGAGTTTAAGGTCGATGTCGTCATGAACCTAGTCCTTCTAAAGAAAAAGTGAATTATTAAGAATTTATCTAAATACAACTATAAAAAAAGCACGCCTAAAGTTAAATAGTTATCGCATGCCATCCTCAAATACAATCGCACTTACTTAAAATTATTATAAATTCACTTATTAAAAAATTTTTATTAAACCCTTCAATTAGACGGCTTTTAATTCAAAATTATACTATTTAATACTAATTAATATGTTTGCCATATTAATTGACCGTGATATAATT
>JAEMRK010000038.1:13415-16304 GCA_016463375.1 Parachlamydiales bacterium | reverse complement strand
AATTGGCAGTAGCATTCAATCATTTTAATTTTCAGTTCTTTTTTATTTTCGAAAAGCGGTGTGTAAATTGCTAAAGCTTTATCCCACTCTTGTTTTGAAAATAAAACATCGGCTACTTTTTCTTTCAAAAACAGGTCGGATGGATTGACTCTCAATACATCGTTCAAATAAGGGTATGCACTGCTTTCACGATTATCCATATTGAGGTAACAAACACCAAGCATAGCTTTTTGTTTAAGTTTCAAATCAGCGCCATACCGAGCAATTGGGGCTAAAAAACTTTGAGTGATTTGATATTTTTTTTGAGCGTAATAACGGTCAGCTAAAGATTGAAGAATGTCAAATACAATATCTCTATTTTTGTTGTTTGCAGGAAGTATGTCTATAAATTCGATTAGTTTAGCGGCAACAAATATAGCTGTTTCATCACTAAAAGCGCCTTGCGCTATTAGTAATTTATAATAATGAATTGTTGCAGAAACATGTTTTTTTTCAAGTTCAACTTGTGCTAGATGATTGTAGGTATCCCCAAAATTTTTAAAATTAATATCCACTTTACGCATAAAAAAACGATGCCAAAATGCAGGCTGAAGGCTTGAATGATGTTTGTTGTAATAATTCAATAAGATAGCCTGCAACTTTTCTTTAATATCCGGTTTTAGACTCAATACTTCATTTGCAGCCTCTTTAACATTTGGATCGTCCATTGTTGCTTGAACAGACTTTAATAAATTTTGCACATCAAGAGTTAGAAAGTAATGATTGATGCAGCCGTTATGAAAGAATTTTAAGATATCATAATTAACCTTAATTATATTGCAGCGATCTTCAAAACCTAAATGGCTTATAACTCTATAAAATACTTGCTGGACTCGACTGGCTAAATAAAAAGAACGATGATTCGAACAAACCTTAACTTGATCTGTTTTGTCAGCTAGGACTTGTAAATTATCTAAAAACTGTTTTTTGGTATAAACTGTCTCATCGTAATCAGGCAAAGTCTGTAAAACAGTAGGCATTTGTGTCTCCTTGAACTAAAGACTTGGCTTTTAAATGTTCTTTGACAAAACAGTGATAACAAGCCGGTAAAAATTTTTCTTCAGCGCCAAGTTCTTTATTAGGACCATCAAATGTTGCAGCGCCATTAATATATTTAAGATTAAAAACAGCTTTTTTATCACAAAAATTGCATGTCGTCTTAACTTCTTCAATTGTATCTGCTAATTCCATTAATCGTTTAGAACCGTCGAATAGATGGCCGCGAAAATCATTTCTCAAACCATAGCAAATGACTGGTATACAGTAAATACGTGTCATTTCACGAAATATATCGATATGGTGTGGATTAAAAAACTGCACTTCATCAACTAAAATACAGCTAACTCCATCTAAATTCAGTTGTGTCAAATCTGTATCTTGATTAACGATGACATCAGCCTGTTTTTCGATGCCCGCGCGAGAACGTATTGTATTTTTACCATAACGCACATCAAAGGCCGGCTTAATGAGAATCACCTTTTTATCTTGGCTGCGGTAGTTATGTGCCACAGCTAAAAGATTTAGAGTTTTGGCGCTGGAAACAGCGCCATAACGAAAATAGAGCTTTGCCATATTAACCTTAGACATGTTAAAAAACTTGTTATTCAAAAATTCAGACAATATTTCCAACTAAAAAATATTGGAGCTCCAAATGGAACAAGCAAAAATCGATCAAGAAAAAGCAATCAGTATTACTTACACAAACTACCGCAAAGAAACTGCTAAACGAACAATCATTCCCATGGAAATACGGTTTACCAACACTGAATGGCATCCTGAAATTCAATGGATTTTATTCGCATACGATATTGAAAAACAAGCAGAACGAGGTTTTGCTTTAAAAGATATTGTTCAGTGGCACTAGTCGTTATTGACAATCAATAATATTGATCTTTAGTATTACTTAAAAAAACAATTTAATTAAGTGCGTGAACGATGACCACATTAGCTCAAGTCTTTAAAGCTGTTAATACTGCTTCTAATTTTATCTCATTAAATAAAATAGAATCTACGATTCCCCGAGAAATCCGTGATCCGACCGCAACCCTTGGAGAGGTAGCCTTAAGTTACTTTTGTAAAGGACATGTGAAATTTCATTTTGAGGATTGTAATATTGTGCCTCAAGAAGATAATTTTGTCCAAGGCGGTATGCGAACTGTTTACAGAGATAAAATGATAATCGATGTTGCTCGATATCTTAAACCAACACACACTTTTATCTACTACTATTTAAATGATAAAGACTATGAACCTTTCATAAAAAATTTTACAGACTGTGTTATCCGCAAATTCGAAAAAATGCGTAAATACTATAACGATGATTATACTGTTTCGTCTTATATTCATTTTTTAATCAAAAATTTAGATAACAAAACATATGATCAGGATTATGTTCTGCCGATACCTAAAACATTTAAATGGCCTGTAAAAAAATTCCAAGAATTAAATTCTGAACTTATCATATTAAAAAAACATAAAAAAAATGATGAAAACGATTTATGCATGGAACAAATTTCACGAATTAGGACAATATTCTTTAAACCAGCTGTTGATAGAATTAAAACTTTTGTTCGGCTAGAACATAAAAAACCAGAAATTGCAAATGAAGATAGTTATGATAGCGACGAATTTATTGATGGCACTCCACCCAATGGAGAACTGGAATTAAAAAAAACATCTGCAAAAGACTCAAGCATTCCGGAACGTAAAAATTCAACATCTTGTAGCAGTATCCCTACGAACGAATCTGCTGATAAAAAAATTGTTGAAGTTAAAAGTGAATAAGCTACAAAGTTAAAAATAAAACTCATCGATGATAAAAAACTTTAAGCCTTAAAAGTGTTTTAAGGC
>JAEMRK010000038.1:0-13405 GCA_016463375.1 Parachlamydiales bacterium | reverse complement strand
AGTACTTTGAGACTTAATTCGTTTCTTAATTTTTCTCATTGCTTTTTAAATTACCCCGAATTATTTTTCTTAAACCATATTTTCAAATAAGGAAAAATAATGTCATTTATTGGAAGCGTTACAAAAGCATTTAGTCTACCTCTTACTTCTGTTAGTAAAACATCGATTATTAAAAATTGTGCAACAAAAGATGTCAGTCGCAATATTTTAGTTAAGTCGGGATCAAGAGATATAATCGCAGAACGTCGATCCTACCGCCAAGTTCCTGTAACAATATCACAGCCTAATTCAGATTCAACTCCTGATTTAATTCCTGATCTCTTAGCTGTGGCTGCTTCTGTAACAGTGATCGGCTTTCTTTTAGGTAATAATGAAAACAATAAAAAATAAATAGCTCTTCAATTTGTTTGATTATCCTCTCTATCCAAATCTCAACCTGGTTGAGATTTGGATAATCAATGCTAAATTGACTTCCAAAAACTAATTACATACGCTACAGTTCTGATAATGACCTTTTCACAAATTCTAAAAGGATTTACATGAGCTTAGTCGCATTGCCATCCACGACAAATTATTGTGTTGAACATGTCCAAGAAGTTGAAACTTTCAACCAGTTCCAATACGGACAAATATCTGAAGAAGATGCCATTCGATTTCTAGTTACAATTCTGCCAGATTTTACAACACATGAAGATGATCCTTGCATACTGACTTATTTTGCACAAAAAACTCTGCAGAACTGCAATTATTACATTAAAAAAGCCGATCACCAACGTGGATGGTCGGGAAACCACGTTTTTAAAGTTAAAAAACATGGTGTGAAAGAAACGCAATGTTATTTAAAAGTATTTCCAAGAGATAATAAAGCTTTTCTTCCAGAAATGTTTGGTCTGAGCTACATGCAAAACGTTCAAGAAATAAACTGCCCCAAAATTCTTAATATCGGACAATGTCATCGAAATAATAAAGATTTCTTTTTGGTATTAGAAGAAAAAGCTCCCGGGCACTCAATTCAAGATTACATAGAAAAAGTGGGCGCTTGCTCTACATACACTAAAGACCGAGCTCAACGATTAATTGAGTTACTCAAAGCTTCTGAGCGGTTCGGTCAAGCATTAGCTCGTTTCCATAAATCAACATTGGTCGAAGATAAAGTATTTCCCCAACACTTCAAAGACCTTATTATGAATACATTTGATAAGGCTGTTCTTAGTTTAGAAGAAAACCCAGTTGAGGGAATTGACATATTATCGCTTAAAGCCTATGTCGACGAATCACTCAATCTTATGCACTGTGAAGATCATCTTTACAGCTTCACCCACGATGATATTAAAACCATTCACGCTTTCTATGATCCAAAATCAAATCTTGTTAGTTTAGTCAATCCCCATATCTTGTCTTTAAGTATTGATCAGGATTTTAAACCTATTGGTTTACCGCTCAAAGATTATTATCAGTACCTTTTATCGATTCAACTTAATCGTTTCGGCTATGAAAAAGATTACGACGATCAAGTTATTAAAAAAGAGCTACTGACTTTATTAGAAGTTGAGCTTGTCAACAATGCCTTTGAAGAAAGCTACCAAAGTATTATTAAAAAAGATTTAACTGAAACTGAGACAAACTTCTTTCAGCTCAGGCATGATTTAAGTTTCATTGCTAATAGACATCGTCCAGGTGTGTCGAGCGTAGAAGCTGTAAGAATACAAGATCTTGCTGAAATCAGCATTGAAAACATCAAAAACAAACTCAAAGAAATGAATTAAGAATTTATAATCGATGAGCGTTTTAACGCTCATCGATTATTTAAAAAGATGTGCATTTTCTAATTGTATCAATGCCATAGTAAGACATTCTTTTGAGTAATCCTTTCGATTGACTCTTCCATTTGTTAAAAGGCCTACCAATCCCTCGTTCATACCAATATTTTGATCCTTAGTGATTTTAACATGGAGACAGGCTTGGGCCAGATCCATATGGTCATCTATTAGATGTTTTAAAATATGTGGTGGGACTTCGAAACTCGTAGACAAGCCGAGGTAATAATTCTTTCCATCAAATACACAACCAGCGCATGTATGTAAATACTCACTACGAACACTATGGCACGGGAATAGTCCACTTTCGATACCAATACCAAAAGTACATCCATCCACCAATTCATAAGCATTGAGAGCTCGACTTTTAGCGCCTTGTATCGTTTCTTCAAGAGTTAAAGGTTGATCAGAAACATTGGACGATGTTGAAACGGATCTGACTGTAGCAAAACAAAGTGCTGAATAGTTTAATATCAACTCTCGGACAGCTTGCACTTTGGCACTATTTTTTGTACCTATTGCAATAATCATTAATTACTATTTTTTAAATTTTTATAAGAGGTGTCAAACACGTTATTCGTAGTACTAAATATTGATTTTATTGTTTGTAAGTAAGCATCACATTCAGGAAGGCTTTCACAAATTCTTCGAGCATGTTCACCATGACAAAGATTATTCGTTTCAACCTTTTGACTATTTAAATTAAACAATACCTCATCTAGTGAAAAATAAAGTGGACAGGTCCCGAGTTTTATACTTTTCTTGCATGAATGTTGTTGGTA
This sequence comes from Parachlamydiales bacterium, assembly GCA_016463375.1. Classification (GTDB taxonomy): domain Bacteria; phylum Chlamydiota; class Chlamydiia; order Chlamydiales; family JAEMRK01; genus JAEMRK01. Next base: position 10,806 of record JAEMRK010000038.1, on the reverse strand, counting down.
AAACAACTATAATCTAAGTTAAAAGTTTTAAAATATTTCGGGTCTACAGTCGACATTTTGACTCCTTGAATCTTAATTTGGTTGATTATCAACTTAAAAGACATAAAAAATTCCAAGCTTAAAAAATAAAAAATACCTTTTGATTAGGCTTAAGGGAGTGTTTTGCATTACATAACATTTTAATGTTTTAAGTTTTACTTGCTATTCTTTGACATGTTAGCTAAAACCGTAGCACAATTTTAAAATTTATGGTGTGAAGGAATATTTATGACAATACCTCCTATATTACTCGAAGCTCTTCCTTCATTGATCGATCCTGTAGATTTTGAGCTCATGTCAGAAGCTGTGATTTGTGATAAAGGTCACTCTTTTTCTCGTCACTCAATTGAGCAGTGCATAACATCAAATCATCAATGTCCCATCAGTCGACATGCCTTAGTTTCTACTCAACTCGTTTCTAATTTAGCTATCAGAGGTGTGATAGATGATTTACAAAAATATCATCTCATTCAAAATGCTAAACCACTTATAGACAATGATTATTGCAAGTTACTTTGTATGCTTAATAATGTGCACATTGAAGCTAAAGTTAAGCAACCAAAAGCGATTAAATTATTGCATTCTTTTGAAGTTCAAGAAGTATTGTCAGATCATGCTCCTGATCAATTAAATTATTACACTTTTAATAAATATGCAGCAAATAGTCTATTTGTTTATGAAGCGGCTCATAGGCTTAAATTACAAGACTTAGCTGACCAATGCATGCAAATTTGGTACCATAACTTTACGAGCGCAATTGATAACCAAGTTAAACGTGCTTTAGGAGCTATTTCTAGAAATGATTCATTTTTTACTGTTTTGCAAAAACTCGATAAAAAATTACATAAAATAGCTTCCAAGTTAATCGTTCCTAAATTTGAAGACTACAAAAACATTATTTCAATTTTAGAAAAAGGGTTACCATTTTATGAAGAAGTCTATTTAAGAGCATTCGATAACTGCCCTCATGATATCAACAATCCAATACATGCTAAAGATGTTAGAGTATTAACAGATTGGTCTTCTTCTTCGAGTGAATGCACTTGTGTTCATCAAGGATTGTTAATATTAAGATACGGAACATTTATTAAAGAACTAAAACTCAACCACCAATCAGAAACTTTTGACCACTCTGATTATTTGACATTTGCCCTTAACAATACGCCAAACCTAACAGCATTAGATTGCACAAGTCTTGGTAAAATCATTTTAGAAGATTTTAAAGTACAACCACCCCTTTTACAAAAACTGACATTCTGCTCATCAAAAATCGAATTAATCGATATTTATAATCTAAACATTTTTGATAGTCTCAATGAGGTAGTCAATACCTATGATGATACATTAAATATAAATGAAGATTTCGTGAATTGTATAAAGAGCTGGAATGATCCCCAATGGAAAGAATTTGGGGAAATTATTAATTCAACAACTCAAATAAATTGCCATAACTTTGAAAATTTATCAGAATCCCTAATGATTAAAGGTTTTGAATACCCTTCAAGGAAGAGCCTTAAAGCACTTGCAATTTTTTACGAGCAGATCCATAAATTTAAAAATATTGATGAGTCGACACTTAAACAATATCAAAAACTCTTTATCGCCAACTGCTTCGATAGCCTGTCTACATTACCACTTGCGTATTGGAATAGAAATAATCCAGCCACAAATTGGCTATTCAGGTTTGTCATCGACATTATTACTGATAAAGACTCATCACGAAGCAGATATTCATTAGATTTAGATTTTTCTAAAGAAATGGAAGTAAGCTTTTATAATTTTGCCAAAAAAATAATGCTTGAAGATTCATTTCCATCTGTACGCAGTGAAAAAATTTATCTTATTAGTAATTGGTTTGATGTTTTAAATATGGATTTTATCAATGAATTGTCACAAATATTTTCAGACAAATTAATTGAACTGGCAACCTCTTATATTGAAACTAACGCGCACAGGATTAGTTTCTATAGTGAATTTGATGATCTTATAAAAATATTGTGCAAAACACAAATTGACTTATCATCGCGAATGTTAAATGAGCAGTCCCTTGATAAATTTTTACAATATATCGATACGATTAAAAATTTAGTACCTTTAGCCGACAAACGCATATATCATCTAATTCTCGAACAGACAATTAAGCTTATAATACTTTTTAAATCCCCAAAGATTGTATTTCGTGAAAAAACATTAATAGTTGCTTTAGAATTAATTAACATTCTCAAGGTATCTTTAAAAAAAGACTATATAAATTCCTACAATGTCAAAATTTTGAAAATTGATAATTTATTAATGGGTAATACAAAAAAATACAAAGAAAGTATTTTTAATGAAGACATTCATTCCCAAGTTAAAGATAAATTCATGGATCAAATTCTCTCTAATAAAGAAATTGATTCAACTCTATCTTTTCTTAATAAGTTGCAAAAACTTTTCTATGATTGTTTACATCTGGAAAATTCATACAAAATAAAACAAGAATTAGCTTATCTTGGCGGTGGTAATTACTTTCATGTGCTTAATAATTCATGGTTTGAGTTTGATGCAAAAAACGAAGTTGAAACTAAAGCTAGAATCATTTTGAAATCGTTACCATCCAAGAAAATAAACTGATTTAAAAATTTAACCGTTGAATGTTAATGATTTTTTGTTTTAGATAAGCTCTATTTTTCTAAAAAATTTTAGTCGTAGGCATTTGATGGGACGCGTTTCAAGTATCATAAATCCTTTAAGTTCGAGTTACCCAACTTATAAAGACTTTAAAAAATTAAAAGGTCGCGACCGTGCTATCACGGTCGCTTGTACTGCTTTTAGCACATTGGCACTAGGTATCGGAGCCATTCCTACTTTTAGCTTATGCGTAAAGCGTTTTAGTCATCAAAAGCGACCTCGAGCAGTTTCGGTTTTCACAACAACAAAATCGACGACTATAGAAGACTATTCTAAAACATTTGATTATGACAATTACTCAAAACCATTGATCGTTAAATACGAGGATATTCAAAAAGCTGTAGCTCCCTTGGGTAAAATTGTCACAATCAATCAACGTATGTACGGTTCCGACCATATGTTCGTTATAGAGTTTGATAGACCTATATATGTTGGATCAGATCACGGTATACCGCTTGAAAAAACACCTTTTCTCTTATTAAAAGAGCTCGATAAAGATGGAGTCCCTATTTCTGAAGTCAATATTATTAATTCCCAATTTATGGCGGTGGACATATTAGGAATACAAGTGGGATCTTTTAAGCCATGGGAAGAGACTAACCCTGTTAATGATCCTTTTTTTGACGGGCTGTTTGAAAACGAAATTCTCAAAAAAAATGTGAGTCAAGAATCCCCTCCTCAAGTCATTGTGACTTTATTTCTTGATTGGTTGAAAACGAGCTGTAAAGAAATTGCATCAAAAGGGGTCATTTTGTCTGAGCGACCAGCACCCAATAGAGTTAAACTCTATGACGTTCAAAAATCCTATCTACAATCTAATTACAAGCCTTGGGTTGACTACCCTTGGAAATCTGTTTTGGTAGACAATACTGACCAATAGATGAATTTATTCTATTTTTATGATAGATTAGCTGGCAATTTTGTAAATTTGACTTGGAGACGTTATGAGATCCTTTATTTTTTTAATCTTATCTTTTTTTTCGACAATGACATTCGCGGCCCCGACGCAAGTCATTGTTATTACTGGAGCGTCTAGAGGTATCGGCAAAGTGATTGCAGAGCACCTTGCTTCAAAAGAAAACTACCGAGTCTATGCAGGCTACCGCTCTGTTGATTCAATTAAAGTACTTAAAGAGCGTCTTTTTGCAATTCCAATTGATGTGCAAGATAATTCATCATGTCAAAATGCCATAAATATGGTCTTATCAAGAGAAGGACACATCGACGTTCTTATTAACAATGCTGGGTGCGGTATTTTAGGTCCTGTTGAAACAGTTACAATGGAACAGGTGCATAAGATATTTAATACGAATGTTTATGGCGCAATACGAATGATTCAAGCTGTTTTGCCAAATATGCGCGCACAAAAATCTGGTAAAATTATTAATGTAAGTTCTGTTGCTGGACTGCAGGGATTGGCCTGTTGGGATATGTATTGCTCTTCAAAATTTGCTTTAGAGGGTTTATCGGAATCCATGGCCTTGACATTAGCACCATTTAATATTCATATTTCTATGATCGAGCCAGGACCTGTGGTATCTGATTTCATGGACCATTCAACCGAAGTTGGCAATCGCAATATGATGTCGAACCCGTATCAAATACTTGTAAAAAATCGTTTAAATCAATTGTGCAAATCACTGAATGAGGGACAAGATCCCAAAGAAGTTGCATTATTAACAGAAGAAATTATTCAATCTCCAACACCTCATTTCCGTAATTTGACTAATGAAGCAGCAAAAGATCGAGTAAAGAAAAAATACAATGACCTCAATTTTGACAACATCATCACAGAAGGCATTATTCATATCACTCCTTTGTGGAGCGAAGATTTTAAGAACTAAATTTTATAGCGCAAGGTATCATTAAGGACCTTGCGCTATCTAAAATCTATTATTTAGAGTTTTTTCCTGGAACAGGCAATTTAATTCTTTTTGTTAACTGGTTATCACAAAGTTTAATTTTACTATCAAAATCCATTTGAAAATGTGTTAAATATCTTTTACCATCGCTATTGAAAATACAGCTTAAGAAAAGATTTTTGATGACTGAATTCTTAGATGGGCGATGTTCATCTTCATACATTTCCTTGGAGCCTGTCTGAGCTAATTTAATATGACTTTTAACATCACTAATCTGTTTGATTGGCATATTTTCAAGGGTTTGTTTCCAAGCAATGATTTCTAAACTGATTTTTAATACATTATAAGAGATATACAGCATTACCGCTGGAACTGCTATTGTCGCAACGATTGGTGCGCCGGTCGTTATACACAATATCGTGGCTGCAACAGATACGACTGATGGCACTATAGCTTTGTATAAATTATGATTGTTTTTCAGTTCGTACATCCTAACATTGAGATAGAAATCTCTAACTGTTTCAGATGTTTGATTGGGATCGGCAAGTTTTGAATCACAAATAATCAAATTTTGCTTTGCTTTATCGTACCCATAAGCCTTAACAGGGCAATAACTATCCATGCCATCTTTAACTCTAAAAGCTAAATTGCTAGAACTTGTGTATGAATCAAAAACATTACTTTTTTTTAAAACGCTTGGTTTTTGACTTGATACGACGCTTGCTGGAAATAAACATGTATTCCAAAGTCTGTAACCTAAATGAACTAATGCTAATGTCATGAGACACTCCTTATGTAGCTGTGCGAGGCAAAATGTATCTCTATTTAGAAATTAAATCTTCAAATTTAGCAGTTTTGAAGCCATGAGATCACTCTGTGAATCACAGAGTGATCAAATAGCAAACTATTATGACTTTGTCCTGAAACGAGAAATTCTTTGTTTTTATCTTTACCAGTTAAAGCCGAATGGTACGGAATAATTACTGGATCTGTTCTTGTAGCAATGTGGTAGTAATGTGTTTTACAGTTTTCAAGGATCTTTTCGCGCAATTTAATAATGAAAGAGGACCTGTAACCCATATCTCGCGCAACAACCCTTGGCAAAACATTAGCACATAAAGTTCCCGATAACGGTGATCCGATAGTGACGACAGCTTTAACATCAATTCCTATATCTTCTGCGACAAATTCTGTGAAATAAGCAGCAACAACTCCTCCTCTTGATGCCCCAATAAGTTTAACTCCCCGCTCTCGATTGTTACCCAGCACAACATTAATGTGATCTTTTAATTGGTTTGCATGGTCTTTAACTCCCAATTGGGAATTGTGCAATTGGATAACGTGTATGTTATTAACACCGGCGAATTCAAGATGTTTGCGGAATTCATTCCAAAAAGCTTTATGACCATAAATTCCGTGAATTAAAATTACAGGGGCATTGTGCTCATCATAGTTTGTATGATCGTTACAGCCATGACGAATAAATTTATAGAATCTTGCCAGGCTGTGGAACTCTAATACGAATGATTTTGAGCAATCAATTATAAATGATAAAACGCGTTTCATAAAAACTTTGAAAGTTAGGTCGTTACTTTCATTAGCAAATATTATCAATTAATTTCTACATGTTTATAGCATTTAAACAATTTAACGTTTAAATTTTTCTTTAATTTAACTTTTGCTGTTTTTATAAACAGAATAGCAAATGTTAAATAACAAGGAGAGAGCATGGCTCACGCCACTTCACGTAAAGAAACTCACGCCCACCACGGGGCTATTTACCAAGCATATCAAATGCTGCATATCGTATTTATCCTACTTCCAATAGCAATGGGATTAGATAAGTTTTTTAATATCATTGTTAACTGGAATCAGTATTTCCCCCCATTTTTAATGAATTCCATGGGAGAGAATAGCCAAATTTTTTGGACTGTTGTAGGAATTATTGAAGTCATAATAGGAATGGGCGTGTGGTTTAAACCAAAAGTATTTGCCTACATCTTTGCACTTATGCAAATCGGCATCATTATCAACTTGATCACATTCGGTGTTTTTTACGAAATAGTGTTAACAGATACGGCTTTATTAATTGCCTCGCTCGCATTGGGACGTTTATCTTCAGTTTATGATCGAACTTAAATTAATGCGCATTTGATATTTAAAGGGACTTATTAAAGTCCCTTTTTGTTGAATTTTCCATCTGAACCAAACGCATAAGTAACAGCATCGATGTCATTTAAAAAAATCTCATCATGAGAGGAAAAAATGACGGTAATCCCCTTTTGCTTAAGAACTTTTAATAAAGATGATACTTCAATACGATTATTATGATCTAATGACGAGGTCGGCTCGTCTAAAATCAATATTTTAGGATTTAGCCCCAAAGCACGGCAAATAGCTACCCTCTGTTGTTGTCCACCAGATAAATTATGAGGATAATGGTTGAAATGATCCTTAAGTCCTAATTGCATAAGATTTTCTTGTGCATGAGCTTTAGCCTGTGACTGACTCATTTTTAAAACGTGTATTAAGGGGTGCATGCAGTTTTTTAAAACAGTCATATGGGGAAATAGATGAAATTGTTGAAATACAAATCCCACCGTTTTAGCACGGTCCATGTGACTCAACTCATTTAACAACTGACCATTAATTTTTATCGTACCCTCGTATTTATCACTCAATCCAGCTAAGCAATGTAATAGAGTCGTTTTACCGCAGCCGCTGGGACCTGTAATGGCATTAAGAGTTCCTGAATCAATTGAAAAAGAAACATTTTTAAATACATCGACTTTAGTTTTATGAACACAAAGCTGTTCAACTGTGATCATAATTAAGTCCTTTTCTTTTCAAGTTTAGAAGCACCAAAGGCAATTGTTCCAGTTAAAAGCAGATAGACACAAGCCACAGCTAAATAAACTGATAAAGGATCTAACTCTCTAGATACAATATCACGACCTGTTTTGGTCAGTTCTGCAACACCTATAACCATTAAAATGCTCGTCTCTTTTAAAAGCGTTGTTGCTTCGTTAACAAGAGATGGCAAAACGTTGCGAAAGACCTGAGGTCCAATAATTGTGCAAAATACTTGGTGTGTTTTATATCCCAGAGCTTTGGCTGCCATCCATTGACCAGTAGGAGTTGCATCAATACCACCTCTAATGATTTCAGCAATGTAGGCAGACGAGTTTAAACCCAAGGCGATAACGCCTGCTGTAAATGGTGATAGATTGACACCAATCAGTTGGGGTAATGCAAAATAGGCAATTAACACTTGCACAAACAAAGGAGTACCTCGCAATATTGCTACATAGGCAGTGATACAGCGGCTCCAGATCGGATGCTTTAAGTGTCGGCAATTTCCAACACCCAAAAGCACACCCATAAAACAACCGATGATGAGAGCTATTGCTGTAATCCAAATTGTTTGCAAAGCTGGCGCTAATAATGCCGGAAAACTACGAGTAAAAAGGCCAAAATCAATCATGGCTGGCTAACGCCTTTAAACCACTTGTCAGCAAGTGCTTTAATTTTTTGTTGATTTTGAAGTTTTTTAACTTCGGTGGTTACAAAATCAATCATTTGAATATCATCTGGTCTTATACCGATTCCAAAACCCATAACCTGCTCGTCTTCTTTTAACGGAATATTTACAGCAATGAGATCGGGATGATGAGAGATCATTTCTTGAGCGGTTTTAGGCTCTACTAAAGCGGCAAATGATTTACCATATTGGATATCCATAATGAGATCTGTGACATTTTCAAGCTCTTTAACTTGAACGTTTTTATAACTGTTGATGATATCTGCTTGAAAATTACCAGACTGGACAGCAACAACTTGTCCATTCAGTTCATCAAAAGATTTGATATTTGAACTAGTTTGCCAAAACAGTAATGTTAACTCTTTTTGGTCTTCTCCAAAGTAAGGCACCATCGCAATTTTTTGAAGACGGTCATGTGTGATTGAAACACCACTAACAATCAAATCGATTTTTTTATTTTTTAATCCTAAAATCAGGCCATCGAAGCCCATTTCGACAATTTTTAAGTCTTTGCCCAATGACTCTGCTAACTCTTGTGCAATATCTACGTCAAACCCAATAACTTCACCTTTTTCGTTAATCGATTCAAAAGGTGGATAACCAGCTTGTAAACCAACGATCAATTGAGGTCTTGAAGTCTGAGATTTTTGACAAGATGTCACAGTTAAAATCGTAAATAAAAAAACACAAAATATTTTAATAAATTTTTTCACAACATTACCAATAAAATAAAAATTAATAGAAATTAGATAAATAAAGAGGAACTACCGTCGCCGGAAGCTTAAAGAGAGGAAACTAAGAATGCTTCTTAAAAGAGAAGATTGCATTTTTTTGATATCATGTTATGTTAATTAGGCGATTAGTTTAATTTATAAGAATATTTGTGTCATCACTTTTTAATACACCTTACCCCCCTCTATTCTTAGCTCCTATGGAAGGAGTTGCTGATAGTCGATTTCGTAAAGCAATTGCCTACATAGGCGGATTTGATCACGCCTGTACAGAATTTCTACGAGTTCCAACAGGTGGTCATGTTGTTAGTCTGGCTAAACGTTATGACCCAAACGAAACGGCTCCTATACCACAAGCTGCTCAAATCATGGGGAGCGATCCAGAATTAATGGGTGCAATGTGTTTAGAATTAGCCAAAAGAGGTGCTCCTCGTATTGATCTGAACTGTGGTTGTCCTTCAAATACTGTCACTGGTCGGGGTGCCGGTTCAAGTTTACTTAAAGATCCAGAACTCTTATATCAAGTCGCAAAATCTATGGTGGATTCTGTAGATATTCCAGTCACTGCTAAATTACGATCTGGATTTCTAGATACTTCATTATTCAAAGAAAATTTAATGGCCGCTCAAGAAAGTGGTATAGCATTTTTGACACTTCATCCAAGAACTAAAGCAGAAGGTTACGGCCCACCTGCTAATTGGGATCTCATAGCAGAAGCTAAGAATTTACTTAAAATCCCTGTAGTTGGCAATGGCGATATATTAAATGCCAAGCATGCTTTAAACATGCTTAATCATACAAAATGTGATGGATTAATGATTGGACGCGGTAGCGTCATAAATCCATACATTTTTTGGGAGATCAAAGCTTGTTTTGAAGGTTCACATTACACGCGAAATATTGGGGATTTACTGACATTTTTGACCCTATTTAAAAGTCATTTTGAAGCCGATATGCGTCCCAAAGTACGAGTGAATAAACTTAAGCAACTCGTGAGTTTTTTGTTTAAAGCCAATGAAACACTTTTGGAAATGCGCAATAATATGTTAGCAGACACTTCTTCTGAAGATGAATACTTCTGTAAGGTCATCAAAATTTTAAAAAATCATTACTAATATTAGAGTTAAATGCAGCGGCTATTTTAAAATGACTGTTCAATCTCAATCGCCTTATATACATAAATCCCTTTTTGAAGGAAATATATACGATATCCATTCAGAACCTCTCCTTAAACAATATTTTAGTTATCAAAATCCGCTCCAAAGTCCTTCATTAAGTAAAAGAGCATTTAAATTAATAACCGAAAGTAATCCAGAATTTAGCCTGGAAATGTATTTCAATGAAAAATTGTGTCAGTCTATAGAAGATAAAGTCCCAAAAGATTTATTTAATGAAACAAGAAGTGCAATAGTAAACGAAATTTTCTCAAAATTTGTGCATTTAGGTTCAATGGAAACTCCCTTACAATGCCGTTTTAGAAATCTTTCAATTGACTGGCATCTAACTAAACTGATGTCAAAGTTTTATGTTAAAGCTTTAACTGAAGACTGTGTCAAAGAAGGTGATAAATTATTTGATATTATTTATGAAGTATTTAAAAATCGTTTAAATATAAATTGTTGCCCAGAAACAGATGCTCAAACAACATTTGACACTGAAATAATCAAATATCATTTAAAATTCTTCGAGGAAATTTGCATTCAATTAAAAGCGAATTTAACCTCAGAAAACGGTTTTGAAGTCCAATTTACAACTGCAATTTGGAATGATATTTTTGATTCACTTTATGATTTTCAAATCATAAATTCTTTGTTGGACGTTATAGATCACGATAATCCACTTGAATTAAATTATAGAACAACGATCTTGGCTGAAACTGAGGAAATCATTAGGAATAAAAATATATATCATGATTATGTAAAAAAATTAAAGCAATTAGATGCGGTGAGCGAAAAAATACCCT
>JAEMRK010000005.1:60247-61633 GCA_016463375.1 Parachlamydiales bacterium | reverse complement strand
GCCTTTTGTAAAAAATACATAGAGCTATTTTTTTGGTATCCATCTCTTGTAAATTCGACTACATATCCGAGTTTTTCATAAAAAGGTCTTGCTTCCCAATCCATTGTTGTCACTGTCGAAAACTTACATCCTCTTTCAATTCCAACTTTTTCCGCTGCATCCATTAATTTTGTGCCATATCCTGAATGGCGTAAATTTTTTGGCAACCCCAACATGTCAATGAACAAGTATCCCCAGTAGGTAATACCAGTCAATCCACCTATTCGATTACCATTTGGGTCTCTTAAAAAAACACCAAATGTTTGGATAGGGTCTAATCCTTTAGCTAGATAAGCTTCATGATCAATGCCATTAAAAAGCAGTTCCTGGCCTTCTTTAGAGGCCTCTTCTTCAATGAATAATTTCAAGTCGTTATTAGACATATTTGTACATATTTTGAGTTATTTGATAACTTAGGTTCCAAATAAGTTTTTTCAGAGATATTTCAATGTTTTGAGCAGCACTTATTTAGAAACCCATTAAGAATATTCACCCCAAAAGTATTATATGTCTAATTACGTCGATTTTTTTACTTATTTTGAGCCATCAAAAACGGATGTTGGTGTGTTTTCAGATGATATTTCTCAGTACCCGCCACTCTTTTTAAAAAAGGTGTGTGATCAATTAATTAATCATAGAGATTATCGAAACCTCATAGATTTAGACTCTCTGAACTTGAAAGTTTTGTACGATAAAAGATTTATCGAAACAGCAGACTACTTAAAAAAAATTCCTCTAATCGTTGAACAAGTAAGGAGCATTGTTGAAAGAAGACTCAATCGATCTATAGCGATAAGCTCACTCATACAAATTTTAGAGCAAAATCATTTAGCTATTTTTTACTAACCTTAAAAATTTTCTAGTTTAATTTTTTGTCCTGAATTAACTTAAGAAGCTAAAAAAATATCGGAAAAGAAGAACTTAAGAAAATATCTGATGTAAGCTGAGAGTACTTAAAAGACCTCGTTTAATCTTTCATTTAATGGCATTCACGAAAAAACACTCAAATAAGAAGACTAAATTACTCGCAAAAAATAACAATTTACCTTTTGACTACTTTTAGGAACACATTATGTCATATTGTATTGGAGGTGAAGCTCCATTGATATATTCTACTGGGTTTAAAGAATTCAATGATAATGCTGAGAATTACCCATTTGATGAAATAGAATCAATTGCACAGCATTTGATTATGGATTCTCTATTTAGAAAGTTAATTAATAAAAGAATTAACGTCGATGAAGTTATAGATGAAGCTGGAAATTTCATAACTCGTATACCATACACAACTGAGAGTAAAAAAAGGTATGAATCAACAATTTTTTTAATCGTCGAATCTGTACGAAA
>JAEMRK010000005.1:54142-60147 GCA_016463375.1 Parachlamydiales bacterium | reverse complement strand
AGAGTAAAAAAAGGTATGAATCAACAATTTTTTTAATCGTCGAATCTGTACGAAAGATGATGCAAAATTTCTTTTGCGAAAGAATTTCTCTAAATAGTCTCATGAATATTTTAGAATCTAATCGAGAGATTTTACAACAACGGTATTAGAAACAGGTTATCCAATGTTTAGGTCGAAATTGTGATTCCACTTAATTAGATTAAGGCTTGATTAATAATTTGAAGAGGGCAGCCTCTTCAAATTATTGAAAATATAATTAAAATTTGGCGATAATCTTTTGATTATTAATTTTTACATCATTAATATTTTTTAGATCTTTAGATATTGTTTGATACGCATTTATTAAAGATCCTGGAATAGATGCTGCTGTTAATAAAACCATGGGTACACCAAAATATGGCATTGCTGGAGTTATAAAAACGCCTATACCAATTCCTACGGGTTTATCTAGCAAATGTGCACTATACAAAGCCATATCATCATAAAGCTTTTGATAAGCTTTGTTTTCAGCTAAGTTTCTATTTTGCATCAATTTGATATCCTCTAATTCAGCAGATTGCTTTTCTGAAGACTGTTTTAATTCTTTTATTATTTTTTGCGCAGAGTCGGCTTCTGTCTTAAGTTCAATTGATGAATTTTTTAGTTCTTTAACTACACTTAATAATTTTTGATAGTCTTCTATGACAGTTTCTAAAGCTTGGCCAGTATTATGAAGAGCATTTTTTAAAATACTAATGGCTTTTTCTTGTTTATGCATGTCTGCTTGTTGATGAATAATAATATTTTTGAATTGAAGAGTAGCATCTTGCTCGTTTTTCATTTGTCTAACTATATTTTCAAATCGATTAGCTTCTACACCATTATAAAAACTACTTTCTACAATAGCAAATAAATCATTGACTGATTTACCCGTTTCTTTAAGAAAATTTGTGATGTCTTGGCGAATAGTTAGATTATTTTTACCTTCCATATATTCTTTAAAATCGGCTTGAATTAATGTTGAATTGGGACATTCAACGATTGCGCGAAGACCATATGGAACATTAGAGTGGGTTTGTGTGAAGGAATTATTTGCTGGCACTATTGCTGACATTAGCGACCCTATTGTGTGAGGTGTTGAAGGACCAAAATTTTTAACAGAGGGAAATTTTAAATGAAATTAAAAAATTACTTTTTAGGCGTTTTGGTTTTGCCATTTCTTTTATTTTCAATGACTGTAGAGTTTGTTGACAATCCAGATTTGATGAGTATTGCACAAAATAATTTACCTCATAACGGAGTATTAAAAATAACGCCAGAGGGCTTTTTATATTTGAAAATTTCAGATGATTATATTTTTGATCTTTTGCCATTGATAAGTGGGCAAGATATTGTCGCTCCACCTTATTTTAAGCCTGGCATGATTGGAGCGCATATTTCTGTTGCGTACGAAAATGAAATGGAGGGAATGAACTATAGTGATTTAATAGCTCTTGGCGAGGTCGTTTCATTTGAAATATTAAATTTTCAGCATTTGAATTTGGATAATTGTATTATAGGCAATGATATCTACATTTTAGACATTAAAGCACCAAGGCTTTCAGAAATCAGAACACAGTTAGGATTAAGCTCATTAATTAAAGGTCATGACTTCCATATCACTGTTGCAATAAGCGATTCTAATCAAAAAGCTGCATGATTTTCTACGCACAATTTTTATTAAATTAATAAAAAGTGTGCGTGAGATGATTTAATTATCATTTAAAATAGATCAAATGGAAAAGCGTTGTAGAGTTTGTCTAAATCGCAATTTGGTAAAGGTTCCCCACCCATATCTAATGCTTGTTCAATTGTTGTTGCAAATTGGAAGCTTTCACGATTCGTGCCAGAATAGTAATCTGTATATTTGAAAAGTGTCTCTGTATTGTTTTCGTTATCTGAAACAAGTAATCGAGCAGGTATTCCAAAAGCTTCGGCGACAATGACACCTGATAGTGCTGATGAAATAACGAACTTGCTATCCAATATCTTTTCAACCACATCCTTCCACTGTTCTTTAACGCTGACCATATTGGAGCAGTTGCAGAAGAAGGCTTCATCTGAATAGTGAGGTATAAAAATGTACTCATATTTTGGATTTTCAGACTTTTTGAATTCTGGAAATAGTCTTGGTAATAGTAGCGTTGGATCTCCATAAACTTCCGGACAATCAATACCCATACTTATTAAAAATTTTCTAGTCAGTGGTCCTCTTACAGCTCTAACATCTAGATTTGTGAACTGGTAATCAGATGCTTTATCGCATTTACCGTTTTTTCCGGTGCCCCATATGACATCCCCATCTTGCGCGTAGTTAAGAATAGAACCTACAGCTAGGAATTTTTTATTTTTAAGTATTGGATCTGTTTGGGTTTCAATAACCTGGTTTAGCATTCTTTCAACAATACTTTCAGATAGTGCATCGCCAAAATTCGAAAATCCCATTTTAGGTCTGGCATCCCAATAAAATAATGGGATAGAGCATTCATGTGAGTTGAGTTGGTGCGTATTAGTAAATCCAGGAAGGGTTAACAATGATGAGAGTAAGTAAAAGAATGTTCTTTTTTTCATGACAAATCCAATGTTTTAAGTAACTCGAAAAAAACGTAAAAAATAATCAGTTTAATGAAAAGCCAAATTTGAAAAAGATTGAAAAAAGAATAGGATATGGTTAAAACCTCATTTTTTAAGATTTTGTAACGAATGGGATGAATTTGAAATTTTGTTTAATCGGCCATACTGAACATACAACTCGTAATTTCTTTAGCAATCAAGGAATGGGAGAAGTTGTTCACGCCAAAAAATTTCGGCAACAACTCATTAATGGTGGCTATTCTTCAGGAAATATTTTAGATGTTTATGAATTATTTGGAACTAAAGAGCAGTTAGATCGATTTGCAGAAATTAATCACTCATTAGCCAGTCATGGGTTTCAGATCATTGATGACTTTCCCAATAGTGAATTGTCTGCTGCAAAAAAACATCTTGAAGCTGATGGGCATATTTATATAGTTCTTAGCTATGATTGGATACTAAGCGCTGTCACAGGTCTTGGATTACATCTTAAAGCACCATTAATTACTAAATCGTATTCTCCCACAAACGGTAGACGTGTTCATCCTGCACTTTATGAAAAATCCACTTTAGTCATTACGGAGTGTTTAGCTGCAAATATAGAAAGTATTAAAGCGGGTATACCCGCTTGGAAAATGCTATATATTCCTCATTCATTCCCTGATAGTATTAACAAAACAACCAAAGATCCTGAGTATTTAAAAAAGTTAGCTAAAGAGAATAACAAAAACATTTCATTCACTGATAAAACACTCGTTGTTGGAATGGTGACTCGTTTTAAACAGGGCAAAAATATGGTGCCAGCATTGCTGGCATTTAAGAAAATCCAAAAAGAATTTCCCGATGCGATTTTTGTATTAAAAGGAGGGTATGATGGAGTCGTTGAGGGTACGGTAAAGCTTAAACGCATCTTGAAACAATTCCTTAAAAAAATGCAAAGAGAGTCGTGGTTTTTGTGGGACCGATCTTTTAATTCTTTTCCAAAGGTTTTGGAAGAATTTAGTTGTTTCGACATATGTGTTCATCCATCAGGGATTGATACTGCAAGCAATACTATTGTTGAGTTTATGGCACTTGGTAAACCTTGTCTGGTTTTAGAAGAGCAGACTAATCCCTATTTGTTTAAAGGGGGAGTTGAAATGATAAAGCCAGCTTCTAAATTAAGGCTTTGGAATGACTTTCATTATTTAACGCCGGATATCGATCATTTGGCTAGTTTATTTAAGCAGTATTTGAGTGATGAAAAGTTAAGGAAAGAATTAGGAGATAGAGCGAAGGATGTTGCTCAAAAGCGATTCTCATCTGAACAAACCCTTAAAAGAATACCTTTATTGATAGAGTCGGCATTGAGTTTTTATCACCAACTGCCGACTCAAGAATCCTATAGAAAAAAAATAGTGAGGCAATACGAAGAGGACTTAGAATTATACGGAATAGTTAACAACTCTATGACTTTCCATCCAGGGGCGAGCATTAGCTAGTTGCTCTTGCCTTGCCGCATCCATTATGGACATGTGTGTTTCATTATGTTTAAGGATGTACTGTGGATTTTCACCAATTTTTGGAAAGCAAGAATCGAAGTTAGGGATACAATTATCGTGTTTAGCAGCGAAAAACTCATAAGATCGCTTATCTTTACCAACTAAAGGCTGTTTCACAGCCTTAATTAAAGCTTTAGCTGTTTCAGATCCTGTTGATAATTCTTCAAGAAGAATAGGCTTTAATAAAAATCTAACAGGTTTAATTTTTTTAAGACGGTCAATCACAGTAGATCCAAAAAAGATACCAGATGCAGCGGAAACTCGAATAGCAGCACCTTTACCACGAGCCCTTCTTTCTACTTCTAGACTAATACGACCACCATTCGATGTGCCAATCAAACAAATAGGATTTCCTGGAAATTTTTCGATATAGTCGTTGACCATATCACTGATAGGAGTAGCTGCATCAGCTAATGAACAATTTCCACCCTGATAAACAAATGGAATCCTAACTTCCATATCGGGCTGATCTTTTCTTAATTGGAGGCGATGTTTATCTGCCCAAATTGGGTGGCCAAGTAAACCAGTTACAAAGACGTAAAGACCCTTGTTATCAGGTTTCCATCCATAATCATAATTTGGGATTTTTTCTTTAGGGAGTTTGCAATAAGCATTAGTACGAGAAAAAACATATCTAGCGTAGGACAAGACAATGCCTGTTAAGTAGATCGTATTTTTGAAGAACGTAATGGCATAATGTTTAATTTTTTCAGTAAGGGAGTTCTTTATGAAATATCTGTCGACGTCCCTATTAATATAGTCATCTCTTTCGGGAATTGAATTATCATTATTGATTGAGTCTATAGACATAATAACTCCTATTTATTATGTGATAATTATACGTTTAGTTAAAAAAATCGTCAAATATTATAGCTTTTAGATTTTTTTTATTTATTATTTTATAATAAAAATTAATTTATGTTTTTAACAATTTGGATTGTAGCTAAACGTAAGTTATAACAAAAATTTAATGGGTAAAATTATGTTTAGGTTAGATTATTTGTTGTCTTGGCAGTCAATGCTCATATTCGTTTGTTTAATATTCATTGCCAGTGCAATTGTCGCTCTCAAATTAAAACCCGATACCTTTTTAAAATCCCGAATCAATGTTTTCGTTTCCATATTAGCAAGCGTCGCTGTTTTATTGATTGGTATTAGCTTAATTATTTCGGCTGCTACTTTGGAAACAACGGAAGAAAACACCCATATGATGATAACTAAAACAGCTATCGATAAATTATGGCTTTATCCAAATGAATTATTAACAAAAAGTACTTCTGCCAATCCTGATTTTCTTAGAAGTTTTTACTATAATAATCCAAGGCTTAATGCTTTAAAGACTAAAGAAGCGTCAATTGATACAAGCCAATCTGTTTTGCAAGAGCAATTTATAGCGATCGTGATGATTCAGGCGTGGGAGGACTATTTAACTTTGAGAAAATTCGATAGTACTGGAGATCGTGTCTGGTTGAATAATTTTATACAGTGGGCTCAAAGTCCTTTTCTTAAAGATTACTTTGAAAATTTAAAGTACAATTTTAAAGATACCACTATAGAATTGGGCGATATCTTATTTGAATACGGTCAATCACTTCCTATTCCTACCACTAATCCCGAAATTTATAAAAATACTATAGATCAAATGTTGAAAGATGAAAAATTGATCAAACTATTTGAAAAGTTTGGGAGAGATTAAGTCTTTTAAAATCAAATATTTATATAACAATTAATAGTGTCGTATGGGTGTATATTTGCCTTTGTATAAAACCCGAATCCGATTTGCTGGGATAATATTATATTAAATATCGTAGTTTTTAATAGCGTGGTTTTTCCCGATGCGTTCGGTCCGGTTAATATAAGGTGCTTGTCTAG
>JAEMRK010000005.1:46506-54132 GCA_016463375.1 Parachlamydiales bacterium | reverse complement strand
ACTATTAACGTTACTCTATTTTTGATCCGCGACTTATTTTACTAACTTTCGCTTATTAAAATTAACAGGAAGGTTTTCAGATTTTTAATTAATTATTTTACTTTAAGATTGTAAATTTATTTATAAAGTTTACAATCACAAATAATTAGAATGAATCAATAAATGGTCTATGGCCAAGAAAACTAGTCGGCTTTTAATTTTAATGATGACATGTGTTTATGCCTCTTTAGCCCCAAGTTGCACTTGCCGCAAAGAGACGAATGGCTGCGATTTGATTAATGTTCCTTCATTAAATCAGTCAGAAACAAGCGCTTTAAATTCAAAAAGCTTTAGTGCCAGTGATTGGCCGCAAAGTCAATGGTGGTCTTTATTCGAAGATGACCAACTCAGTGCTTTGATTGAATCAGGACGTTCCGAAAACTATTCAATTAAGCAAGCTGAATCAAGACTTCGCCAAGCTTATGCTTTGGTAGATCAGAGCAAGTCGAAATTTTATCCTAATGTAAATCTCCAAATTGATGATCAATGGATACATCAAAGTAAAAATGGACTATTCGGTCCATTTTTTAATACTTACAGCGTATTTGAAATTATCTTTAATTTCTTTTTTGATATCGATTTATGGGGTAAAAATCGCGGTAGATATAACGCGATGCTCAGTCGGGTGCAGACAATGCAGGCTGAAGTTCATCAAACAGATCTAATAGTAAGTACATCAGTTGCCGCTACATACTTTGATATGATGCAAACGCATGCTCTATTAGAAATATATAAAGAGCAGCTAGCAACACAAAGTGAGCTCACAGCCATTTTAAAAGAGCGATATCGAAAAGGGCTTGATGACGAATTTGCAGTCATAGCAAGTGAAGAAGAAGCTATGAATATTCAAACGAGCATAGCTAATTTAGAAAATAAGCTCGAGTTAAGTCGCCATTTACTAGCGACTTTAACAGGACAAGGTCCTGACGAATTAAACTTAATGACTCATTTTACAGCTCAAATGGAAAAACCTTTTGCCATACCCGAAAACATCTCTTCAAACTTACTAGTTCATAGGCCCGACATCAAAGCCCAGCTTTGGTTAACTGAAGCTTTAGCGTTTGAAGCAGGAGTTGCAAATGCTGGGTATTATCCTGATTTAAATATTGCAGCATTAGCTGGTTTTCAAAGCTTACAATTTGATCAGATTTTTAGATCAAGATCTTTGACAGCTAGTTTGTGGCCAACTCTTACATTACCAATTTTTACAGCTGGTAGTATTAATGCAACAATCAATGTAGCCAACGCTGAGTATGAAGAAGCTGCAATGGTTTATAATGAACTCATTTTAAAAGCTGTCCAAGAAGTGGCCGACGCGATTTCAACGGCAAGATCAGTTGACAAGCAGTTAAGTTTACAGGATCTGGCTTTAGTTAAGTCTTTAAAGACTATAAAGTTAACAGTTGCTTTAGTTAATAATAATATTCAGGACGAAAGAGCGATTCTAGAGGCTAGACAAAGCTTTTTAGATCAAAAAAAGATGTGGGTACCTCTTTATTATCAAAGGTTAATTGCAGCTCTGCAATTAATTAAGTCGATGGGCGGGGGATATTTTCAAGAAGGAGTACCTTGATGCCTGAAGGACACGTTAATCCAGATCTAAGATCCCCGCCTCAAAATACGACGCCACCTAACCCTCATGCCAAGAGAAAAAGCAGACGGATCATGTTGGCAGTCGGTTTTCTGATTTTATTACTTGCCTTAGTCGCATTTTGTTATTGGTTTTTTCATAGCCGCTTTTACCAATATACAGATGATGCCTACGTCGGTGGAAATGCCGTGCAAATTACCTCTCAAGTCGAAGGTATTGTCACTGTCATTCAAGTTGATGGAACAATGATGGTTCAAAAGGGGGAGTTTTTAGCAGAACTCGACCGTACAGACCATCAATTAGCTTTAGCTGAGAGTTCTGCTCAATTAGCCCAAGCATTGCGATCTGTTATTGGCCTATTTGAAACTGTTGAGCAGCTTAACAATGAACTTCTCATCGCTGAAGCTAATTTAGCACTGTCTAAAATTGAGTTTATGGATAGAGAAGCCTTAGTGACAATAGGAGCTGTTGCGCGAGAAGACTTCATGACCTCTCAAACTAAATACGAAGGCAATCTTGCCACTGTTGATCTGAAAAAACATCAATTGTTAAGTGCCATAGCACAAGTCGAAAATACAACGGTGACAACGCATCCTCAAGTTGAAGCCGCAAAAGAAATGGTGCGGCAAAATTGGGTTTCATTATCGAGATGTACGATCACTGCTCCCATTTCTGGTATGGTAGCCATGAAAAGAGTGCAAATAGGTCAAACAGTCTCTAAAGGAGATCTGTTAATGACAATCGTTCCATTAGATCAGCTTTGGGTCGATGCGAACTTTAAAGAAATTCAGTTGTCTCAAATTAAGCCCGGCCAACCTGTTGACATTACCGCTGATTTGTATGGAAAAAATGTGGTTTATCATGGACGAGTTGTAGGTATTAGTGCTGGATCGGGTAGTGTTTTTTCTGCACTGCCTCCACAAAATGCAACGGGTAATTGGATTAAAGTTGTTCAAAGAGTTCCTGTACGTATTAGTTTAGATCCAGAAGAAGTAGAAAATCATCCATTACGACTGGGATTATCAATCAATGCTACTGTGAGCATTTCTGTAATACCTACTAAGCAACAAGTTGACCAAGCTAGAAATTTTGGGTATTTTTATTACGATACAGATATTTTTTCTCATCAATTAAACGGTGTCAACGAGTACATCGAAAAAATCATCGAAGATAATGTTCCTAAAAAATATTTAAAAGAGACCAAGTAGATGCAGTCTGCACCGCTTAAAGGTCTAACGCTGATGATTGCAACAATATGTCTATCATTAGCAACTTTTATGCAGATATTAGATACGTCTATTGCCAATGTAGCCATTCCGTACATTGCTGGTGATTTGGGAGTCAGTACTAATCAAGGAACATGGGTTATTACCTCATTTGCGGTTGGAAGTGCAATATCTTTACCACTGACAGGTGAAATTACACGGCGCCTTGGCGCGGTTAAAACTATTGTTTTAGCAGTGATATTATTCACTTTGTTGTCATGGTTATGCGGATTTGCCCCAACCTTCCCATTTTTAGTAACATGTCGATTTTTTCAAGGTGTTGTATCTGGCCCATTGATTCCACTAGCACAAGCTCTGCTTATGTTAATTTACCCAAAAGAAAAGACAACATTTGCACTATCAATATTTACAATGATCGCAGTTGTGGGCCCGATACTAGGGCCAATTCTTGGGGGATGGTTTACTGAAAATTACACCTGGCATTGGATTTTTTATATCAATATACCATTTGGTATTATCAGCGCATTGGGATGTTCAAGAGCGCTGAAAAATTTTGAGACACCTAAAATCATTAATCCATTTGATTACTGGGGATTGGCGTTATTGATATTATCCGTTGGGTCTTTACAAATTATGCTCGACAAAGGTGAGCAACTTGATTGGTTTGGGTCGTCAATCATCATTTTTTTATGTGTTATATCATCAATATCCTTCGTATTTTTACTCATACGAGAATGGTTCCATGATAAACCACTCTTAGAGCTCAGTTTGTTTAAGAACAGAAATTTTGCTCTGGGTACATTCATTACGAGTTTATCTTATATGTGCTTTTTTGGAGCTGTTGTCATCACACCACTTTGGCTTCAAACTCAAATGGGTTATACAGCACTCTCTGCAGGTCTAGCTGTTGCTCCTATGGGCATAATTCCTGTATTCTTTAGTATGTTATTACCCAAATTGTTAAGCACATTTAACATTCGTTGGATCATTCTGACATGTTTTTTGATGCTAGGAGCTGTTTATTTGCTATTTGCTCATTTAGCGACCAATGTGAGTTTTGCAGAAGTAGCAACATTGAGATTATTATTTGGTATACCTTTAGCCATATACTTTACGCCTCTTGTCAAACTGACTATGAGTCAAATTCCACCGGAAAAATTTTCAAGTGCTGCAGGCATTTTTAATTTTTGTCGGATTTTTATGGGGGGAGCTGGAACATCTATATTTGTTTATTTGTGGGATAGACGAGCTGCCATTCACCATGCGAAACTCGTAGAGCATCTTGTTCCAAATGATTTAGGAGCAGATACTTTAATGAAACCGATCGAAGCTTTAGGTCTTGGACAAGAAGCATCGTTTGAGATAGCTAATCAAATCGTCGATCAACAGGCTTTTATGTTGGCCTCAAATGATGTGTTCTTTTTTGCTGCTACTTTATGTCTTCTTTTAACACCTCTTGTCTTCTTGTGTAATACTAAGTCTCCAAAAGACGAAAAGAATAAGACAGTCACAATCGCTGATTAATCCTCGAAGCTTAAATTTCATTAACTAATGTGTAATGGATTATTTTCTAAATAATACTTGTTGTACACTTCATCGATCAAATTTGATAGGATCTCAAACTCAATCATCCGACGGTTTTTTTATGGCTTTATTCTTAAAAGAAGCAACTCTCGAAGACAAACAAATCATCGATAATCTCAATCAGTATTACACATACGACATGTCAAAGCCCTGTGGTTGGAAAATTCCCGCTTGCGGAAGATTTGATGTATTGGATCTTGGCTGGTATTGGACAGAGCCTAATCGACACCCTTTTTTAATTATGTTAGACAAAGAGTTGGTGGGTTTTGTTTTAATTAACAAAGTCGGTACTTGCAAAGCTGTAGACTGGAATGTAGGGGAGTTTTTTGTGCTTGGCAAATTTCAGGGAAAAGGTATTGGTAAAGAGATTGCATTTCAAATTTTTAATAAATTTAAAGGAATTTGGGAAGTGGCACAAATGCCCGACAATTTACCAGCTATAGCTTTTTGGAATAAAGTTATAAAAAATTACACCGATGATCATTTCGAAAGTTTTAAAACAATCATCGATGGACCCAAGCCTTATCCTATGAATATATTAAGGTTTAGGTCGCGGTAACGGTAACTTCAAAAAAGTGTTAGTTTAATGATTGTTAAGTTCAATCAACTCGTTTAACTTTTTAGTTCCGCTATTTAATTTTGATACGGCTTCTATTGCCTTGTAAGGCACTGTAAAAACTAAACTAGCAATTTGTCCACAGATATTTGGATTATGAGTATCAACAGCTAAAACTGTTTTTTCTTTGAGTATTTCTGCACTATTTGTCCAATCTGGATAAGAATTAAAACGTTCATTAGCGCGATAAACAACTTGATCCTTAAGTTTATTTAAAGGTTGATTACTATATCCACCAACACAACGTTTTACAATTGTTGCTTGATCTTCTGGTAAGTTTAATTTAATAATTTGAATTTCTGTTTGAGGCCTAATTCTAAAATTGTAACTCATATGTACCTGTGCATTTATTAGTTAGTGAGGCGATTATTAAATTGTGTAGTAACCGCGACGGTCACTATTAAGCTCAATAATTTTTCTAAGTCGAAGTGGGCAAGATCCGATCATTGGATTATCATTCAAAATATTAGAAAAGTTCTTAGTCCCTGGGCTAGATAGTTTAAATTGCCATTTTAATTGAGCTTGTTGATCTGTCATCAATCGAATAGTTTCGTTCCAGTCAGGATAAAATTTTGCAGCTTGTTTAATTAGATATAATCCATTAATGACACGCTCATGATTGGTTACTGGGGCGCTGTAACCTTTAATGGTACGTACTACTACAGCTTCATCTTTTTCATCAAAATTGTATTCTGAAATAAGTTTTTGAACTTCTGGTTTAATTGAAATATTAGAAAAACTCATACATTATCCTTCTTGCAAATATTATTGGTAATAAGATTAGCAATCTCATTATTATGAGCAAGATTTTTGGTAAATGCATCTTAATATAAGATGCATTTACTTAATAAAATTTATTCATTAACTTCGACACTTAGTAATGAAAAAACAGGAGCTGTAACATTATTGCGGCCTTTTAAATTCTCAAGTTCAATCAAACAAGCAATTTCTAAAACTTGAGCATCTAATTTTTCCACAAGTTTACAAGCTGCAGCGGCAGTTCCACCGGTTGCAAAAACGTCATCAATGATTAAAACCTTCTGACCAGGTTCTAAAGCTATTTTTTTCAATTCCTAAAGAATTTGTTCCGTATTTAAGTTTGTAATCTATTCTTTCAACATATCCAAATTTAATGGTCATGGTTAAACCTTAAGTTTGACTTAAAAGTTCTTGAGAAATTCAGAAAGATAATCGTTTTTGAAAGGATTATCGAGATTAACTGCTTTTAGTAGGTCTGTAAATGACATGCTTCCACCCAATTGACACAACTTCATATATTTTTTAATCGCAGTGTTTCTATCGGTCCTTGCCTCTTCATAGATCTGCAATGCACATACAGTTGCTAGTCCATAATCAATGTAATAGAAAGGATCTAAAAAGATGTGATCTCTTACGTGCCAATAATTACCAACAGTCCAATTTGATAAATCACCGTAATTACGCCATGGCTGATATTTGGATTCTAATTCCTTCCATATAGCCCGTCTATCTGCTGAATTACAATTGGGATTTTTGAATATTTCATGCTGGAATTCATCAACTAAACAAATGTTACACAAATCAAAAATTGTCTCTTTAAGATGTTGCTGACAATAACGGTCTGCATCTTTTCCAAAGAAAAGATGCATCCAAGGGAATGTCAAAAAGACCATGCTCATGCTATGGATTTCACAGGCTTCAAGTGTAGGCCATAAATATTCATTTATAAGTTGATTGCGGCTCATGTAATATTGAAAGGCGTGACCACATTCATGGGTCATGACAACCACATCACTTTGAGTGCCATTGAAATTGCTAAAAATAAAAGGAGCTCTGTAGCTATCTAATGATATACAATAGCCGCCACCGACTTTATGTTGCCTTACATCTAAATCAAAAAGGTCCCGATCAATACTTGATTGAAAAAAGTTTGCTGTCTCTTTTGAAAATTCGTTGTACATGCTACTACATCTATCAATAATAAATGCAGAATCCCCTAATGGCTTAGGGGATTCTTGGCTATCTAAAACAGGTTCATCCCAAAACATCAGTTCAGAAATATTTAAGTCTACAGCTTGCTGCTGTCGCATTTTCAATGCTAAAGGAACCACATGCTTTACGATTTGCTGCCTAAAAGCATCTACATCAACTGCTGTATAATCCAAGCGTTTCATGAGGTTGTAAGCTAATGGGATATAGCTGTCATATCCCAAAATAAAGGCTTTTTCACTTCTAACTTTAACTAAGGCATCAAAAATAGCATCGATCTGCGTTTGGTTTTTTTCAAAAAAGTCACTTTGTGCACGTCTTGCGTCATATCTTATTTGTCGATCATGTGAAGAGTAAAATTGTGCAAGAGAGCTTAAATTATACTTTTGAGAATTAAATGTGATCTCTGCTGATGCCAATAAATCTGAAAACTCAGTGCATAATGCAGATTCTGTCTCAAGCAAACTCTTAATTTTTAAATCAAATGAAAGTACTCTTATTTTGAAAAGTTCTTTCAGTCTTGAGCCAAATTTTTTATCCAAAATCTCATTGTGAGTATTTTTAAGAATAGCCTTAATCACTTCAATATCCAGTTCTTCAAA
>JAEMRK010000005.1:0-46406 GCA_016463375.1 Parachlamydiales bacterium | reverse complement strand
CATTGTGAGTATTTTTAAGAATAGCCTTAATCACTTCAATATCCAGTTCTTCAAAATGAGGCATGGATTTATCGAAGAAGTTTTTTTCTTCTTTAATTAGGGGGTCTTGAGTATTGGATGTGTACTTAATTGTTATGATATTTTGAAGTGTCTGGATGCGCTCTCGCGCATGATCCCAGCACTTCAAAATATAAAGAAGGTCTTGTTCGTTTGAACCCTTTAATTTATCAATAAAGCCATTACAAAGTGTTTGGTAGTCTTTTACAACTGGTCTTTCATAAACCATTTTGGAAAAGGGGATTGTTTCAGACGTCATGGCTTTATCTAATCCTTATGAAGTTTTTTCTTTAAGAGGTGTGACTTTTCTTGTACAAGGACTTTTTGTTGTTTGGCTATTCATTTTAATAAGTGTATTTAATAAAGCCTTGATTTCGACATCTGGAACGAACTTAGATACTTCATTTCCATATGTAAAATCTGTACAATTTTTGGTTTCTATTGTCGCATATTCATCTTGTTCAAACGAACTCGTTTTAGGAGCTGATTTTAAAATAATCGATGTTAGATTCCAATCAGGATAGCGTTTTATAAATTGAAAGAAACGGTAGGTTATTTTTTTTACTGCATCAACGACTCCGTTGAAATCGCTATAACCACCAATACAGCGTTTTACAACATTAAGATTTTTGGTAGATAAAGAATATTGGCTAAGTTCTGTTTGTACTTGCTTTGATATATTGAAATTAAATTCCATGTCATTTCCTAAATTTATAAATTAAACATGGGAAATTATAACCTAAAGTGACAATTTGACAGCATGAAAAAATTAGAAGTAATTGTATGGATTTAAGACTATCCATTCGTATGTTTTCGTATTCACTCCCAATAATTTTTTTCAATACATAAAAAAATAGATTAGCTGGATTGCAGGGGATTTTTTATAAAAAGTAAACTTTGTTGATATTGAATTGATCCAATTATTAGCCCTATTTCTATTATGCGTGAACGTGTTTAATAACGAACGAGCGTTATCAATTAAATTTTTTTTTAAGTTACTGCAACTATTTTGTCCTTTTAGGCTTGCATTTTCAGAACAATATTTAGTTGGATTTGATGAATTTATTTTATGTAATTTTGTTTAAAATAATTAAATTATTATTGAAACATTATTTGTAGAGGATCTTGAAAAAGAGTAGGGGAAAAAAGAAAACCCCTCTTAAAAGAGGGGCTTGATTCTCCGGATGTAAGATTCGAACTTACGACCAATGGATTAACAGTCCACTGCTCTACCGCTGAGCTAATCCGGAATAAATGAGCATTTTAGGTAAGGGGTGATTTTTCAGCAAGAAAAATTGCTCACAGATTGGCATAAAGATACATTTTATGGATTTGCTATGCGATATTTTAAATCTAAATAAGCGCTGTGCGTTTGAAAAAACGTTTTGTTTAATTCATTCGTACGGCAAGCAGCAGCAATATCTCGTAAACTTCTAGCTGCAGTCAGGGTTTGCTGAAAAGGTGTGGGCTTTGACAGTTCATGGATGGCTTCATAAGTTGGAATATTTGCTCTTTTATTCATGATCATGGACGTGGCTTTAGTAATAGAAACATTTAACTTAGATACAAGGTCATTTAAACGTTTACGCACAATTTCAGGTTCAAGACGAGGTAGTGTCGATCCATTACCATAACTTGCACGAAATGTAATTTCAGGTAATTCCATTTCCCAAAGTTTTTCAGTGGTGCGCAATTCTTGAGTCAATTGAAAATTAGGTCTTGAATATTCACATGTTGTTTCTGTTATTAAGTAACGTAAAATAAATTCACTGACAATAGCAGATCTTCGTTTCAATTCTTCTGGTTTTTCATTACTAAGCAGTTCATCAAGCCGGATTATAACACGTTCTTGAATAGTAGATTTGGCAATTTGCCAATCTGATCGACCAATGAAAGAATAAAGTGCATTGGTTAGTGTTTTAATACGGCTATAGTCGCTATAGCCATTTAAACACTCTTGAATTGCTTTTTGGTCGACTTCAGATAGTTGTAGATAAGAAGATACTTTTTGAAAGGCTGTCATTTTAAACCTGGACAAGATTTTTGATTCGTTGATTTAGTTTATAAAGTTCTAATTCTCTTCTGACATCATCATAAGTGTTCCAGGCCAAAAACATTTTATCAGTATCGTTTAAACAGTTATCAATATGTCTTCTATAATCATCCATACATGCTTCAACTGTTGGAGTATTTGCATCGGTAGACTTAACGTTCGGATATTTTAAAGACAGAGCTTCTGATATGAGAGGAGGCATTAACAATTTACACGACGAGGTAATAGTTTGTATTGTTTCAACATCGAGCTTTGGAAGAGTTGAGCCATTACCAAGAGCTGATCGCAAAATGATTTCTTTTAATCTTAAGTTTTTCAACTTTTCACTAACGAATACTTCTTTGGAAATCAAAAACTGAGTAGTTGGAGTTTTACTTGAAGATTCAGTAACAAGGTATCTCAAAACAAATTCAGATGCTTGTGCGGCTTTGTATTGAATTTTAGCATTATCCAAAGGTTGAAATAACTGTGCGAAAGTATGGGAAAGATGATCGTTTAAAACTTGCTTGGCCACTTGCCAATCAGATTTTCCAATGATTGAAAAAAATGCATTCGCAAAAGTTGTCACAGGATTATTTAATAAATAATTTTGAATACAAGATTTGATCGTAAGTTCTTCGTGTTCTGAAAGCTGAAGGAGTGATGAAACTTTTTGTAATGCTTTCATTTTACACACATTATAAGATATTAACTGTTTAGAAATTTTGATCTATATGAACTGATATTATTTTCCAAATCAATTTGGCAACTCCATAAACGGTACATTGCATTTTCTCTATCTTGATTTAACTCAAAATCTAAATCTATACCGGCATCTTCACAAGCTTCAATTGAATCGGCCAAGGGAACCAATTCTGAGCTTATTGTACGATGTATTTTTCTAAAATGTCTACCGGTTATATTTATTGCAATTTCACGTAATTTAAAGGTGGTATACATGCATGATAGTGAGACATCGTCAATCACTTTTAAATCGATTTTAGGAAGTGTTTTGCCATTGCCTTGGCTCGCGCGAAGAATAATCTCTTTTACATCAAGTTTTTGAAGTTCATCGAATAGATCATTGAAATAAGAAGAATCCTTGCAAGTGTCCATAGTCTCTTGAGCAATAATACAATTTAAAACAAACTCAGATGCTTTATCGGCATAGTCTTGAATTTTATTGGCATCTGAATATTTGAAAATTTGTTTAAATGTATGTGCAAGATGATCATTTATTATATTTTTTGCATCTTGCCAATCAGATTGACCAACAATTGAAAAGATTGCATTTGCGACAGTTGTTACAGGATTATTTTTTAAATAATCCTGAATACAAGATGTAATTTTATGTTCTTCATCATTTGTAAGATGTAGGAAAGAAGAAACTTTTTGCAAAGCTATCATATTTATGCTCATTTATTATGATTTAGTTTTCAAGGTCGATGGCTAATTCAGAGGCCTTTAAGTAATTTTGAATACTGCTATAAATTTCTTAATCGTATTTAGCGACTGTTATTTTGTGAAATTTTTCCATTTCGATTCTTAAAACATTATAGTTACCCCAGTGGGAAAATACTTTTTTTTCAGAGTCATCCTTAAATTCTCTGTTTGTCTTTTTAAATTGTTCTTCACACTTTTTTGTTACTTCTTTAATACTTTCTTTGGCATCGCATAAGACGTTTTCGGGAATACGGGGTGAATATTCTCTAATAGCTATTCTATTAGCGGTACAAATAAAAGTATCTAAACGGCAATTAATACCCAGGAACATTAATTTGATGAGATCCGGATCAATTTTCGGTAGAGTGCTACCATTTCCGTAGCTTGCGCGTAAAAGCATTTCAGGTAGTTCCATATCCCATAGCTTCTCAGAGTCTCTTAAATCTTTGCTTAAAGAATAATAAGGACGAGCCTGCTCAATTGTTACTTCAGTAATTAAGTATCTTAATACAAATTCCGAAACTTTTGCGGTTTTATCTTTTGCGTTTTCTTTAGAAAAAAAACATTCATCATAAAATTGAAAGAAAATCTGATCGTAAATGCTTTGTTTTGCCGACTGCCAGTTTGAATGACCTATAACTGAATAGAACGCGTTGCCAACAGTTGAGATAAGACTTTGGTTCAGATAGTCATCGAGACACAGATTAATGGATTTGAGTTGTGTTTCAGAAAAATTTAATGAAGTAGTAATTTTTTGTAGTGCTGTCATGAATTTAGCTCTTGTAATTCTAGGTTTTGTTGGGTAGGGGAATAAAGTGATTGAAAGGCTTTAAAATCCTTTTCTAAAATGTCTTGGGCTTCCCAGCAACTGATTAGTTTTTTTGGTTCAGCTTTATACTTTTCAAAGGCATTTAAATAGACAATTTCTGATATATCGAGGTTGATTTTCATAACCTCTATGGCAATTTTTTTTAGATCGGTAGATACTTGATTAGAATAAATTTCATTAATGACAAGCGCTGATTTATTCATTGAAAACTCCAAAGAAGGTAGGCTTTTCAAGAAAATTCTTTTAATTTCTTGATAGTCTACAAGCGGAAATGTAGAACCGTCCCCATGACTTGCTCGAAATGTGATTTCAGATATGGGAATGGCCCATAATTTTTCTGTATTTCTAAGCTTTTCTGGCAAAGAATAGAATGGCATTCCTCGCTCGCATGTAGTCTCTGTTATTAAATAGCGCAATACAAATTCAGCAGCTTTAAAAGTTCTACTATTCACTTCTGAGCTTGAGTAAATTTTAGAAAATCTTGGAAGAAGTTGATCGAAAATACAATTTTGGGCTTTTTGCCAAGGAAATGGACCGACTACTGACTCAAATAGATTGGTAATATTTAGTAAAAAGTTAAAATTTATGTAATTATCTAAGCATTCTTTGACGGTTAAATATTGTTTTTCAGAGAAATACAGAGATTGTGATACTTTTTGCAAAGCGGTCATAGATAGGTGTGCCTAATTCATGAGATTTACAGAAGTTTAATAATGCAAGACATAGCAGGTTTGTATGCCTTGCATTTTTCCGAAATATTTAGAAACTAATTATTGCCGCCTTTAAACAAAGATTCAACCCCATCCCATGCTTTATTAAAAATGCTATTGCTGTCACCAGGCAATATCGATTCCAAAAGATCTTGGGGAATGCGTGTTACACCTTGCAATAAGTTCATTAAACCGCGTTGTTTAATTATTTCCATAATGATTGTTTGTGCGATTGCATTAAGAGCTTGAGAATAAGAAATTGAATGGTTAGCTGTACCTATATTGTGCAATTCGATTTTATCTATAGGAGTTAAACTCGTTGGAGAACCACCGGATGACTTATTATAATAAGTGATGTGCAATGGTTCGACTAATAGAGTCTCAATTTCGACGCTATGAGGCTTGCCCTTTGGACTAATGCTTTGAGGAGCAGGGTTATTATTCATATTGGTAATAATCCGAGCCCAGTTGTTATCTGAACCAGTCAAATTATAAATCTCAATACCCACAGTAGGATTATCTAAGTAAATTTCTCTTACGCGTCGAATTTCTTTAAATGCAGATGAAAAAACGTAATCAATATCAATTCTTGGGGCTTGAAAAGCATATTTTATAGCGCTGTTCGGTGGATTTTCAATTGTAAGATCAATGACACTGACCCTTGTAAATGATATTTTGATATCACCCACATGAACAGGTACTTGCATAGTTTCTGTTAAATATTCAGATAGATAACTTGCTGCTCGGCTGCGCATAATGAATAAGCCAACTGCAGCTATGATAACTAGAAGAAGAAACAAGGTGAGTAACACTTTGCGCATTTGAGGTATCCTCTATTTTTTGTGGGTTCGGGTCAAAAAAATGAGTGTATTCAAGAAGGCACAAAAAAACCACCTTGTATTAAACAAGGTGGTCAGAATCATGAAAAAGACTTGTTTTTTAGTAGTCCATTCCAGCTGGCATCGCGGCTGCTTGAGTTTTATTATCAGGAATTTCTGCGATGATTGCTTCTGTTGTTAGCAATAATGCCGCAATAGAAGCTGCACTTTCAAGTGCCGAACGAGTCACTTTCATCGGATCGAGAATACCATGCTCGATCAAATTGACATACTCGTCAGTTAAAGCGTTGTATCCGCCATTAACTTCCATTGAACGAACTTTTTGAAGAACAATAGCACCTTCTTGACCTGCATTCTCAGCAATTTGACGAAGAGGAGCGCTCAAAGATTTAATGACGATTTGTAAACCAATGCGTTCATCACCCTCTAATGAAAGTGCTAGTTCTTCAAGCGTTTCAATACAGCGAACAAGTGCTGTACCGCCACCTGGAAGAATGCCTTCTTCGACAGCTGCGCTTGTAGCATGTTGAGCATCGTCGACGCGGTCTTTTTTCTCTTTCATCTCGATTTCTGTCGCAGCACCAACGCGTATTACCGCAACGCCACCAGACAATTTAGCTAAACGCTCTTGTAGTTTTTCTTTATCATAATCAGATGTGCAATCTTCAATCATGCGCTTAATTTGTGCGCAACGATCTTGAATTGCTTCTTTAGAACCAGCACCTTCGACAAGTGTTGTGTCTTCTTTTTTGATCACAGCTTTTTTGACGCGCCCTAACATTTCTAGCGTGACGTTGTCAAGTTTGATACCAAGCTCTTCGCTGATGAGTTCGCCACCAGTTAAAATAGCGATATCTTGAAGCATTGCTTTACGACGATCACCAAAACCAGGAGCTTTGACAGCACATACTTTCAAACCAGCGCGTAATCTATTAACAACAAGTGTTGCCAAAGCTTCGCCTTCAACATCTTCTGCAATGATTAACAAAGGTCTGCCAGTCTCTGCAACGGCTTGTAAAAGAGTTAAGAACTCTTTAACACCTGCAATTTTCTTTTCAAAAATTAAAACATAAGCATCTTCTAGGACAGCTTCTTGGTTTTCCATGTCTGTCATGAAATAAGAAGATAGGTAACCACGATCAAAGTTCATCCCTTCAACAACTTCTAAGGTTGTTTCAAATCCTTTTGCTTCTTCAACTGTGATAGTTCCATCTTTACCCACGCGTTCCATCGCGTTTGCAATAATTTCCCCAATTTCTTTGTCGTTATTAGCAGAAATTGTTGCCACTTGAGCAATTTCTTTTTTGTTTTGAACAGGCTTTGCCATTTTTTGTAGTTGATCGATAACAGCTTTTACAGCTTTTTCAATTCCGCGTTTTAGATCCATCGGATTGGCACCAGCAATCACATTACGCAAGCCTTCAGCATAAATAGCTTCAGCTAAAACAGTGGCAGTCGTAGTGCCGTCGCCTGCTTTATCGGCTGTTTTACTGGCCGCTTCTTTAACCATTTGGGCGCCCATGTTTTCATGCTTGTCTTCTAGCTCGATTTCTTTAGCAACCGTAACGCCGTCTTTTGTAATTTGAGGAGCGCCATAGGATTTGTCGATAACGACATTGCGTCCTTTAGGGCCAAGTGTAACTTTAACTGCATCGGCTAGCGTTTTAACGCCTTTTAAAATTTTTTGCCGCGCGTCTTCTTTATATTTGATGTCTTTTGCTGCCATCTAAGTAATCTCCTATTAATTGATTTGCGGGCTTATTCTTGAACAATTGCAATAATGTCATCACCACGAACGATGACAAATTCTTCATCATTAAGTGTGACTTCTTGGCCTGAATATTTATCCATTAAAATGATGTCGCCAATTTGTACTGGAGGAGGTGTCAATTTTCCGTCTTTGTCTTTCTTTCCTGTACCAACTGCAATTACGCGTGCAGTTTCTTGTTTTTTCTTAGCTGTATCAGGCAGAATAAGACCACCTTTAATTGTTTCTTGAGCTTCTTGGCGCTGTACAAGCACACGGTCACCAATAGGTTGTAATTTTGTTTGAACGGCTTGTTCTTTCATAGGTCTTAAATCTCCGTTGAAGTCTTAAATAATGAACATTAAATGTAGCGTAATTTGCATTTTTTTGCAATACATATTTAGCAGTTCGATGCCCGAACTGCTAAATATGTAAGTTATTGACTATAAATTAACTATTGATAAGAGAACTTAGTTCTTCTACTAATTGGTCAAATCTCTTGATTGCAATTGCAACCGGTTCTGGAGATTCCATATCAACGCCTGCCATTTTAAGTAGATCGATAGGATATTTGCTAGATCCACCTTTTAAGAAATTCAAATATGACTGCTTAGCTTGTTCGGAGCCATCGACAACAATGTCAACTAAAGCTAATGCAGCACTGATGCCAGTTGCATATTGATAAACGTAAAAATTGTAATAAAAATGGGGGACACGAGCCCATTCAATGCTAACTTCAGGATCGATTGTAAAATCAGGGCCAAAGTAAAATTGATTAAGCTTGGCGAACTCTTCTTTTAAAAGAGTTGGTGTCAAAGGAATTTTATTTTCAACATGTTGATGTATCATCAATTCAAATTCGGCAAAGAGAGTCTGACGAAATAGTGTTCCATAAATATCTTGAATTTTTTCTGTTAAAAGACAGATGCGTTCTTCTTTACTTTGAATTTTTTTCATCAAAGCTCGACTTAAAAGCTCTTCATTAAAAGTTGAAGCAACTTCAGCGACAAATATTGGATAACTTGAATATTGATAGGGTTGAGAGGTGTGGCTTAGATAACTATGCATGCTATGCCCAGCTTCATGAGCTAATGTAAAAGCGTCGTTAAGTAGTCCTCTATAATTCATTAAAATGTATGGGTGGCTATCAAAACAACCACTTGAATAAGCGCCTTGTCGCTTATTTTTATTTTCATAACGGTCGACCCAACGATCTGTCAGCATCCCCTTTTTTAAAATCTCTTGATAGTCTTTTCCAAGTGGAGCTACAGACTCAATAACGGCTTTTTCGGCTTCTGCATATTCCATTTTAATTTCAAGCTCTTTTGTCAAAGGAACGAACATATCCCAATGGTAGAGATGATCGTAACCAAGCAGTTTTTTTCGTAAAGAGATGTACTTATGCAATGAGCCAATATTGTCGTGAACGGCTTTGATCAATGAATGGTAAACTTGTGTCGGAATATTATTCGTTTTTAAAGCAGCTTGTAAACACGATTCGTAATTATGTGATTTTGCGTAAAACAAGTGCGTTTGTATTTGTCCCTGCAACAAATCGCTAATAGTGTTTTCGTATTGAGTATATTGTTTGTGAAACTGAACAAAGCTATTTTGTCTAAGAGTGCGGTCTCTACTTCTTAGATATAAACGTAAAAGACCAGGAGTTAGCTCATGATCTTTACCGTTAGAATCTTTAACGCTAGGAAATTTAAAATCAGCATTAGTCAATGATGAAAAGGCTTTATGCGCAGTATCTAAAGATAGTCCCGCTTGAGCAATAAGCTTTTCTTCATTTGGGCTTAATGTGTGGTCTTTTAAAAAAAATAGGCGCTCGAGAAAAAATTTGTAATCTTTCAACTCGGTGGATTGCAGGTGATTTTGCATCACATCTTTAGGCAAATTTAAAATTTCAGGTTCAAGCCATGAGCTTAATTCTTTAAATTCGTGATAGGTTCCAACGATGCGCTCATAACAATTTTTAGCTTCTTCCTCGGTGATATCTTCGTCATGACGTAAATGTGCATATGTGTAAAGTTTTTCAATTCGACGATTAATTGAAAAAAAAAGTTCTATAGCTTTTAGCAAACTCGAGGCGTCGTTGAGTTTACCTTGAAATTGACTAAGTTGAGACCAAGGTTTTTCAGCGATCAATTCATTAAAAATCTTTTGCCAATTTTCATAATTGGT
Organism: Parachlamydiales bacterium; assembly: GCA_016463375.1. Classification (GTDB taxonomy): domain Bacteria; phylum Chlamydiota; class Chlamydiia; order Chlamydiales; family JAEMRK01; genus JAEMRK01. Next base: position 36,562 of record JAEMRK010000005.1, on the reverse strand, counting down.
AAATAAATCTTCTACATTCCATTTATCTTCATTATTTGTTGCACTTCTTGGTTCGACCATTATCTTCTCAGTATTTAATGTTAAATTTACTTTTAGCCAGCTTTAGCAAAGTTTTGACAGCTAAAGCAGCATCATCACCAACTGCTTCGATATCTATGCGAGACCCTTTAGCAGCGGCTAGCATCAAAATGCTTAGCAAAGATTTTGCGTTGGCAGTACTGTCCAAATATTTTAAAGTGATCTGTGCCTTAAAATTTGTAGCGCATTTCACAAGTTCTGTAGAGGGTCTTGTATGTAAACCTTTATCGTTAGCAACAAAAAAGGTTCCTTGGGCTACATTTGTATTACGAGATGTCATGGATTAAGCCTAAGGAGTTAAGATTAGTTTATAACGCCCTAAGGCGTGAGAAATAAAAAATTGCGCTATGAAAAAACTCTCCTTCGAACAATTTATAAAATTTTTCAATGGGTAATTGAATAGTTATAGCGAATTGCAGAAAAAGGAGGAATATCAATTCGCACTCTATGCAAAAAAAGAAATGCACAAGACAATTTTTTAATTTTCGGTGGCCTGTAACGAATTCTCAAGAACTGCGCTTGTACAATATACAGGGGCATTATTGATCAATGCCATAGCGATACAATCGCTTGGCCTTGCATCAATTTCAACAATATGAGTCATGCCATTAATTTCTTGCTCCACAAATAAGCGGGCAAAATAGGTAGTATCTTGAATATCATTGATAACAACTTGTTTAACCGAAACCTTGAGGCCTTGCAAAACCATTGTCAAAAGATCGTGAGTTAAAGGTCTAGGTTTATCAGTAGATGTCAAATGCAGTTGTAAAATGCGGCCAATAGTGGGCTCGGTGTAAATGGCAAACTTCTTTTCATCTGTGCCTAAAATTATAATAGTATAGGCTCTAGTCTGCATGATTTTGTGGAATTTGATTTGGATCAATTCTGAAAGCATATAATCCTTATCTCAATTGGCTTTTCAATTCAACATGGCCGTCGCAATATCCTATGAAAATACGCCCAGCGATATCAAAGAAAAAGCCTGTCTCTACAACACCGGGTACAGACTTAATTTTTTCATCATCTTCATGAGGATTTTTACTAACTGGGTAAAACGGTACATCTACAATGAAATTACCATTATCTGTGATAAAAGGATGTCCATCTTCCATTCTTAGAACTGATTTAAACCCCAAGTCACTTATTTTAAGCATCGTGGATTTAAAACCAAATCTCGTTATTTCGACAGGTAAACCAAAAGCTCCCAATTGAGACACAATTTTCTTTTCGTCAACAATGACAATCATTTCATGAGAAGATGTGGCTACAATTTTTTCGCGTAGTAAATTGCCGCCGCCGCCTTTTAGTAAATTTTTATCTAGATCAATCTCATCAGCGCCATCGATATATAAGTCAACTTTAGTGAAAATTGAATCATTTATTAGCGGGATACCGCCATCTTTAGCCATGGCTGATGACAATAAAGAAGAGGAAACAGCTTCAATTTTTAAACCGTTATGGCAGCGCTGAATTAAGCTTTGAATAAAATAACGGGCAGTAGAACCACTACCAAGACCAACAATCATGCCGTCTTCAATAAGTTCTGCTGCCTTTTTAGCTGCATTTTGTTTAGCTAAATCGCGTTCTTGAGACATTTTTATTAATTGGTTAGACCTATCAAATGAAGTTCACATTAGCGGTCTGAGCGATTAAGTGAAAGTAAATTTAAGCAGCTGGAGACGTGGTGTTTTTTTGAAGTTTTTCAATAAGTTTAGTTACATAAGAAGAAGAGGGTTCAGCTTGTACTTCTGTTTTTTTTCCTTGAATGGATTTAGTAGAAGTTACTTCTGGCTGATTGAGTAATTGTTCGGCAATTTTCTTAACAGCAAGTTTGTCAGCTAAAAATTTCTTTTCAGCTTCAAGACCTTTTGTTATACGTTCAATATCATTCAAAGTCCTTTTATTTTGGGGACTTTCAAAAACAGACTGATCGCGTATTCCTTTAATTGCCATAGTGATACCTCGTAACTATAATAATTATTATATCCTATTATAGGATTGATGAAAATAGTTAATTTTCAAGGAAGAATAGTGTTTAAAAGCTTTTGAGGCAATAGAGAATTCAATTTTATTAGTATTTGACATAAAAACACTTAGATTTAACCATGTATTCGATTTTGATTAAATTTACGGTCATAAAATGTCTAATGTTATTGAAGTATTACAAGCTAGGGGTTTCATCAATGCTATTTCAAGCGAAGATGTTAAAGAGTTAGTTAATAAACCTACTAAAATCTACGTGGGCTTTGATCCAACTGCTGATAGTCTCCATCTAGGCAATTTAGTACCAATTATTGGTATGATGTGGTTCCAAAAATTTGGACACACCCCTGTGGCAGTAGTAGGAGGGGCAACTGGTATGATTGGTGACCCTTCAGGTAAAAGTCAGGAAAGAAATTTACTGACTCAAGAGTCTGTAAATCAAAACCTTAAAGGTATTAGTGCTAACCTTGAGTCTTTATTAGATTTCAAAGCACCTAACAATGCCGCACTAATTGTTAATAACGCTGATTGGATGAACAAATTCACCGTTTTGGACTTTTTAAGAGATATTGGTAAGCATTTTCGTATGGGCCCGATGCTTTCTAAAGAAAGTGTAAAGAATCGCTTAGAATCTGATGAGGGGATGAGTTTTACAGAGTTTAGTTACCAGATATTACAATCTTATGACTTTTTGCATTTGTACGATCATAATCAAGTGACGATTCAAATGGGAGGAAGTGATCAGTGGGGTAATATCACTGCAGGTGTTGAATTTGTACGTAAAATGCGCGGTTCCCAAGTTTTTGCCATTACATTTCCTTTGTTAACTAGAAGCGATGGTAAAAAATTTGGGAAAAGTGAAGAAGGTGCAATTTGGCTATCTCCTGAAAAATTATCTCCATATTCGTTTTATCAATATTTTATTCGCATGCCAGATGCTGATGTTATACCTCTTATGCGAATGTTGACATTCTTGCCATTAGAAGAGATCAATGAAATTGAAAAGCAGATGCACTCTAAAGATTACGTAGCAAACGATGCGCAAAGACGATTAGCTAAAGAGATGACTTTGATTGTTCATGGTCAAGAAGCGTTAGATAAAGCTTTAAAAGTAACAGAGGGTGCGGCTCCTGGTTCAAAAACAATTCTAGATGCTCAAACTTTAGAAACTATTGCTAATCTTATGCCTAACTGTCTATTGGAAAAAAGTGAAGTAGTGGATTGTTCTTTGGTTGAATTACTGATTAAAACAGGATTTGCATCGAGCAAAGGTGAGTCACGTCGATTAATAGCAGGCGGTGGTATTTACATTAATAACGAAAAAGAAAGTAGAGAAGATCGAGTAATTGTTGCTCAAGATATTATAGAAGGGCGTTTTTTGTTATTAGGGCTTGGTAAAAAGAATAAAAAACTAATTCGGTTCAACTAAGCAAGTTTTTAGTTTTATTCTATTAAATTGTAAAAGAACTTGCCTGAAAATAAAGAGGATAAGAGAATGCGAATATATTAAAGAGCTTTCAAGCAGATAATGTTCTGTAACTTGAAGTTCTAGTAAACCTATTTATTGCGTTTGTTACACATGGTTTTGTAATCGTATTGTAACATGCGTGACAATCTCAACTAACATAAAAGGAGTCTTAGAGATCTATGGCCACGATGACGAAAAAGAAATTTATCAATTCTATTTCGCAAGATGTTGAGTTACATCCGAATACAGTTCGTCATGTGATCCAGGCATTTTTGGATAAAATGACCGATTGCCTTTCTAAAGGTGAGCGTCTTGAGTTTCGCGATTTTGGAGTTTTCGAAGTAGTTGAACGTAAGCAAAAAATAGGACGTAATCCTAAGAATGCTGCGGTGCCAATTGTAATTCCTGCTAGACATGCAGTAAAGTTTACTCCAGGTAAAAAAATGCGTAAATTGATTGGTGATGATGAAGAAGAAGTTAGTTCATCAAAAAAAACTAACGAGCGTGAGCTTGATATTGATTAAATAATTAAGTGATGCCGACCTCTTCTACTAAGGACTGAAACGACATGCCCATTAACGCTCTTTTGACCTTTTGTAAAGACTCCGATCTTAGTAAAGATAAAATGGTCTGGCAGAAAGCTATAGAAGAGAGCGATAATAATTCTCTAGCTCATTATTTAGATGATATTTACCAATCAATTAGTCGTAATGTAGTTATTACACAACTAGATTATATCGAAAAATTACGGCAATTTACCGCATTTGTTTTTCTTTGCTTTGCAAAAGAAAAACAACAAGAATGGGCAGCGCGTTTAATTCACGCTTATGCTGAATTAAACACGCAAACTTTATGGCACGACTATCAAGTTGTTAATGCCTATTTAGCTTTAAATGCCCATTTGTTGCAGCAAACAGTAAAACTAATTGATCCAAAACAATACCCAAGCGGTATGTCGCCATGTGTCTGGACCGGACATTTGCAATCAGCTAATTTACCTCAGCCAGTGTTTCATGCGGAAACAGGGGCTGTATGGGCACTATATGCTAAATTGTGCCATCAAGATGAGCTGATGCAAAATGCGATTAAGTTGGCGAATTGGCAACTCAACACCCTAGACGGTGATGCAGAACCTTTTGTAAGTTTGTATACTCAAGAAAAGGATGCTTCGTACTTTTTACACGTGAAAAGCAATTACTTGCTATTTCAGACAATTGCTCGGTTGTGTGCTTTATCTCAATTTGAAGAAGCTGCGTTAAAGCAATTGCCTTTACTACAAAATTGTTTAGATGAAGGGGGTCATTATTTAGACCCCCTATTTTTATTATTTTGCCAAATTTTAGAAAATTGGCCTATTCCACCCAAATCTTCGGAATTTCTTTTACCACACCAGATACGAGATGACTATACTGCATTAATCGGTCATAGATTTGCTCATACAGCTTCAATTGCCACATTGATTGGTGGTCAAACTGGACTTGGTTCTTATCATTACAAAGACATTAAAGTTACAAATTTTGGTCCTCAGTTTTTACCTCTTGGGCAATGTGATGCTTTTGGCATTGAAAAAGGGTGTAGTTTACATAACAAAAACCCGAACGCGATTGTTCTAGATTCAACTAATACGGGGTATCGAATTAAAGGGACTGTTCCACTTGTTTCGGTGTCAAAAAATAATTTTAGCGGGACGTGGATGGATGTTGAGCAAAAGTGTGATGAAAAAGGGCTCGATGTTCAAATTGAATTTTTAGGGGTAGCATCATTACAAAATGTTGCTTTTTGCTTTTACGTAAGCGCCCAAGACTGTTTAATCGATCAAAATGTCAATATCCGCCCTTTATCGCTTGATCGTTATTGCGGACCTTGTTTACCTGTTGTTTTTCATTCAGGTGATAGAAGTCTCATGCTATCCTCTTTAAGTGGGTCTACTACCATGGAAGTCATTCCTTTAGCAGGTGGGGATAACTTTTGGTGTGCTGACTTTTTGATTGCCTACCACATTAGTGAAGATTTAAAAAAGAGTTTATGGCAAATTCGTCCAAATGAATAAATTAAAATTTAAATTTATGGATATTTCCATGGTTTTCACCATGGTGATTGAAAAAAAACCTCAACATCTGGGATAATAATCCTTCCGCAGCGAGAAAAACGATGTCTTTTCCAAAAGTATTAGCAATTGTTGCCGTATTACTATTCGGCACTGTATCGATTATGGCTGTCTGGAAAAAAAGTAAAGTTGACAGACCATCGACCATCACAACCGCGACTTCCTTAGAAATTGATTTAGATAAAGAAATTGTCAAAGAGACAAGAACGGAAACAAAAAAACCGGCTTCAGTAATGAAGGTAAAAAGTGATGATGCTCAACTGCCATCAGCAGATCGCATCAATGAACTTTTTAGCACTGGTGTTGCCAAATTGCCGATTGTAGAGACAGTGTCATATACAAGCCGTGTCTCTTGGTTGCAAGGTCGCCCGGCATGGGTTGTTGATTATTCAAATTACTATGCGACATCGCGGCATTTTATTGCTCGAAGCTTAAACCGTAAATGTGATTATACAAGCCAAAACATTTACGAAGGTGCTAAGTTCAACGTGTTGCGCAAAGATAAAAATTTGCAATTTTATCTAGTTGTTGATGTGAGCCGCTGTAAAATGTGGTTTTATTATTTGGATTTAGACACGAACGAGCGTGTGTTGTTAAAGGATTATTTAGTGGGTCTTGGTAGACCCGATGATAGAAGCCCTTCTAAATGCTTAACACCATTGGGAAAATATCAGTTAGGCCATAAGTTGGGGATTTACAAAACAGGATCTTTAGGTGTTTTTAATAACCAGCAAGTCGAAATGATCCGTGTTTTTGGTACACGTTGGATTCCTTTTGATCAAGAGATCGGAGAGTGTTCAGCACCAGCCAAAGGTTTTGGCATTCATGGCGCTCCTTGGAGTGCCGATTCGAAGAGTGGTGAACTCATCGAAGAAAAAGAATGTATCGGAAAACACATGAGCGACGGCTGCATTAGATTGCTTAAAGATAATATGGAAGAAATTTTTAGCATCGTTATTACAAAACCAACGATTGTCGAAATTGTTGACGACTTTTACAAAGCAGAGCTTCCTGGACACGAAATCAGTACGGAAAATCATAGGGGATAGTAATGACAAAAGGGGGACGATTGGACACCTTACCGCATGAAAGACAGATTCATGAATACGAAAAAACTATTCGCCAGTTTAAAGAACAATCGGGTGGAGAGCTTTTGTCGAGTGATGATATCCGTCAATTAGAAAAAAAATTAGAGAAGTTAAAAAAGAAGGCTTATTCACAACTTTCCCCTTGGGAAAGAGTGCAAATTTGCCGCCATCCTACTCGTCCTCATACTATCGATTATATTAAAAACATATGCACAGACTTTGTTGAGTTATTTGGTGATAGAAATTACGCCGATGATAAAGCAATCGTTGGTGGACTTGCCATGATTGATGGCGTTAAATGGATGGTAATTGGTCAAGAAAAGGGTAATGACACTGAATCGAGAATGTACCGTAATTTCGGAATGCCCCATCCTGAAGGTTATCGTAAAGCTTTGCGTTTAATGCGTCTTGCCGAAAAGTTTCAACTCCCTGTTTTATCATTTATCGATACTGCTGGAGCTTTTCCTGGACTATCAGCAGAAGAGCGTGGGCAAGCGTGGGCAATAGCTGAAAACTTGCGCGAAATGGCCCGTCTTAAAACACCCATTGTCGTTGTTATCGTAGGAGAAGCTTCTTCTGGTGGAGCCATTGCAATGGCAGTTGGTGATTCAATAGGGATGTTAGAACACGCTTATTATTCTGTAATTACACCAGAAGGCTGTGCGTCAATTTTATGGAAAGATGCTGGAAAGAACACAGTAGCTGCACAAGCATTAAAGTTAACGGCTGAAGATGTATTATCTTTTGAAATTATCGATCAGATTATTAAAGAGCCACTCGGCGGCGCTCACCATGACCCTGATTTTGTTTACGTACAAGTTAAAACGTTTTTAAAAGAACAATGGGCATCTCTTAAAAATCTTCCTCCTGAAGTTTTATTAGAAAAACGGTATGCAAAGTTTCGCCGCTTAGGAAAATACACAACATCTGGGGTTTAATCCTTCAATGAAGTTTTTACTTAAAATTTTAAGGAATAGCAAAAAGCAGTACGGTCTTTTATTGGTCAGTATTGTGGCTATTTATTCTTTAACAATCGCATCACAATTAGAAATGTGTTCTTTAGGTGTCTTGACAAGCTCAGGGCCTGATTTTTTCGCTCTTTTTGGTAAAGAGAATAAAGAAAAAATAGAACCACAAGATCATGTAACACGTGATGAGGTTATGGAGCGATGGACGCGCATTGATACTGAAAACACAGGTGTAATTACTAAGTCAGAAGCCGCTTCGTTTATGGCTAAACGAGACCGCAATCCTCTCAATCAATTTGTAGGTTTCTTAAACGAAAAATTTCAATTTAACCGTAACTATTTAGCGCTTGCTTTCATGTTTGTGTTAATTGCTTTGTATAAAGCGATCGGCATGTTTGGCAGTAAATACATAACAAATCTTGTGGGTATACGCATTAGTCGTGATCTGCGTCAAAAATACTTTGAACATATACAGACTCTACCAATGAGTTTTTATCATCAGCATAATATCGGAGGTTTATCATCACGAGTTATAGCCGATGCATCTGTTGTAGCAAGCTCTGTCAATGCTTTATTATTTAACTATTTACAAACGCCATTTACACTTATCACAACGTTTTGTATTTGCTTATACTTATCTGTAAAACTTACATTGTTTATCTTCTTTGGCTTGCCACTTGTCATCGTACCAATTGTCTTGTTGGCTCGATTAGTCAAGCGTTTAGCTAAACAGATGCAAAGAAATCAAGAGAGTTTTGCTACAATATTAGTCGAATTTTTAGCGGGTATTCAAACTGTCAAAGCTTTCGCTATGGAAGATTTTACGTTAAAAAAATACAAAGAACAAAACGACCGTATGGCTGTTTTAGACCGCAAAAGTGCTCGCTACGGTTTTGCCGCTCGTCCTATTTTGCATACGATTACCGGACTATTTTTAGCATCCGTTATTTTATACGGAACGCTTGTTTGTAAGATGAGTATGTCGGATATATTAGTGTTCTGTGGTCTACTCTATCTTTTCTATGAGCCGATAAAAAAATTTGGTGATGAAAACGCCCAGATTCAGCGTGGTATTGCTGCAGCCGAAAGAATGTTTGAAGTGATGGATTTATCTCCTGAAATTCAAGATGCGCACGATGCTTCAACTCTTACTTGCTTCAACCATAAAATCGAATTCAAAAATGTATGGTTTCGTTACGAAGAAGAGTGGATCTTGAAAGACTTAAGCTTCACTGTTGAAAAAGGCCAGATGGTAGCTATTGTGGGACCAACAGGTGCTGGTAAATCAACGATTGCCCAACTTCTACCAAGACTCTACGAAGTGCAAAAAGGCGAAATCTTAATTGATGGTAAGCCATTACAGAGCTTCACTCAAAAGTCATTGCGTGAAACTATAGCATTTGTACCTCAAAAGCCTTTCTTATTTTTAGACAGTATTAGAGAAAACATTGCCTATGGTCGTGATTTCACTGAGTTTCAGATTAAAGAAGCAGCGCGCAGAGCGCATGCTGCTGAATTTATTGACACACTTCCAGCGACTTATGAAACACGTGTTTCTGAAATGGGTAAGAATTTATCAGGTGGTCAGCAACAGCGTTTAGCAATAGCTCGCGCTCTTGTTAAAAATGCGCCGATATTAATCATGGACGAAGCGACATCATCGCTCGATGCGGTTAGCGAAAGTCGTATTAAACAAGCGATTAAAGAATTACACGGTTCAGTTACTCAAATTTTAATTGCTCACCGTTTAACGACAATTGAAGATGCCGATAAGATCATTTACCTTGAAAAAGGTATAAAGATTGGTGAGGGTCCTAAAGAAGAGCTTTTACGCTCATGCCCTGGTTTCCGTGCAATGTGGGAAATCATGCATATGCCACAAAATACTTATGAAAAAGATGAGCCAGTTGCATTAGTCTAGATCTGACAAAAGGTGCTTCGCCATGCATTGCGATAGATATTCCATCTTTTCGCGAATCATCTGCGGCCCTTCTTCGTTTGTAAAATCTGAGATAAATTTATCCATCTGAAGTGGAATACCCGCAACTTTTGCCGCGTGAGCTATTCCATACCCTTCCATGTCTACACAATCATAGTCAGATAAACATTGATCTTTCCAATGTATTGGAAAGTCGGATGTTAATAGTTTAGCGCCCCCATCTTTAATGCAGAGAGTAGGATGTGCAGTTTTTGCAAAGTCCAATGAGTGGTCAGTTTGTAAAGGATGCGAAATATTTTTGTCGATGGATTGAATTGGTAGTAACTCTCCAAGAATTGAATTTTTAAAAGATCCTGCAATACCCAAGTTCCAGATGTATTGGTAAGTATTTTGATGCAGTTGCTTAAGTAATGCGCTCATCGCATTATATGTGCCAATACCTGTAATTAAAAGATGACCACTATCAAATTCATATAAATTATGATTTAGAGATTGCGCTTTAAAGATGTCAATTGTCGATTTGGCTTCAAGTTCTGTTGAAAATGTTAATAGTTTCATTGAATAACCAAGGTAGAGGTTGTTGATTGATTTCAGATTGTTTCAATATGATTTTTATAGCCTCAATAGCTTGCTCACTTAAATTGTAGCTATCTTTTGTAACATAGAGATTGATATGGCTTCTTAACACATCCAAAGTCAATTCCTGAGCATATTTTTGAATATATGGGGTGATAATTTCAGTATTAGAATTTGCAAATTCCATAGAGTCTTTAATAGCTTGTACAATATAAGCTATCTTTTCAATACCAAGGCTTCGCTTTGCGACAATACCACCTAAGGGGATGGGTAGACTAAAACATGATTCCCACATAATTCCAAGATCAACAATTTCATGAAATCCTTGTTGTTCAAAAGTAAAACGTGTTTCATGAATAATGATTCCACAATCAACTTGTCCATCATCAATTAAACTCAAAACTTGATCATATGTACAAAAATGTTTTTCTAAAGGAACATCACATAACATTTTTAGCATCAGATGTGCAGTTGTTGAATTGCCAGGAATAGCTATTTTTTTATTAGTGAGATCTTGAATTTTGAATGGAGTTTTTGAAATAATCTTTGGACCACACCCGTAGCCAAGAGCGCAACCAACTGGAAGAAGAATATAATCTTCTAGTAGTAATCCAAGATTTGCAAAAGATATTTTGCAGACGTCGTGTTTTAGAGCTATAGCTTCCTCATTTAGATGCTGAATGTCACCTAGATGACTTTGCATGGGTAATTGAGGAGATACCAGTCCTAAAGCCCAGGCCTGAAAAATAAAAGTATCATTAGGACAGGGCGAGTAGGCGACTGATAGTTTCGTCATAGAAGAATTTCTTGCTGGAAGAATCCGAGTTGATCAAAGGCTGTTCGCAGATTTTCATTTTCGGATTTGTCAAAGGCTCCACTTGATTTTAACCATAAGACATAATCTTTTGGCACTTTTTCCAATGGCTTGCCTTGATGTTTACCAAAAGGCATGACTTTAGGAATAAAATTTCCAAGCTGTGGCTTGCCGGCCATTAAACTCAATATCGTATCAAAATCCAAATCACCGACCATGGCGCTTATAAGTTTGTATAAAACCATGACGTCATCCAATGCCCTATGGGCATTGTTAGCTTCTATCCCATATACTTCTCGTAATATTTGAAGTGTATGACGAGGAAGATCGGGACGATATCTTCTAGCCCATTTTAATGAATCTAAAAATATCCATGTAGGAAACGCAATATCATTGCGACCGAACTCGCACTTTAAAAATTGCAAGTCAAAATTATCATTATTGTGAGCAATTAAGACACTGTCACCATCGCAAAATTCGACAAACCCACCTGCAATTTCTGCAAATGTTGGTGCATTAGCAACCATATCATCTGTTATATGGTGAATAGCTGTTGACTCTGGAGGAATTGGAAATCCCGGATTAATTAACTGAACGAATGTTTTGTCGTTATAAGGATCATAAGCGGCAAGCTCAATTATTCGGTCTTTTTCTGCACGAACGCCAGTAGTTTCGGTATCATAATATATAGGACGTTTTGTCATGAATGGACCTAATGTTTTAAATAGTTAGCACCAAATAGCCATAGCTACAGCAAATTTTTTACAATGGCTAAGTGAAATTTGTATATTAGGATAATCGAATTGCGCATTGACTTCTTTACTAAAATTAATAATAGGTTTTCCGGAAGCCGCATGATCGATTTCAATGTCTTGCCATTTTAAACTATGACCGATGCCGCACCCCAATGCCTTTGCAACTGCTTCTTTTGCAGCAAAACGCGCAGCATAATGAGGCATGCTGTCTGGATAACGATTACAGTATAAACGCTCTTTTTCAGTAAAAATGCGTTCTAAAAAACGTTTATGATGACGCTCTATCGCTCTTTTCATACGATCGATTTCTATAATGTCGGTACCTATACCTTTTACAAATCCCGATTTATTAGTGTCTGTCATCTTCTGGTTCTTCTCCTTCATCTTCATCATAACTGGAAAAGGAATTACCTCCCTCTCCGTCGTCTGCATTACAAAAGATCATACGCCCAGAAGCAGTGTGCTTAACTGATAAGACGCGTACGTCTATTGTTTCTCCTAAATATTGCCCACCACCGTTAACTACAACCATCGTCCCATCTTCTAAATAACCGACACCTTGACGGGCTTCTTTACCATAACGCTGAACTTTTACACGTAAGTATTCGCCAGTTTGAGTGATGGGTTTCAAAGCATTTGCTAATGAGTGTAAATTAATAAGTCTAACACCTTCTACATTAGAGAAGGGTACTCTCGATAAATCAGCTGTTAAAATATTGGCATCAACTAACCGGGCAAGACGAACCAGTTTTGATGGATAATCTTTAATGTCAGGGAAATCGGTGTCGTTATACCGGATGCCAAGATTGGGTAAAGCTTCTAATTTTTTAATGATATCAAGGCTGATTCTCGCTTTAGCGCGTACATTTTCATCGGAGCTCTCTGCTTGAGCAAATAGCTCTTTAATAATGATGCGAGGCATGATCAAATGATCATCCATAATACCAGAACCTGCAAGATCTATGATACGAGCATCATTTAAAATCGTTAGATCGATTAAAATATCTTTCTTTTTTAAGGTTGTTGGAGAAAATTTGACAAAAGGGATACTAACGTAAAGTTCGTCAGCAGACTTTAATGTCATGACAACTCCTAAGTACGTACCGAACAAGTAAAGGAATATTTTAATAATTTCTATGACATGAGTTGCATGCACTTCTGGTGAGTGACGTAAAAAACTCAAGAGGGCGTCAAATATCAAGTTTAAAGCAAACCCCATCAGATATCCAAAAAATAGCCCAAGAACGGCTATATTAAATGATCTTAAGGTATGTCTACGAAAAGCTAAATCTAGACCTATCAACACAAATCCGATAACTAATCCAATACCAATACCGATAAGTGAAGAGTCGTAAAAAGGATATTTTGAATGTGTTATGAAATAGGCGCTTGAAAATAGGACACTCAAAACAAGAAAAAAGAGACGTACAAAAGCCAAAGAGATATTCATACTTATTTTCCAAATAATTTTTGCAAAATGCTCAATATTATTGAGCAAGTAAAGGATATATGCTTTTTAGAGTTAAGTTTCTAGAAGTTTTTTGAGATGTAAATTAGCGATTTTAAATTAATCTTCTAATTGTCATTAAAAACAAAATTACCAAGACTTATAGATTCATTTTTTGATACGATAAATCTTTTCATCGATAAAACTTCAACGGAGATATATGTTTAAATTTAGCCACAAAAATTTAGTAATCATGGCCGGAGTGACATGGTTAGTTATTGGAGTTTTTTTACTAACACTTGGACTGAAATTCATTGGACAGGTTGCCACGAGTGCTCCTGGTCACACAAGCAGCTTTTTACCAGCATTTGCTAATTATTTTGGTAGTAAAGAAATCGCTGCAACAGGTCTGATTGCAGCTGCTTTATTAATTGGCTATTTTAAAAGTCGATTTGTTTTATCAAAATCTGTTCATCGTGTGGTCAATCGCATTAAGACTTTATCTAATCCTGCACCTTTGTATAAACTCTATAATCCCAGTTATTTTTTAATCATCGGTGTCATGATGGGACTTGGCATGATGATGAAGTATTTAAATGTTCCGATGGATTTAAGAGGGGCAATTGATGTTGCTGTCGGAGCTGCTTTAGTCAACGGAGCTACTATGTATTTCCGCAAGGCTTCACATATTAATAATAAAGGTACAGTTGTTCAATGACGTTGTTAAATTATATTGTATGGGACCCATCAAGAGTTTTCTTTTACATACCGTATATCCATCATCCTGTCACATATTATGGGTTATTATTTGCGGCAGGATTTCTATTAGCATTTTATCGCCAAAGAGTTTGGCTTAAAACATTAATACCACCAGTTCAAGCTAATCTTTTAGTCGATCGTTTAGCCTGGTTTTTAATATTAGGAACGATAATTGGAGCAAGACTCGTTCACGTTTTTTTCTACGACTGGCCGTATTATGCTGATCGCCCCGACCAAATTTTTGCAATTTGGAATGGGGGATTGGCAAGTCATGGGGGAGTTCTGGGGATTTTGATAGCCCTTGGTTTTTTCAGACTAAGTATAAAGAAAAAATATCCAAAACTTACTTATTTGACATGGCTTGACGGTTTAAGTTTATCAACACCGATTATGGCTTGTTGTATTCGTCTTGGAAATTTTGTTAATCAAGAGATAATTGGCGAGCAGACTAAATTGCCCTGGGGTGTGATTTTTTTGCATCCCGCAGAAGCAGTTTCGGTTGTTCCAAGACATCCTGTTCAACTTTATGAAGCACTTTTCTATATCTTAATCTTTTTTGGACTTATTGTTTTGTGGGATAAAGTCAAAGATCGATGGAATCATGGTAAGTTAGCAGGTTTATTTTTAGTGTTACTGTTCACGTTCCGCTTTTTTATAGATTTCTTAAAGTTACCTCAAGAAGTAGGACAACCCATACTAGGAATGCATATGGGACAGACACTAAGCCTGCCCTTAATAGCATTAGGACTTATATTATTCTTTAGGCCGAAGCAAAAGAAATTCCCAAACTAATCGGACGTATTGAATTGTGCAATGGGTGAAGTTCTACATAATGCATTAATGCCGCGTATATATTTAGAGCGAGCTCTTCTTCATTTAAAGGGGGTAAAGACGTGGCTTCGTGATATAGTTTTGCAACGTCTTTTGAAGCGCTAGCTTCCGTATGTGATGTGTTAAGAGATAAGCTATGTTTAAATGCATCTTGTATAAAGTTCTGAAGAGTAGCATTACTTAAAACACCTTGTCTTGAAACATCAATAGCGGTTTTAAGTTCAACTCCATTTAAAAATGGTAAGTCTCGAGCTCTTCGGTACGCATCACTAACTGTATCAAAGATTTGATCTAAATTTTTGCTGAATCTAAGCACTTCTTTAATATGTCTTTCTAAAAAGGGATATAAAGAAGGATCTTCTTGGTGCCTTAATCTTAGATTTGACAAATTAGAATTGATTGAATCAATAGTGGCTATAAATTCTTTGCGACTCATGGATGCTATAAAAGAATACTCTTTTTGTAGAAAAATAATTGTTGATGCAAGTTCTTTTTCTAAAGCATCAGGTTGTAATCGTTTGATCTCGCTTAAAAGACGACCAATTAATGGATAACATACTGTTGAAGAGGCATGTGTCATCGTCTTATATTTAACGCGCATCGAGTACATCCAAATAAGCTCTTCCCATTCTTTGAGTTCAAGTTCTGAAAAAGCAGGGAGCGAATTCCATTGGCGACAGTCAGTTTTATTATCAGATGTTTGATCACAATAAATAAGTTTTTCAAGTGTTAATTGTATAACTCGGTGAAAAAGCGGCTGATGGGTAAAAGCACTTTGTTTATTAATCAGCTGTTTGAGTTTATCAGACAATTGCATGCCAAGCAAATTTTCCAAGTGGAAAAGGTGACGCGTAACTATTTTATAAATAGTTGTTATTACAAAAAACAATTCATTAGTTTTTAAGCGCGGCTCGATTTGATAAACTTCAAGTACTACTTTTTTTAAGAATTTCTTCATTAAAGTAGAAACTGGAAGTTCTTTTTTACCTAAAATTTTCCATACTTCAACTTCTAAATAGAAATTGTCTCGACTCGTTAAGTCTATTACTTCGCGGTAGGTTTTGGCCGCCTCTCTTACAAAATCACGATAAGGTGTGAAAGAGGTTTTTAGCTGAATTTCAACAGTTATACGAATTAAAGTGTGTTCTTTTAAACACTTTGTATTTGGTAAATAAGGTATTAATGTGCTGGCGACCAAAGGACCAATATTAGATCCGTCTGGACACATAGTTTCTCCATAAACTAAGGTTACTTTTTTAAGGTTTACTAAATGTAGTAAACTCAAATTAGGGTTTGATGCCAAACTTAACAATTATAAACATAAATTAAAATATAAATTTTAATTTATTTTATAAAGGGTTAATTATGTGTGGTTTGAGATTAAATTAGCTTAGTTAGTAAACAGATGCTTTTAATTGTTTAGCAATTCCTGCAACTGCCGCTGAAATATTTTGTTCGTTAGTTTCAACGCTTTTTTGAATTTGTTTAACACTCGCAATTACAGTTGAATGATCGCGTGAAAATAAATCGCCAATTTTCATAAAAGGCATATGTAATTGACTGCGGCAAAGATGCATCGCAATTTGTCTTGGCAATACACAATCGTGACTTTGAGATTTACCCAAAATGTCATCAACTCTAATGCCGTAAAATCCGGCCACGGTATGAATGATTTTTTGGGGGGTAAGAGCCATTTGCTCTTCTTGTTTGATCAAATCAGCGACATATTCTTTAGCGATTTCTAAAGAAAGTGGAAGATTTGGAGCGCGACCCATATTTTGATTTAAATGGGTGCGTAAAACTAAAGCTTCTAATGCCTGGTTAAGCGATTTACAACTGCTTGTAAATGTATTGAGCAAAAAGTCGATGACTTTATCGCTCAATGGATAACTCAGTGCGTGGGCGCGGTTTAGTAGTACCTGTCTAAGGTCTTGTTTGTCTAGTGTTTCTAAAGATAAAACAATACCCCATTCAAAACGACTAACTAACCGAGGTTCGATAGACTTAAGCTCTTGGGGAGGGCAAGAAGCTGTTAGAATAATTTGTTTGCCTTCAACATGCAATGTGTTAAAGGTATGAAAAAATTCTTCTTGAGTGGCACCTTTTCGAGAGAAAACTTCTACATCATCAATTAGCAAAGCATCGATATGTCTGTAGGCTTTGCGAAATGCTTGCATTTCTCCAGCACGTATAGCGCCAACGACGTGTTCAGTAAATGTTTCAGCTCTTGTATAAACAACTTTAATACCCATGGCGTTTAGAACGCCGGCAGTGGCCATTAGTAGATGAGTCTTACCAACACCTTTTTCGCCATAAATATAAATGGGATTGAAAGCAACCGTAGGAGATGTTTTTTTAGGTGAATTTTCTTCAGTAGAATGGCCAGTCAGTTCACATAAAAGTCTATAGGCTAATGCATTGTTTTCAGAAAAAACAAAATTTGAAAACGAATAATAGGGATTAACACTGTCCCACTCAAGTTTAAATGTGTTTTGTTTTAGTAAAACACCTTTCTTGGGTTTAACAGCCCCTTTATTTTTATCTCCCTTTTCAGCGAGATTTAAATGAACTTTAATTTGTTTGTGATTTTGGTTGATCAGAGCAACTTGCACTTTGGGACGCACATGCTCTTCAAACCAATTGATTTGAAACGAGTCAAATGCTTCTAAATAGAGGTTACAGGCGTCAAAACGTAGGACTTTTAATGGTTTGAGCCATTTATCAACAGTTGTTTTTCCCAGTTCTTTTTCCTGTAGAAGAAGAAAATCTTCCCAAGCTTGCATGCTTTATCGGTTCCTCTAAAGATGGGGTATCGGCGTTTGGAGTCTTATGAGTTTTCAGTATGCATCAAGTAATAAAAGAATGGCAAGAAAAAATAAGGCAAAACAATTTATATGAAATTAAAACTTTTGTCAATCTTAAATAAGGCTCTAAACATATCTACAAGCGGTAGTTATGACGGGTGTAATTTCTAATCGCTGTTTAGGATTGATTAATTTTTTTAATTTTAAAGTTTCTAACAACTTTTTCGCTGTCGCTTGAAGTAAACCTGTAGAACAAATCTAAGCAAGAGCATACAATTCTTTTTCCATCTGCTTTAAACAGTTGTAAAATGCTATTCATTGAAATCCAATTGCGTAACTGAGGTCTAGGCTAATGGTCGAGCCATTTGTCAAAGAGTTAATATCACCCTTAAATTATGAATGCTTACCCCATGATGTTGAAGAAATGGTTCAAAATGCTATGGGGTCAAATTTAGGGGATCCTATAAATTTTTATTCTAAAGATTCATCGGAAAAAAAAGGTGAGAGTTATCCTAATGTTCCCTACGTATGTTATCAAATTAAAAAAGATCGTTTAGTTCTTTACAGTGTTTGCAAGATGTATGAAGATTGCGAACCCATTTATTTTATTAAAGAAATGGTTAAACGGCATTTTCTAATTAAATCAACATTAATCTCTCAAAAACAATTTGTGTTTTGTCATCCAGATAACTCTGGATATTTAACTGTCATTCAAGCTGATTTTTTATTAATCGGTATTCAAAAAGAAAAATTAGATTTGGAGCATTTTATTAGAGAGGTTCGACAAGGGTTGAAATCTCCTTATTTAATGACAGGACTTTTGACATCTAAAGAATTGACAATCGAAGAAAAAAGCTTATGGATTCATCACAAATTAACATCAGTTTGTGATAAATGGCCAAAATTCTTTAATGAAATGCTCTTATCAAAGCTTCATCTTTTTTTAATTATTAGCGGTAAGGAGTTTAGGCAAATTCGTGAAGTCAATCACATGTGTCGCATCATTTGTGCTTTTGATCATCATCAACAAGTTCTTCAAAAAGAAATTGCTGAGCACGGAAAGACAAGACGTATACGTTTGAAGCTAGCTCTCACGCAATTGCATTACTCATTTGGTTCGAAAAAAGTTCTTGGGTTAATTATTGCTTTAAGTTTTGCAAAGGGATATGAACTTTTTGAAGAAAGACACATTTTAAATGCTCTAAGGAGGTTCATACCTCATGTTATTGCCATTCCACAATCATTTTTGTGTTTGCAAGAAAGTCATGATGGTATTTGTGAATACTATTTAGAAGTCGAAAAAAAAGATGAAACAGCTTTTACACTACTAGAAATTCAAAATTTAAAAAAAATGTTACCCGATGAGCTTAAAGGGTGTGTTGAGCAGTTAATGCCTGCAGTTTTTATGCCTCGTAATGAAGAAGAGGTCATGCGTAATATCATGACATTAAGTCGTGAACTGCGTTTTGTGCATGACATACCGCAAGTTATTATATCATTTCAAAAGCAGACATCACAAAATCTTGTTTACAATGTTGTACTCTTGCGCATTTTAAAAGACGGTGAAGAAGACTTGTCAACTTTATTTAGAAAAGTATCGGCTAAAGTTAAGTTTTCAAGAGAGCAAACCAAAACAATGGGAAATGTTCGTAAGCGGTATCCAAAAGAAGCTAATGTTTTCACACTGACCTTTGAAAAGGAAAATTATTTACGCAAAGATCATACAGTCGATTTATACAAAGCAAGAGAGAATGTCGTTTCTACATTACTAAGCGTCATTGGCGATATTAGAGATTATAACGGCGGGCTGATCATAAAGCAGAACCAAGTTTTAGCTGATGTTAAATTGTTACTTCAGGATGAAGAAAAAGAATACGAACAATTTTTAGAAACATTGTTTTACTCAATTTCTCCTGCTATTACTCAAAGTCTCTTATGTCCAAAAATTATTAAACGATTGTTTAATCTGTTCATTGATTTATTTAAATACGAAGAGAAGCGTCGCGAAAATTTTATTTGGAAGACTTATCATCAAGACGATTGCGTCTTAGTGATGATAAGAGCTTATGATAATTCATTTGTACAAAAACTTTTTGTACAATTGCAAAGTCTAATGGATGAAGAATCAGAATTGGTATGGACCACATTTCAAGTTGGTGATTTGTCCTACCTTGGTTTTATTTTCACTAATTCAGATGATGCAGAAAGGCTAACTTTTTGTCGCGTCATAGAACAATGTTTATTGAATTGGTCTATACAGCAAGGTCAAGAGCAGGTTTTAAGGGTTTGCATGCAGGCCTCACCATCTTCTTTACATCCTTGTAGCGGACTTGATCGGACAGCTGAAATGATCATCAAACTTTTGTTTGAAGGATTGATGCGTCTTGGCAAAGATGGTAAGCCTGAATTTGCTATGGCCAAATCATTTGATGTCAGCGATGATTATAAAAGATATACTTTTCATTTAAGGCTCGCTTTTTGGTCTAATGGATTAAAAGTGAAAGCATACGACTTTGAATATGCATGGAAGTCAATGTTGCGGCCAGAATTAGCCATTCCCTTTTCATACCTTTTTGATTCTATTAAGAATGCCAGGTTACTCAAGGAAGGAAAATGTTCTATAGATGATTTAGGAGTACATGCATTAGATGATGATACGCTGATAGTCGATCTTGAACATCCCAACCATTACTTTCATGAGTTAACGACTCTTTGGCTTTTTAGCCCAATCTGTCATGAAGTTGATAAGTTAGGACCTGATTGGGCATATTATCCAGGTGACGGTTATGTTTGTAATGGCCCATTTCGACTTGCCGAATGGAAGCGTCATCATACTCTTCAAGTCATTAAAAGCCCTTCATATTGGTCTGCTAATACGATTAATTTAGAGCGTATTGATGTCACATTAGTTGATGATATTTATAAGGCTTTAAATTTGTATGATCAGAATTTAGTCGACTATATTGGCGCACCACTGGTGGAAATCCCATTATCCCGTATAAAGTTTCCCAAAACTACTGACAACGTGATTTTATCAAATCCCATGAGTGTCCATCAATGCGAGTTTAACACCCGGCTTGAGCCGTTTACATCTGCTAAAGTGAGACAAGCTTTATCATTAGCTCTAAATCGAAAAAAATTAGTTAATGAGACTTTTTGCGGACAATTTAAAATTCCTACAGGTTTTTTACCGACTCATTTACGTATTAGTGAAAAATCTTATTTTGATGAAATTGATCATGGCATCGCAAAGAATTTGTTTTTGGAAGGTCTTTTAGAATGTGGAATGACATTTGAAACTTTACCCAAATTAACGATGATTGTTGTTCAATCTGAGATTCGATTAGAAATGTCTAAAGCTGTTGTCAAGCAATGGTACGATGTTTTAGGAATTACTGTTGATATTGAGCTTTTACCCTGGCGTGTATTTTTGGATCGTTTAAGTAGTAAAGATTTTCAAATGGGTGTTTCAACATGGTACTCCTGGGTTCAGGACCCAATGTATTTTTTGAATTTTTTACGTTATCCTGATTACGAAATGAATGCATCGCAATGGGAAAATAAAGCCTTTACAGAACTTTTGAATTTAGCTGATCAAATTTCATGTCCTAAAAAAAGGCTTCCGTTTTTACAAAAAGCTGAAGAGATCATCATGCAAGAAACACCTTTGTTTTCTATCATGAATAATACCTTCCAGTACATGTTAAAAGAAAATATCAATGATGTATTTATTTCAGAGATTGGAAAAATCGATTTTTTAAATGCCTCCATTGGAAAAAAAAATATCACTGAACCTTATCTTACAAAAGCATTATGGCGAGGAGTTAGGGAAGAGCTTGTAAAATCTTATACTGAATATCTTCCATCTAAAAGCGCTAAATTGTCCCAAACGAATGTATCGAATTTGGTTAAGAAACGCGGATTTCTTCGCATTGCTGTAAAAAATGATCCATCTTCTTTAGATCCCCGTATTGCTGGAGATAGAAGATCTCAAGCCATACTTTTCCAGCTATTCGAAGGTTTGATGCGAATTGATGATGAAGGGCATGCTATACCCGCTCTTGCTGAAAAAGTATTAATTTCAAAAGACCTTTGTAATTATACTTTTTATTTAAGAGAAGCTTATTGGTCTAATGGTGAGCTAATTACCGCAGATGATTTTGAATATGCTTGGAAAAAGGTACTGACCCCTCATTTTTCAAGCGTTTACAGCTATGCTTTTTATGTCATAAAGAATGCAAAAAAAGCTAAAGAAAGTCAGGGGAGTTTAGATGACGTTGGTGTAAAAGCACTAGATGATAAAACACTTCATGTTTCATTAGAACATCCAGCGCCCTACTTTTTAGAATGCACAGCAAACCCTATTTACTCTCCAATTAATTCTAGAATGGATCAAAAAAGTGGTCCATGGATCAATCCTCAAGAATTTATATGTAATGGACCTTTCAAATTAGCGTCATGGGAAATTAAAAAAGGTCTGCAATTAGTTAAAAATCCTTATTATCATGATAAGGCAGCAGTTAAGCTTGATGGTTTAGTTTTAACAATTATTAGCGACGATCGCAAAGCGTGGATGTTATTTGAAAAAGGGGATCTAGATTGGATCGGTGAACCGATGTCTAGTTTACCAGTCGAATTAGTACCGCAATTACATAAAGAACAGAGATTGGGAATTTACCCTGCAGCTTCTGTCTTTTGGTATTTATTTAATGTTAAAGCGCCTCCTTTTAATCACCCAAAAATTCGAAGAGCATTTGGCACAGCCATTAATCGAGAATCTATCATCAAGACAGTATTACAAGGTGGTGAGAAGCCTGCCTTGAGTATTTTGCCACAAAATCTTCTGCTCAGGCAAACACCTTATTTAAAAGATAATGATCTTCAAAATGCACGCCAGCTCTTTGAAGAGGGTTTAAATGAGTTAGGACTTGATAGATCACATTTACCTAAAATCATTATGTCTTGCACTCCGAGATCTCAATTGGTTACGCAATTAGTTCTTCAACAATTGCAAGAGGTCTTTGATTTAGATATGGAAATTGATTGCTGTTACTGGACTGAACATATGGATAAATTGATACTGCGCGAATATCAAATGGCATCTTGGGGATGGGATTCGTGGTTTAACGATCCTATATATAATTTAGAATACCAAAAATTTCGTGATAACCCTATCAACCATACAGGTTGGGAAAATTTACGTTATGAAGCTTTACTCAATCAATCCGATTTGGAAATTGATATTGAGACAAGACGCCAATACCTCAGGAAGGCAGAAGAGCTACTGTTGGATGAGATGCCCATTTTACCATTGTATTATTTCGCTAATACTTTTTTTAAAAAAGAACGTGTGAAAGGTGTATTTTCTACTCCAATAGGAATGGTCGATTTTAAATGGACTTATTTTGATTAATTTAAGCAATAGGAACTAATAACAAATGAAACAATATAAATTTTTAATAACTGCATTGCTGTTGTTGGCCTCAAGTGCTTGCCAACAGTCGGATCATAATATTAAAAATAAACATGAAGAAAAAGTTTTAAAAATATGCGCAAAAGATGACCCATATTCCCTAGATCCGCGTATTGGTGGTGATCGAGCAAGCCAAGTGTATATAAGATTACTCTACGAAGGTTTAATGCGCGAGGGCTCTGATGGTAAACCTCATTTTGCAGTTGCAAAAGACGTTAAAGTTTCTGATGATGGTTTAAATTATACATTCACATTAAAAGATACTCAATGGTCCAACGGTGAACCAGTAACAGCTTTTGACTTTGAATACTCATGGAAGAAAGTGATTGACCATGATTTTCCATCGACTTCGGGATACATTATGTATCTTATTAAAAATGCTAAGGCTGCTAAAGAAGGTCATTGCTCTATACAAGACGTGGGAGTTAAGGCACTAGATGCTAAAACACTTTTCGTTACACTTGAACATCCAGCTCCTTATTTTTTAGAGATGATGACTTCTGGTGTATATGCACCTGTTTGTAAGTCAGTAGCAGAAAAAAATCCAACAGGCCCATTAGTAGCTGATGCTGTTTACAATGGTCCCTTTATCTTACATGATCGAAAACTTAAAGATTTCATTGAAGTTGTCAAGAACGATAAGTATTGGAATTGCGATGAAGTAAAAATTGATAAAATACGTTTCATCATATCGCCCAATGAGCGAACAAGTTTAATGCTTTTTGAAAGGGGTGAAGTGGATTGGGTTGGAGATCCTTTAACCAAATTGCCTGTTAATGCAATACCTCAATTTCGAGCTGCTAAAAAGTTTAATAATTTTCCATCTACCTCTATTTTTCTTTATGTCTTTAATGTAGATAGGGCTCCATTTAATAATCCAAAAATGCGCAGAGCATTTTCATATGCAATCGACCGGCAAGCAATTGTTGACAATATCTTAAAAGAGGGCCAATGCGTTGAAACAAATTTCATACCTTCCTCGATGGGTCTTCATCATTCACCATGTTTTAAAGATCATGACGTAGAAATGGCTAGAAAGCTTTTTAATGAATCTCTAGTAGAGATGGAAATGACAGTGGATCAGCTTCCCAAAATGGTATTAACTATACCAGATCGTCATGTGATGTTGGCACAAGCTATCCAGGAACAGTGGCGTTTAACATTTGGTTTTACAGTTGAGATTGAAACATGTGAATGGAATATCTATTTAGATCGTTTAAACGAAAGAGACTATCAAATTGGCTGTTATGCCTGGTCTCCTAATTTTAATGATCCAATGGGTAACTTACATTATCTAAAATATAAAGCAGACGTTATTAACGATACAGGTTGGGAGCATCCTCGCTTTATTACTTTATTAGAATCTGCTGATCACGAACTCAACTTATTACAGCGCAAAGAATTTTTAAGAGAGGCAGAAGAGCTTTTGCTAAATGAAATGCCAATAGCTCCTCTTTACACAGAAGCTCATGGTTATTTGAAAAAAGATTATGTGACGGGTGTTTTTGCATCTCCTTTAGGAGAAGTAGATTTTAGAGAAGTAGATATAAAGAGGTAGTGATTATCCCCCTCGAAAGAGGGGGATAAAATTCTTATTTGACGATCGTCACTTGCGGTGTATTTTGAGTCTTTTTCATCGTACGATTTGTAAACCATTGTTGAGCTATTCCCAAAAGCATTGAGCATAACCAATAAATGTTTAAACCTGATGGGAAGTGGTAGAACATCACAGAAAATACAAGCACCATGATATTGCCCATAAATTGTTGCTGACGTTGTTGGTCTGTTAACAGCGATTTGTCTTTTGGCAATGTAGAGCTCATTTTTTGTTGTAAGAACATCACGCCGCCAAGCAAGAAAGGTAGCAGGTGAAATTCCGTTCCAAAGAATGGTACTGGGTAATTCCAACTAAACAAAACGTCTGGAGCAGTCAAGTTATCAATCCATCCAGGAATGAAAACTGCGCCGCGTAATTCAAAAGTTGATTTTAAAAGATCAAACATACCGACTAAGAAGGGCATTTGTATTAACAAAGGAAGACATCCTGTAAATGGATTGACTTTCTTTGTACGGTACAAATTCATGACTTCCATTTGAGCTTTTTTAGGGTCTTTTTTGTAACGAGCTTGAATAGCTGTCACTTCTGGTGAAAGCTCTTGCATGCGTCGCATTGACTTCATTGACCAGCTGTTAAGAGGATAAAGCATAATTCTTAATGCAACTGTCAGTAATACGATTGAAAAAGCCCACGAATGTGTCAACTTGTAAAACATACTCATCAACAGGTACAAAAATTTTGCGAATGGCTCTGATATAAAAGAAAACCAACCAAAGAATGTTTGGCACGCAGTGTAGTCTGGATTTCCGTTATTGCTATCAGTAAAGCGGTTATCGACTTGTTTTAAAATTGTATCTTCAAAGGGGCCTGCGAAAATACGATAATGCATTTCGCCACCCGTTGCTCGCAGTGGTAATTGCATTATGTAACCTGGATAATCTTTAGCCTTAAAACGGTCATATTCTTTATCGATATCAAGTAAACGAGTTGGAGCAATGCTACCAGGAACATACTGGACTTTGTAACCGGGTGTGGCCACATCTTTAGGATCCATAATGACTCCTAAGTAACCATTGGAGTTAACTATCCAATCAGGGAATGTAGATGTCACAGATATTGCTTCTTTGTCTTTAGGCAAATCAATTTTTTCGACTTCGCCTTTACCTTTCCGAGTGATGCGGTATTTCAAAGTTGGAGTTGAACTACCAGATAGAAGTTCGACTTCGGGTACACCGGAAGTTAACCATAGACCTCGACTCTCTCCTTCAACATTTATAATTAGATCTAAAATATAAGGAGCAACGTCGCCACCTTGTTGCAAAGAAAATGTTTTGGAGATACGGCGATTTTGTTGCGTTGATTCAAACACAATTTGAGAGTTTGTAAACTCTTTAACTGTGTAAATCATTTCTGCCATCTCTGGATAATCAGAAACAATGTTTAAAGCATAAAGGCGAGCTGGTATTATTGTTTCGTTACCACGATTATCAGTAACTAAATCTCTACGAATTAAAGGGTAGTATCCACCAGTTTGTCCCTGTTTAGCCGTCCCATCAAATGTTGTATAATTTCCATGGGGAAATTGGTCATTATAAGGGTAATCTTTGGCCATTTCACGGTCAAAACCGATAGGAAGAACAACACTTTTTTGATTTTGAGCGGTTTTAAATGGGAGGTTAATTTCTTTAACAGCACCGCCGCGATTTGAGAAAACTAACTGTATGTAGTCATTTTCTAAAACAAAGAGTTGTTCTTGTTCTAGATGAGTGTTAGTGGGAGCAACAATTTGTTTTGTTTGTTGCACCTCTTCGGTGCGCGCTTTAGATTTGTCTTCTCTAGGACCAAAATAAGCATTAACCCCAAAGAATGTCACTGCCAGTGCTAAGATAAAAATAATGGTACGTCTATCGAACATCGACTTTTCCTGTGATTTAAAATAATCGAGTAGTCTATCACAAAACCTTTTAAAACACGAGCGCCTCAGAAGCTAAACAAGCCCAAATATAAACTTTAAATTTTCAAAAACTCATTTTTGCTTTTCGATTGATAGGGATTTTGGCAATATGATGAGTTATTAGACATCTTTTAACTTTAACTAGTGAATCCGTGAAAATTTTCTCTTATTCTCTTTCGTTGCTATCTGTTGGTTTTTGCCTATTAAATGGACCGGCTACAGAAGCCAATTATGAAAAAAAAGCTAAAGAAGCTTTTAAAAATGAAGACTACACAGAGTCTTGCAAGTTTTATGAAAAAGCTCTTAGCTATAGTCAAAACCCAGGACCTTTACTGGTAAGATTAGCCGTTAGCTACAATAGGGCTCAAGAAGAAGAGAAATCTTTTTTTGTTTTTTTGGATGCACTCAACAAAAAAACTGACGAATTTAAATATGAGGTTGATGAACAAGATCTCATGCTTTTTCATGAAGCTCTTCAAAAGTCAGAACAAGCTGCATCGGTTTCTTTAGGAGCTAAAGAAGTCATAGATTATTTTAAACCAATAGCTGACGACCATCCTGAATATGTTCTTTTAAATTTTTCTGTGGCATTAGCGCAGGCTAACCTTGGTCTTTATTGCGAGTTTTTTCAACGTTTTTACAAATCTTATCAAAAACATCCTGATTTTTATTTGGTCGATAAAACAAGAAGTATTCTGCATGTCAAATTAATGGATAAGCAGGGGGATCTTAATAAAAAAGAAAAAGAAAGAAAAAAGGCTATAGAGTCTATTTTAATTGCGATTAAAAAAAATCCTAAAGAATCGAATTTATATGAATTAGCTATGGTTTTGATGCAAAAAAATAGCCAATATAAAGAAAAACGCATCCAATTATTAAAAAACCTTATTGAAAATCAGGTGATACTTTCAAGAAAAGACATTATGCCTTATGTTTACGAAGCAGTTAATGATGGGCATAATGAAATTGCTCAGGCAGTAATTGATCTTGCAAAATTGCATTATCCTTACAGTCGTGCATTGCAATCTGCAGAAGCTTATTTAAAAACGGTAGCAAAGACCACATCAAACGATGATAAGGAGCCCAAGAAACGCCTATGACAGCTACAACGCGCATGCTCGGAGACTACACGGTTATCAAACAAATTGGACAGGGTGCTTTAGGTACTGTTTTTTTGGCTGAGCATCGCTTCATGAAGCGTCACTATGTTTTAAAAGTTTTACCCGAAGAGTTAGCAAGTGAGCGCGGATTTATTCAGCGCTTTGAAGATGAAGTTAAAATTTTATCAACTCTAGACCATCCCAACATTGTTAAAATTCATAATGTTTCTTCATCTTCAGGCACATATTTCTTAGTTACCGATTGTATTGTAGATTCTGTTGGGGAAACAACAAATCTTGTACAATTTATGGCTGATAGTAAGCAGCGTTTGAGTGAAGATGAGCTTATGAGGTTATTGCGTCCATTAGCCGATGCTTTAGATTATGCGCACAATAAACAAGTCGGTGGGCATAAAGCAGCTCATCGAGGCATCAAGCTCAATAATGTACTAGTTGGTAAAGGTAAAGGGGGACCGGAGCTTTTCTTATCAGATTTTGGTCTATCGCGTATAGTTGGTATGGGTAATGTTTTAACAAGAACTTATAAAGTATTGGCTGATGCATTAGGAATTGTTCCAACCGTTGCCGTTAGTGGTCAACCAGGACAAGAGCGATATCCCTCAACACCAAACGACTCATCTAAATTATCCATATTACATGCCTCTTTTTTACAAAATTGGTATTTTCTAGCACCCGAACAAAAACGTTTAGATGATCCTCGTCCCATCGACGCTAAAGTCGATAGTTATGCTTTTGGTGTCTTAGCTTACTACATGATCACAGGTGAATACCCAGAGGGTGCATTTGAAACAATTAGTTCTAAAGCGCCTGAATATAAAATGCAGTGGGATGTACTCATTCAAAAATGCTTACAAAAAGATCCGGTTAATAGACCGGCCCTTTTAGTAGAAGCATTGGAACAATGCCAACACGGTAAAGCAGAGCCAGCTCAACGTTTGCAATTCGAAGAAAAACTGGTTAAAAGCCAATCACAAAATGTTGCACCATCAATGGTCCCCACAGGTTTTGCCCAACCAACTTTGAATGTTGCTCAAAATGCTCCAGCTAATCCAGCGCCTAAGCCAGCTCCAATGATGGCGCCGATGGCTAAAATGTATAAGCCAGAAGTTGCTTTAGCACCTGCTGGTACTCAAACTAAAGCACCAACTGCTTTATCAGAATCAGATGGTCCATCATTAGATAAGCCATTACAACCAGTTGTAACAACCTCTGTCTTATCTCAAATGGTTCGAGAATCAACAGTAACTCATTACGAGCCTGAAAGAAGACAAAATCCTTTAACTGATCCTATACGTACCGAAATGATTGTTGTACCAGGTGGTCGTTATTTTAGAGGAAGTCCTCATGGAAGTCGCGATGAAATGCCACGTCATCAGGTTAATGTGTCAGGATTCGCAATCGACATCCATCCTGTTACGAATGAACAGTTTGTTCGCTTTATTGAAGCGCTAGGGGGAGAAAAAGATCATCACAATCACGATATGATTCGCCTTCGCGAATCACGTATTCGCAGATCTTCTGGTAGACTAAGCATCGAATCTGGATATGCAAAGCATCCTGTAGTTGGCGTGACATGGTATGGTTCACTAGCTTATGCTAAATGGGTGGGTAGACGATTACCCACTGAAGCAGAATGGGAAATTGCATCACTTGGTGGATTAGAAGATGCGATATATCCTACTGGTGAAGAGATTGAGAAGAGCCAAGCTAACTTCTTTAGTGCTGATACAACTTCTGTTATGAGCTATGCAGTGAATGGCTATGGTTTGTACGATGTTGCAGGTAATGTCTATGAATGGTGCCAAGATTGGTACGATTATAACTATTATACAGTGTCAGCTCAAGAACCAGACAATCCTCAAGGTCCTATTCAAGGCGTGTATCGCGTGTTGCGTGGCGGTTGTTGGAAGAGTTTAAAAGAAGATTTACGCTCATCTCATAGGCATCGTAATAATCCAGGTACAGTTAACCGCACTTATGGATTTCGGTGCGCTGCCGACCTTGCTTAAAATTGTTCATATAGGCTACACTTGGCCCTTAATTTTAAGGGTTAATTTATGAAATTATTTTTATCTAAACCGCGTGGATTTTGTGCGGGAGTTGAACGTGCTATCGAGACAGTCGAAAAAGCTTTAGAGCTTTGGGGAGCACCAATATATGTCAAGCACGGTATAGTTCATAACAAACATGTACTCGATCGTCTGTCATCTAAGGGCGCTGTCTTTGTTGAAGAGCTCATTGATGTTCCTGCTGGGTCAAGAGTGATTTACTCAGCACATGGCGTTCCACCATCCGTGCGGGCAGAAGCAAAAGAACGTGGATTAATTGAAATCGACGCTACTTGTGGTTTAGTCACAAAAGTTCATTCCGCTGCCAAACGCTTTGCCGACAAAGGTTATCAAATTATTTTAATTGGTCATCGTAATCACGTTGAAGTGATCGGCACTGCTGGCGAAGCTCCTGAGAAAACAACAATTGTCGAATGCGAAGATGATGTTGAAAAATTAAATTTTGGGCCTGACGTTAAACTTTTTTATTTAACTCAAACGACTTTAAGTTTAGATGACGTGAGAGCAGTGACTGAGTCTTTGTTAAAAAAATATCCTAAAATTGAAACGCTGCCTTCTTCTTCTATTTGCTACGCAACGACAAATCGTCAAATGGCTCTAAGAGAAATTACTGAAAGCGTTGATTTAGTATTGGTTATCGGTGATCCAACAAGCTCTAATTCAAACCGCTTATGTGAAGTGGCTCGATTAAGGGGTGTCAAAGCACATTTGATTAATATCAAAGAAGAAATTGATCCATCTTGGTTGAAGAATGTCAAAGCAATTGGTTTAACAGCAGGTGCATCAACGCCAGAAGATGTTGTTCAAGGCTGTATTAAAGCTCTTATTGATTATGGTGTAACAGATGTCGAAGACGTCGTCTTTACTAACGAAGATGTTGTCTTTCAATTGCCTAAACCAATTATTAATGCCTTACAGGTTTTTTCTTAGCACTGTTAGGGTATAAAAGATCCAGAAGGTGATGGCAGCAAACGATGAGTATGTCGCACACCTCCTCAAATCCTTCTAATCCCGCCTTTCTATAAGGATCGGGAATATCTTGACCTTTAAGATTTTCGCAAAACTCTGTCATCAAATGAATTTTTGCATGCTCTTGAGCAGATCTAGCTCTATAATGAAGTACGTTTAATACTAAGTGATCAGCGGCTAATATATAATCGTATTCATGGAAATAAGCTAATTTAAACAATTTAGCTTCACCATCAATATCAATTCTTCTTTCTTCTAAGGTTTTACACATTCTAGGATCGGGATGACTACCCAACTTATCAGCTGAAATAGCACAACTACTCACATTGAGTTTAGATAAAAGACCCCGTTGTTTTGCTAAATATTTAAAAATAGCTTCTGCCGCTGGAGATCTGCAAATATTTGCTTGGCAAACGAAAAGAATGGAAGGCATAAATTTTGCCTCTTTATTTTTTAACCTAATTATTTTATGTATTATAATTAATTACAAGGTTTTAAAAATTGAGCGATTTTTACAAAAACCCACATATACCACCAAGAAAAACTTGGCCATTGATTGCTTGGTTATTAGGTTTATACAACAATAATGATGCTTTAGAAGCACCACCTAATAATTTTAAGTATCCTAATCAATTTGTTTCTATAAATGAAGACCATTCTTGGGTACAATGGATCAATCATAGTACCTTTTTGTTAAATTTTGATAATTATAGATTGTTAACAGACCCAATTTTTAGTTTGCGTTGTTCACCATTTAAGAATTTAGGTCCCAAAAGAAAAGTTGACCCAGCTCTCGATATATCATCTGTTTTACCAGTCGATGTCGTTTTAATTAGTCATAATCATTACGACCATTTAGATAAATATGTCGTAAAATACTTTGTTAAACATAGTCCATCAACTCATTGGTTAGTACCCAAAGGCGTTAAAAAGCTGATGGTTAAGCTCGGTGTTCAAAATGTTACTGAATGCAACTGGTGGGAAACTGTCAAATTATCAAATTGTGATTTGATATTTCACTTTGTGCCAGCTCAGCATTTTTCGGGTCGTGGATTTTTTGATACTGATCGTTCTTTGTGGGGTGGATGGGTTGTCGAAAATAAGGAAAAACGATTCTATTTTGCTGGAGATACTGGCTATAATTCGGTTGATTTTTTAGATATTGGTAATCGTTTTGAGTCTATGGATTTAAGTATTATACCAATTGGAGCTTATTCGCCCAAAAAACTTATGGCTTGCGTCCATTGTAGTCCTGAAGAGGCCGTTTTTATTCATCAAGATGTTAATAGTAAATTGAGTATAGCCTCCCACTGGAAAACGTTCAATTTAGCAGAAGAGAAAATGGATCAGCCCCCTTATGATTTGTATAAGTATTTAGAAAAATCTAATATTGATTTCACATCTTTTAGAGTGCTTAACATCGGTCAAAAGGTGAACTGGTGAAGATTAAAGAGTGGATTAGAGTTTATTTTAGTTTGCAATGGCATCATGTAAAAGAGGCAGTGCACACTTTTGTACATTACCATCGCCATCCAAAATTTCGTAAAATGAACTGGAAACTTAAAACGGCCTATCTCACTCAAAGCCCATATAAAGTTAGTAAAGAGTTTTTAGTGAAAAAAGGTGATAGCGATATATTCACCTACGGGCATACACCTCTATCAACACTTCATAAAATAGCTAAAGAAACGAGTCTTAATAATACAGACAATGTATTAGATCTTGGATGTGGTATCGGTCAAACTACTATGTGGTTAAACACCTTTTTTGGATGCAATGCCACAGGAGTCGACCATAACCCAATATTTATCAGTCGCGCTAATCGAATCGTCAAAAAAAATCACGAATTGAAATTTTCTTGCAAAGACTTACTTGATACCGATTACTCTAAAAGTACTTGGGTCTATTTATATGGAAGCTGTTTTGAAGATGAGTTTGTTCAAAGACTCACTAAAAAAATGGAAAGTCTACCATCTGGTGCACAAGTTGTAACAGTGAGCTACCCTATAACTGACTATTCAAATAATTTCAAATTAGAGAAAGTATTTCCCTCTGCGTATCCCTGGGGGATAGCAGAGGTATTTGTGCAAAGAAGACTTTAGCCTGCTTGTTGGAATGCACGAGATATTTCAGCAAATTTCTGTGCCATACCATCAACCATATCTTTAGATTCACGGATACGTGCATTTTCAGCATCTTTAGCATTTTGTGTTTGCTGAAGATCACTCTCAATTAGCTGTTTCTTAGTACGGATAACATCTAAATCGCCATTGTATGCAGATTGAACGACACCAGATGTCGATTCAATACTGTGTGATAATCCGTTGATGCCTTGGCTAATTTGAGATGCAGTCTGTGTAGCCAATTCTTGAGCTTTTTGCATCGCTTTACCCTGGTCTGCTGGAGACATACCTGAATAATTAGCTGGTAGGTTGCGATTGGTTAAAAGCTTTGAGCCACCCAATGAAGTCGCTGTTGAAACCATAGAAGCTGCAAAAGTCACACAGCAAATTGCTAATAGAATCTTAGCTTGTTGCTTTTGTTTAGCGTTCAATTCGTCAGCAGCACCAAGATCTTTTTCTCGAAGATTTGCAGCTCTTTGTTGCTCAGTTTGTTTATTATTGCGCGCCATTGTCATTAGAACTTGTCCAAGCGCAACCATGCGTAGTAATAGAGATGGCTTCAAATCAGCTGCAGTTTTTTTTGCTATAAGAGGTTGTGGATTGTATACAACGTTTAGGCCTGTTTGGTAAGGAAGAACTTTAGTCATAAAAATGACTCCTTATATTTTAGTATTTTTTAGTGTCGTTCTGCAAATTTGTGACAGAGTGGACAGAAGATTTAAAGTTTGTTCTAAGATTGAAGCTTCATTAGATGCACCGTTTTTCAATTCTGAAAACTCGTCATTTTGGCGTCGAGTGATTTCTTCTTTTTGAGATTCCATGAGTTGTGCACCAGCTTCAATTTTATCGCGTTGGTACTCTCTGACACCTTTAGCAAAAGATGTAGTGCCAGCTGCGAGCTGTGAAGCTCCTTGACCTGCATTAACTAATATATCAAGTATTGAAATTGTTTTAACAGCAGCACTGAATTGAAAACTGACACCAAATGTGACAACTGAGAAAACAATTGATGCGACCATTGTCCAGCGCTGTATGTTTTTTAGGTAATGAGCTTTTTGTTTTTTATCGCCTTTAGCTAAATAATTGGCTAAGCGATCGTAAACGCCTGTTTTATTTAAAAGTAAATTGCTAATCGTCATCACACCAGTTGCAATCAGCATAGAGCCAACAATCGCACCTCCGCCAGTTGCTAAGGCACCAATGCCGAGTGCTATTGAAAATGCTGCGCTTAAAGCAGAAGCAATATCTGAAATAATACCCCATGTTTTAGCCGATTTCATTTTTTCAACGGCTTTTTCAAATTCAGCTTTAATATCTTCACGAAGCTTTTGGCTTTGCTCTTTCAACTTATCAACATAAGCACTGTTGGTTTGAAAAGAGTTGACCATGGTCGTGTGTTGTTTTTCACCAACTATATAAGCATGGTTTGCAAGTGTTTGGCGTTCATATGCAGATATAGGTCTTGCTAAATATGGCTTTTCAATAGGGGGTGTTTCTACAATTGGGTGAGCCGTTTCAGTCGCACTCTTTGTTTCGAAGCTGGTCTTACCAGTATAATCATAAAAAGGTCTTGGATCAATTTTACTCATAAAGGAGAATTTCCTTCTAATTGGTTTTGCATAATACGAATTCTTTGCATTAACGATAAGTATTCGTAATGACCATTTGATCGAACAAAAGCCTCATTTAAAGCTTTTTTCGCCTCTTCTGGTTGATTTAAAGACGTTAAACATTGGGCTGCATAAAAATGGGGGTGGGGGTCTTTATCATTTAAAAGACCAGCTACCGCATAAGCTTGTAAAGCAGGCTCTAGTTGCACCTCTAAATGCAGTGAAGCTGCAAGTCCCATCCAATATGTCGTATTCCAAGGATTTAGAGTCACCAGTTCACTGAAGCGCTCGCGCGATTCAGTGAACTGATTGTCTTCGTATAAATCGTAGGCATCTTTATAAAGAGCGTTGATTTGATTTTCATCAATATTGAGTGTTTCTTGCGGACAAATGGCACCATTAAATTGCTCCAACGGAATGTCTTTCAACATCTGTTTGATATCAATTTGTTCATTCATGTCAGCAATCCTCAAAAAACACGCGTTTAATTAGCGAGTTGAAACATTACGTGCAAATGTTTCACAAATATCGTGGAAGAACTTGTTGAAGTTAGATAAACATTCATACATGAACTTCAAAGCATTTTGGTACATCTGCATTCTGAGCTGAGCTGATTCATTAGCGCCAACGAAAGTATCTTTACAACCATCAATGTTTTGCATAATGCGGTAACGATCTTCTTCGTTAAGAGTATCACCCGTTGGAAGTTTTAAACCAAGTTTTGCAGCTTCATCAAAGAGGCCCTTAAGTTCTGGATTGTCTTTCCATTTAATATCGCCTTTAGACAAACTCAATATTTGTTTCAAGCGATCAAGTAAACTGATATTGCTATTATTACCTTCCATGCGATCGAAGAATGAGTGCATCAAACCTTCGATTGTATCTATTTGTCTCCACATAGCTTCATAACCACGAGAGGCAATAGTGCCTTTATTGGTAATATCAGCTTTAGTTTCATCTTTATTAATTTTTAAATCAGGAGCTTCAGGATTTAAATTTACAGGAGGTTTATAGCCAATAAAATCATTTTCTAAATCTAAAGATTTGCTTAAATCATTGCGAACTTTTGAATAATGAGCTGGGATGTCGTCGTTAGATAATTGCTCAAGCTCATTTAGATCATTATTGATTATGGTCGGACGTCTTGATTCGTTCGGAAATAATTTTTCATGTTCAGCTTTTTGCTTAGCCATTTTAGCTTGATGTTCAGCTACAAAATTCTTCATTTTAGCGTAGCGATCTTCGATTGTGCTTATGTCCTGATCACTTTTTTTTGTAACTTTTTCAATTGATGCATGAACAGTTTGCTTAAATGTTTCAAACGGATTTTTTTTCCAAGATCCTAAATTAAGGATGTTCTTAGCCGTTTTACCAATCTTTGAGGTTTCTTTGATCTGAATAGAAACATCTTTTTCAAGATGTCTTGGAGGTATCTGAGGGATGACAGATGCTGCAAAAATGTTTTTGGCTTTACGTGAATCGAATTTAACTTTTGAGCCCTCTATAGGTGTTATAGCAAAAGTTTTGGTTGTTTTCATAACATTTAATAAACTTAACATAGGAACGATTCCTTAAAAATGCGACGCATAGTTTTTATAAGACGTCCACTATACAGAAACACTTTGGTTTTTACAATAGTTACGTGAGAGGGAGGTGCTTGATTATTTTTTCTTAAACTTTTGTTGCAAAATCTGTGGTTTAATTAATTTACCTGCTTGACCTAAATTCCTCTTAAAGTCTATAAAGGATACGTTTTATGCCCAGATGGTGAAATTGGCAGACACGCCAGATTTAGGTTCTGGTACCGCGAGGTGTGTAGGTTCGAGTCCTATTCTGGGCATTTTACCCGAACATATTGTTTGATCAACAAAATGTTCGGTTTTTTTTTTGCTCTCTCTCTTAAAGAAAATAGTTTATAAATAAAAGCGTTTGTATTTTTCAATCTATAGAACGTCTTTAACATAAAATCTGAATTGATATTTCATAATTTTTCATTAAAATAGTCTGTGAGTATGTTTAGAGTATTTTTAGATATTCTATAAATCATTTCTGATGTAATTTTGACCCA